>PMZT01000124.1:0-671 GCA_003170085.1 Planctomycetia bacterium | reverse complement strand
GCGCCGCCGGCGTTGGCCATGAAAATGGCCTGGAAGAGGCCGAAGAACGCGATGGCGATCAGGTAGCCGATGAAGAAGTACGAGTTGAAGAACGCCAGCGACAGCGCCAGGCAGAAGACCACGATGAAGATGTTGACGAGGCCCTTCTGGGCGTACTGCGTGCAGATCTTGACGACCTCCTTCGAATCGGCCACGTCGGCGGTCTTCTTCGTCAGGTCCATGTGCTCCTTGATGTACACGACCGCCCGGAACGAACCCGTCACGACCGCCTGGCACGAGGCGCCGGTGAACCAGTAAATCGTGGCGCCGCCCATGAGCAGGCCGAAGGCGATCTCCGGCTGCACGAGGCTCAGGTTCTTCATGACCTCCGCCAGGCCGCCGGGCAGGTTGTTGCCCAAGAGGAGGATGATGCTGAAGATCATGGTTGTGGCGCCCACGACGGCCGTGCCGATGAGCACCGGCTTGGCGGTGGCCTTGAAGGTGTTGCCGGCCCCGTCATTGGATTCCAGGAAGTGCTTGGCGTTTTCGAAATCGGGATCGAAGCCAAAATTCTTCTTGAGGTCGTTCCTGATGTCGGGCTTCGACTCGATCTGCGACAACTCGTACACCGACTGGGCGTTGTCGGTAACGGGGCCGAACGAGTCGACCGCGATCGTGACCGGGCCCATGCC
>PMZT01000017.1 GCA_003170085.1 Planctomycetia bacterium | reverse complement strand
AATACGCCTGCCGCGCGGGCACGGCCACGGCATTCTCCTTTGGCGACGCCGATAGCGCCCTTGGCGACTATGCATGGTACGAGGGAAACAGACGCGGCACGACGCATCCCGTCGGCCAGAAGAAGCCGAATGCGTGGGGTCTCAATGATATGCACGGGAATGTGTGGGAATGGTGCGCCGATTGGTACGGGGATTATGCGAAAGGCGCGGCGGCGGATCCCCAAGGGCCGGCGTCCGGTAGCCAGCGTGTGCTGCGCGGCGGTTCCTGGAACCTCAATCCGGACCTCTGCCGCGCCGCGTACCGGTACGGGAGCTTGCCCGTCATCCGGAACTGCCACTACGGTTTTCGGGTGGTTGTGCCCATGGGTGGCGTGGACTTGAAATGACCCTTTGCACTCTTGCACTTTCACACTTTGTCAGTGTGGGGTCCAGGGGCGAAGGCGGGTGAATGAACCGAAAAGCACAGCCCCGATTGTTCGGGACTGTGCCACAAACAAAGGCCGTTCTGACGTAATTTCTTGATATAAGGAGCCTTGTCATGAAACTCATCTCCTGGATGGTCGTGATCCTTGCCGTGCCCGCGCTGGCATGTGGCGCCGAGGCCCCTGCGGCGCGGCCCGCGCCCGAGCCGGGGCAGTGTGTCATCAAGATCGGCGGCAAGGTTCTGGACCCGGCCACGCACGCCATCGTCATCCCCGACAAGGCCACGCCGCAGGAAACGCTGGCGGCGAACGACCTTGCCGCCACCCTCGAACAGATGACCGGTCGGCGGCTGCCGGTGGTGGCCGAGGGCGCCCTGAAGGACCAGACGCCGATCGTCGTCGGCCGTTGCGACGCGACGCTCGCGAAGCTCGGCGTGGCGGTCGATTTCGAGAAGCTCGGCCTCGAGGGCATCGCGATCGAGACCAAGGGGCCGGCCCTTGTGCTCGCGGGCGGCAAGCGCGGCGTCCTCTACGCCGTCTACACCTTCCTCGAAGACTACTGCGGGTGCCGCTGGTTCGTGGCGGGGCGGACCATCGCCCCCAAGGGCGGCAGTTACTGGGCCAGGGAGCAGGACGAGCAGAACCCCGTCGGGGCCGGCTGCACGGTCATCCCCGCCGCGGGCACGATCGCCGTGGGCGACCTCTCGGTCCGCTACGTGCCGCCGCTTGAGCTGCGCTCGACCGATTACCCGTGCTCGCGCCCGGCCGACTGGGCCGTGCGCAACAAGATCAACGGGACGCAGACGGCGCTCGACGAGGCGCGCGGCGGCAAGGTCTCGTATGCGCACTTTGTACATACGTTCAACTCCATTCTCGACCCGGCCAAGGAGTTCGCGGCCCACCCGGAGTATTTCTCGGAGGTCAAAGGCAAGCGCCTGAGCGGCAATACGCAGCTTTGCCTCACGAACCCGCAGGTCCTGGAACTCGCGAAGAAAACCGTGCGCCGCTGGATCGCCGAATCGCCGGAGGCCACGCTCTTCTCGGTCTCGCAGAACGACTGGGCCAACTTCTGCACGTGCGCCGGCTGCAAGGCCGTGGCCGACCGCGAGGAGAGCCAGGCGGGGCCGCTCATCGAGTTCGTCAACGCCATCGCCGACGACATCGCGAAGGATTATCCCGACAAGATCATCGACACGCTGGCCTACCAGTGGAGCCGCAAGCCGCCCAAGGCCGTGCGCCCGCGGCCGAACGTGTGCGTGCGCCTGTGCAGCATCGAGTGCTGCTTCGCCCACCCGCTGGACGGCTGCGAGCAGAACCGCACGTTCGTCGAGGACATCCGCGGCTGGCACGCCCTGTGCGACCGGCTGTATATATGGGATTATGTCGTCAACTTCGGCCACAGCGTCATGCCGTTTCCGAACCTGCGGGTGCTGCGGCCCAACATCCGGTTCTTCGCGGCCAACGGCGTGAAGGGGATGTACGAGGAGGCCGCCTACTTCACCCCCGGCGCCGAACTGGCCGAGCTTCGCACCTGGATCATGGCCAAGACCCTGTGGAACCCGAACTACGACACCGACCGCGCGATCGACGAATTTCTCGCCGCTTACTACGGCCCGGCGGCGTGGCCGATGCGGCGGTACGTCGACCTGCTGGAGCGGGGGCCGTCGGAGCACAAGGAGTGGCATGTCCATATCTTCGATAAGCCCGAGGCGCCGCACCTCGCGCCCGAGTTCATCGCCCAGGCGGTCCGCCTTTTCGACCAGGCCGAGACGCAGGCCGCCGCGAGCCCGCTCTTCACGCATCGCGTGGCGGTCGCGCGGCTGCCCGTGTTGTACCTCCAGATCGTGCGGGCCAAGGCCGGCGACGCCGATGCCGTCGCCCTCGTTGACCGTTTCGAGACGGTCGCCCGCAAGGAAGGCCTCACGACGGTCCGCGAATGGTCCGGTGGCGGGGCGCTCGATGCGTGGCTGAAGGGCCAGCGCGCGCGGCTGAAGATCGAGCCGCCGGCGGTTGGGCAGGCAAAGTGAGTATAGCAGCGCTCGGTCACAATTTGCGCGGCGGTACGGAGACCGTACGTGTTTAGCGTTAATGCCTATGACGCGGTTCTTGGCCGCTCCAGGGCACCCATATGGGGGTGCCCCTACGGTTGCGCGCTGCGTAGGGGCGGCCCCATGTGGCCGCCCGTCGTGTCCGGCCATGGCGCTAAACAAGTACGGAGACCCGCCGCGCAAAACCTTAGAAGTAGCGCTGTCATATGATATGATGAACGCCTGGCGAACGCATTCAGCGGCCCGCCGCGGCGGGCGCGGGTTTAATTACGCAACAAGCACTCAACAGGAGGAAGCCATGAGACGCGTAGCACACCTTGCAGCCGTAGCGGTTCTTTTCGCGGTCACGGCCACGGCCGGGGCCGAGGAGAAGTTCACCTATGTCGACCTCGTCAAGCGCCTGACCGACCTCGAACACCTCGCGGTCCAGCCGCCGGCCGGCGACACGTGCGCCCAATGGTCCAGCTACGACCGCGCGTCGAAGTACGACGAGGCCACCGGCAAGTACGTCAAGTGGGACGCCAACGGCGACGGCGGCGGCATCATCCGCAAGGAAGGCGACGTCTCGGTCTTCTCCGAGATGGAAGGCCCCGGCTGCATCTGGCGCATCTGGTCGGCCAAGGCCGATGCCGGGCACGTCAAGATCTACCTCGACGGCGCCGCCGAGCCGGCCGTTGACCTGCCGTTCGCCGGCTACTTCGACCTCAAGAACGCCCCGTTCGTCTACCCGGCCCTGGTGCACAACGCCTCACGCGGCATGAACTGCTACGTGCCCATTCCGTACCAGAAGTCGTGCAAGATCGTGGGCGAGAAGGGCTGGGGTAACTACTACCATTTCACATATGAAACATTCCCCAAGGGCACGCAGGTGCCCACGTTCAAGATGGCGCTCTCGGCCGACGAGACCGCGGCGCTCAAGGCCGCCGATGAAATCCTCACGAGCAAGCTGGGCGATGGGCCCGTCGGCCCGCATAATCACGAGGTGTCGTTCTCCGAGGGTTTTGGCGCGGGCAAGACCGTGGCCGTTGGCGCGGGCAAGACCGTGACCGTGCTGAAGCTTGAAGGCGAGCGGGCCATCACGGCCATCAAAATCAAGATGCCCGCGGCGCAGTCGCGCGAGGAGGAGATTCAGACGCTGCGCGAGCTCGCCATCCGCATCACGTGGGACGGCGAGAAATCGCCGGCCGTCTGGGCGCCGCTGGGCGACTTCTTCGGCACCGCCCCAGGTATCAACAAGTACAAATCCTTCCCGCTCGGCATGACCGACGACGGCTTCTACTCGTTCTGGTACATGCCGTTCGCCAAGGGGGCGCTCGTGGAACTCGCCAACGACGGCGCCGCCGACCGGACGGTGAGCGTGAACTTTACGCACGCGCCGCTCGCGCGTCCGGTCGGCCAGCTCATGCGCTTCCACGCGAAGTGGCATCGCGACGCCTTCCCGCCCGCCGAGCCCGAGCGCGCGATCGACTGGACGATGCTCAAGGTGCCCGGCCCCGGCCGGTTCTGCGGCGTCATGCTGCACATCTGGAACCCCAAGGGCGGCTGGTGGGGCGAGGGCGACGAGAAGTTCTTCGTCGACGGCGAAAAGTTCCCCTCTACCTTCGGCACCGGCTCCGAGGATTACTTCGGCTACGCATGGAGCAATCCGCAACTCTTCCAGAACGCCTACCACAACCAGACGATCAACCAGGGCAACCGTGGCCATATCTCGGTCAACCGCTGGCACATCGGAGACAGCGTGCCGTTCCAGAAATCGTTCGAGGGCTGCATCGAGAAGTACTACNNTCGGCTACTGGACCACGCCGGCCCCGGCCGCGGCGTCGGCCATCAAGGGCGCGATCGAGGGCGAGTCGCTCGAGATCATCGCGAAGACCGGCGGCCAGACGCAGGTACAGGAAATGACCACCTACAACGGCGCCTGGAGCGGCGAGGCCCATCTCTGGTGGACGCGCGCCAAGACCGGCGACAAGCTCGAACTGGCGGTTCCCGTCAAGGACGCCGGCAAGTA
>PMZT01000143.1:17789-17913 GCA_003170085.1 Planctomycetia bacterium | reverse complement strand
GGCCGCGGCCAGCCCGGCCACGACGGCCGACCCCGCCCGCCCGTCCTCGTCCACAACGAGCACGTGCCCCGGTCCGCTCACGTAAGTCATGCTGCCGGCCTTGTTGTTCTGCGGCAGCGTGTCC
>PMZT01000143.1:186-17752 GCA_003170085.1 Planctomycetia bacterium | reverse complement strand
CCCCGCCACGGCGGGTCTCCGACGGGTCGAGGTTCACGGGGCGGCCGTTGAGCGACAGGTATATCTTGCCCCGTGCCGGCCCGGTGCTGGCCAGAACGAAGCGGAGCGAGATCGTCTCGCCGCTCCGCGCGGTCGCCGGCGACACGAGCCGGTCGAAGACGACCTCGTGCTCGTGATGGTAGCGCAGCGGCAGGACGTCGATCGGAATCCGGTTGGCCGCGGTCACGCGGGCCGCCTCGCGCAGATCGCCGGTGGTCTCGTTGCCGTCGCTCACGAGGAGCAGCCGCACGGCGCTCGCCGGCGGGGCGATCGCGAGGCCCATCTGGACGGCCGCCGCCAGGTTCGTCTGGTCGCCGAGGAGGCTGGTGGATCGCTGGCGAATCTCGGTGTCGGCGCTGGCCAGCTTCTCGATGACCGCCGCTTCGGCCACGTTGATGACCGCCAGCCGGTCCTCGGGCCGGCGCCGCGTCACGGCCTGCGCGAGGTAGTTGAGCGCCGCCTGCTCCAGTGGCTCCGGCACGGACTGGCTCCGGTCAACCAGGGCGACGAGCGTGATC
Organism: Planctomycetia bacterium; assembly: GCA_003170085.1. Lineage (GTDB taxonomy): Bacteria > Planctomycetota > Phycisphaerae > FEN-1346 > FEN-1346 > FEN-1346. The sequence goes on along the minus strand of PMZT01000143.1, from coordinate 17,195 downwards.
TGATCGTGCGTCTGCGTCAGCATCGGGTCGGCCAGCAGCGCGGCCAGGAGGAGCACCACCAGCACGCGGACCGCGATGGCGAGGGCCCGGCGTTTCGAGCCGACGCCCGCCAGCGGGCGCCACGCCAGCCACGCCATCGGCACGACCGACAGCGCAACCAGCAGCCACCACGGCTGGTTGAAATGCAGCGCGACGCTCGCGATCACAGTGCCCACACTTGAATCCGGTTGTTTCCCGCGTCAACGACGAACACGTGCCCTTGCCGATCGACCGCCACGCCCCACGGATATGCCAGTTGCCCCGGTTCCCGCCCGGCAAGGCCGAGACACCGGAGGCTCGCCCCCTCGGGGCTGAAGACCTGGACCCGGTTGTTACCGTTCTCGCACACCACGAGCCGGCCGTCCGACGCCAGCGCCAGTCCGTACGGATACCGCAGTTCCCCCGGCCCCGTTCCCACGGAGCCGAAGTAACCTACCAGATTTCCCGCGAGTGTATAGCGGGCTATGCGATGATTGCAGGCGTCGGCCACGTAAAGAATTCCGCGGCCCGCATCGAGGGCCAGCGCCGAGGGCCGCGAGAACTCGCCGGAACCGCTCCCCGGCCTGCCGAACGCATCGAGAAAGCGCCCTTCCGGCGACCACACGCTCACCCGGTCATTGCCGCCGTACTCACTCACGAAAACCCGGCCGTCGGGGCCAATGGCCACGTGCGTCGGGTAGATGAACTGGCCGTCGCCCGTGCCAAAGCCGCCGAACTGCCGGACCAGGCGGCCGTCTTTCCCATACACGAGCACGCGGTGGTAGTGCGTGTCGGCGACGTACAGACTGCCGTCGGGCCCCACGGTCATGCCGGTCGGATAGCCCTTCTCGGTCTCAGGCAGACGGATGACATCAACCATCTTGCCGGCGCCCGTGAGATGCTGGATGCGGCCCGTGCGGTCGGCAACGAACAGGTCGCCGCCGGCGTCGATGGCAATGGCCCGGGGGTACAGGAACTCGCACGGCCCGCGGCCACTCGTCCCGATGATCTGGAGCACCTGCACGCCCGAGGGCGAAGCAACGCCGGGCTCGCAGCCCGACACGCCAACGATCATCGCGGCCACGAGCAGCACCGCCGCCGGTGCGCGTCCGAGCCGCGCCACGGCCACCAGCACCGCCGGGACCACGAGGACGAGGTAGACGCCTATCAGCGCCAGGCACGAGGCGATGACGTGCTGGTCGCGGGCATAGTGCATCTGGTTGAGCAACCGCTGCGTGAAGTTCGCCACACCGGGCGGAAGGAGCATCATCGTGGCGGGGACTTCCGTCAGGCTGAGCATGAGCGTCAGCACGCAGGCGCCGGCCACCAGCGGCCACGCGCGCGGCCAGCGGACGTGCCACCCTGCCGCCCACCAGCCCGCGCCGTCGACGCCGGCCATCTCGTCGTAGTGGCGGTCCGTGGAATCCCGCGCGAGCCGGAAGATCACCACCACCACGCCGGCAAAGCGCGCCGCCTGCCCCACCGCGAGCAGCCACCACCCGCCGCCAACGGGCGTAGGAATACCTATTAGTATCTGTACCCGCAGAAGGGCCGCGCCCACCAGCGACCCCGGCAGGAACATGGCCGCCAGCAGGGCCGTTCCCATCACCGCGGCCAGGAGGCGGCCGCCACGGCCCCACCGGTCGAGCGCCTGCACGCCCGCCGCCGCGACAAGCGCGATCACGGTGGCCGCCGCCGCGGCGAGGAGCGAGTTGGCGAGGCCGTCGCGCTGGAGGCTCCAGAACTGGCCGAGCGCGCCGGTACCGTGGAGGCCGGTCAGGAGAATCGCCAGCGGCGCCCCCAGCGATACCGCCGCCAGAATCGCGACCACGGCCCACTGCCATGGGCGGACCTCGCGCGGCGGCTCGTGGAGTTGCGGCTCGCCGCGGCCACGCAGGCCCCAGGTCAGGGCCGCCGCCACGGCCGCCGCCACCAGGACCAGCGGCCACGCGGCGCGGGCCACCGCCTCGGTCGAGCCGGTGAACTCGTAAACCACCGCCAACTGGGCGCCCAGCGTCTCGACCCCCGCCAGGTGAAACGTGGCGTACTCCGAGAGCACCAGCACGAAGCACGCCGCCCACGCCAGCGCCAGCGGCTCGGCCATCAGGGGCAGATGAATCCGCGTGAACCGCTGCCACGGACCGGCTTCCAAAGAGCCGCTCTCGAGGACTTCCGCGTCGATATTCCGCCAGCCGTGCGCCACGAGGAGCGCCGCGAGCGGCCAGTACCCCAACACCAGCACCGACGAGGTCGTGAGCATGGCAGCCGCCTGCGCCACCTCCTGCGGCTGCTCGGCCAGAAACCGCCCCAGGGCCGTCGTGGGGCTGAGAAGCATCGACCAGATGTAGTAAAGCACATGCCGCGGAATCACCAGCGGCGCAAGCGTGAGCGCCAGCATCGCCAGCCGGCCCCGCTGGATCGTCCCGAGAATCCGCCCCGGCACGTATCCGAGCACCACGGCCAGGAGCGCCGCCACGCCCGCCAGGATCATGCTGCGCGCCGCCAGCCACGCGAACTGGGCCGTCGACCACGGCAGGCCGGCCGGCGCCGGCTCCGCCACGGCCGCCGCGTAGAGAATGGCCAGCGGAAGGACGAGGACGAGCCCCACGAGGAGGCCCGTCGCCGCCGCCAGCCCTTGCGTGCCGCTCGGTCGGATCATTTAAGAATCTTCATGGCTGCGCTAACGGCCTGGGGCACGCAGTCGGCCACCGTTTCGTAATCCACCGGCAGGCGGGCCGGCACCGCGTATTGCGGGTACCTGGCGGCCAGCGCCAGGTGCACCGGCGCGTTGTGCGAATCGCTCTCCACGAGGAGCCGCTCCGTCGTCTCGCCCAGGAGGAACGCCATGAGCCGCCGGGCCGCCTCCGGGTGCGGCGCACCCCGGACAACGGCCGCGGAATTCGGAATGGTCATCGCCCCGCCGTCGCCGTGGCCCAGGGGCCGCATGGCAACCGGCCAGCCGTTTCGCTGGGCCGCGTACACGTCGTCGGAATCGGTCAGGCACACGTCGGCCTCGCCATTGGCTACCACGCGGACGGCCACGCTGTTGCCGGCGACCAGGCGGACGCCGTTGGCCTTGAGACCCGCCAGAATCTCCGCGGCCCGCTGCGGTCCGTAGAAGGCGAACCAAGCCGCGACGTGGCCCGAGGTCGTGCCGAACTCCGGCGACGCCATCACAAGGCGGCCGCGCCACTTGGGGTCGAGCAGGTCCTCGATCCGCCGCGGCGCTTCCTCGGCACGCACGCGCCCCGTGTGCCAGGCGACCGCGCGGGCCCTGAGCGCGAAGCCGTACCACCGGCCCTGCGAATCGGCCAGGCCGGCCGGCCAGTCGCGAGTGACGTCGGACCGGTACGGCTCAAGCCGCCCTTCGCGCGCCAGCCGAATCGTGTGGAAGACCTCGCCCGACCAGAACACGTCGGCCACGGGCCGCGCCGCCTCGGTCCGCAATCGCTGGACGAGACCGACCGTCTTGGCGGCCTCGGTGTCGAAACGGGCAAGCGCGTGCACGCCGGTCTGCCGCTCGAACTCGGCGAGGATCGGCTCGGCGACCTCCTGGTCCACCGAGCAATACACCACCACGACGTTTTCGGCGTGCGACGAATCGCTGCCGCAACCGGCGATGGCCAGGACGACGGCGGCCAGAAGCGCCCGCCACGGCGGATCTTCGACGAGGCCTCCCGCGCATAATGCGGACGGCCCGCCCGGGAACCATGAAGGAAACGTAGCGCGGTTATGCTTCATAGGCACGGTTATTTGCGGGATTCCGGGGTTGGCTCGTCCGGTTTTCCGACCATTTCAAAATACTTCTTGACCGACTCGTGGTATCGCGACGGGATGACGTTCTCGCTGACCGCTTCGGCGGCGCGGTCCTTGCCGGCCTGAAGCGCATCCTGGAACTCGCGCTTCGATTCGCCGGCGACCTGCTGTTCCTGGCTGTACCAGGTGGCGATGACCGGGCCGGGCCGCGTCTGGCCGGGCGCCCGCGTGCCCACGGTGGTGGTCGCGGTGTCAGACATGGTTTCCCGCGGCCCTTCGCCGCGCCCGCGGTCGCCCGTTCCCTCGCCTTGGCCGTCTCCGTAGGGCATGAAGGGCCCCACGCCGCCGAGACCCTGCCCCAGCGACGCCGCACCGGCGTGGAGTTCTTCGATAGTGGCGCGAAGGAGCGCCATCTGCTGGCGCATCGCCTCGAGTTCGGAAAGCTGGGCCTCGGCGGCCGAGAGGCCGGCCTGAGAAAGCTCGCCGGCGGCCCCTCCGCTGCCACACTGAGACATGGCGTCGGCCAGGTTCTTGCAGGCCGAGGAGGCAAGCTGCGACGCCTGCTGCTTCTGGAGGAGCTTCTCGATGGTCTTGGAATCGGTGCCGGCCTTTTCGAGGGCCTTGCGCAGGGCATCGGGCGAAAGCTGGGCCAGCGAGCGATCGGCCCCGGCGGCCGCCAGCGCGTTCTCAAGCTCCTTCTGCTGCTTCGCAAGGGCCGAGAGTTGCCGCCCGAGGCCCTCCATCTCGCGGGCAATCGCGGCCCGCTCCTCGGGCTTCAGAGTGCCGCGGGCCAGTTCCTCGCGCAACTGCTCCAGCGCCTTGGCCGCCTCGGCGTACTTGCCGCGGGCCAGCGCCTGGCCGGTCTTCCGGACCGACGCCTGCGCGGGCATCTTCAACTGCTTCATCATCTGCTCGATCATGCGGGCGGCCTCGGGCCGGTCGCCGGCGCCCATCTCCTGGAGCCTGTCGGCGACCTCGCCCATCTTGCGGATGGCCTCGCGCCGCATGTCCTCCGACGACGCCTCGGGCTTCATATCGTTCAGTTGCGCGAACTCGGCCGCCGCGGCCGGCATGTCGAGGCGATTGACCATGGCCTCGGCCCGCGTCACCACGCGATTGACCTCCGCCGCAGCCTGCCGCGCACGGTTATGCTCCTGCGCGAGCAGGTTGGCCGCAGCCTGGCGGCCCAGGAGGTCCAGCGTAGGCATGAACGCCGCCGCCGCACCGACGCCGGCCCAGCAGAGCGCCGTCCAGAGCCAGCGGCGACCCATGCGGATCGGGAAGTGCTTCGAGACGTCCAGCCCCTCGGCCTTGGCGTAGGCCTCTTCTCGCGCCGCCGCTGCGAAGGCATCCTCGCATCGAGCCATCGCCAGCGTGGTGCTGAAGCGTTCGCGCAGGGCCATGCGTTCGTCCAGCCGCAAGGCCACCTGCATGCGCGTGGGGCGGGCCAGATACCAGAGGAGTGCGACCGCGGCGGCGGCGAGCGCCGCCAGCCCGGCCGTCGCCTGCCACGTGAGCACAGGCGCGGCCAAGGCACGCTGCGCGAGAATCGCCGCCAGGAGGAGGGCACCGGCAATGGCCAGCACAAGGCTGAGACGGTCGAGCAGACGGGCGGCGCCCAGGCGTCGCTCGGCCTGATCCAGACAACGTTCAAAGTGAGGTTTCACAGGCTGCCCCCATCGCCAGCATCATGCGATGTTGGCCGGGGAAAATCAAGATGACGTGCGAAGTTCTTGCGAGGGGGCGTTAGCCCTTAGACAGATCCCTATTCTCTGGCTCGCGGCACAATCGTGCCTGTCCGCAACTCCCATTCTGGGTTCCACCAAGAGGTTGGCGATTCCTGCCATGCGGCTTCTACATCGTACAAGAATCCCTTGTAATCGAGCACCCCACACGCATGAAGTGAACCCGTCGTCCCTCGTGTGTCGACAAAGATTTTCAATATCGGCCCCATCTGGGATTGGGGAACCACGGTGGTACTCCACGGACACTGCTTACCCGAACCGTCCTTGACCTCAAGGCTCGTCACTTTAACCTTGTATGGGTCAAGTCGGAAACCACTTTGGCCAATCGTTAGCCACACTGAGTCATGGGGATGAAGCGTCCCTTCCCTGAGGTAAAGGTTCGGTGCCTTGCCTTCGGGCAGATAATACAGCAGGGAGAGAATTCCAATTCCTGCCGCAAGGATGCAGATGATCAGAAGCGATTTCATGATTCTTGACTTGCAGCAGTCAAACTTGTCGATTTTCGCCGATTCCTGGGGACACATTTTTACCACCTCCGCCCGAGCGGTTGCGGCGCGGCTGCTTCAGGCCTGTTCGCCGGCGCGGATACCGTTGTAGAACATCATGACGGGCGAGCCGCCGAAGGCGATGGCCACCCAGGCGGCCTCGTCGATCTGATCCTGCGAGAAGCCCATCTGGCGGGCCTTGCGGATGTGGTTCTTCGTGCACGGCTCGCACTTGGTGATGACCGAGAGCGCGATCGCCATGGCCTGCTTGGTCTGGGCATCGAGGGCGCCAGGCGAGTTGGCCGCCTTCATGAACTCCGTGAACTTCGCCTGGGTGGCTGCAACGCCCGAGGGGCCGACCTCGGCATGACCGCCGGCACAGCAGGCCGATTCCTTGGGTTGCTTGGACATATCCGGTTCCTCCGATTCACAGGGCGTGGGACGGGTCGTTGACGACTCCGGTTCAGATTCGGGGCCACAACGAGACTGGCCGGCGCCGCACGAGCCCTCGTGCGGCAACGAGGAACTGAACGTACTAGCCCCTAACCAAGCGTGATTTTGTTTCTGCGGCGTAAAAAAGACTCGAAATCCCTTAGCGGGTGCGGTTAAGAAAGACGTTGTCAAGGTGAACCCCTCAACCGAAGAAAGGGATTTCGGATGAACGCCATTACACGAAAAAGACGGGTCCAACGCAAGCGAGATCATGGCACCCGCGCTCACGGTCTCAATACTGGCGCACCGCGGACATGCCACAGTATATAACCGGCGGGCCTCCGTGCAAGGACCATGAAAACAGCGGCGCACCTGGGGCCTCGCGGCGGTTCAATGATCTGGCCCCGCAAAGAGGCCGACAACGTGGTTCCTTGAGGAAATCAGCCTATGAAAAGTCTCGACTTCCGCGGCGGTAGCGCCGGTCGCCGCCTCGCCCGCAGCGCGGCCGCAACCGTGGCACTCCTCTTCGCCCTGGCAATCCCGGGGCCCGCGTGCGCCGCCGACAGCGCCGCCATCCCCGACCCGACCTCGGCCGAGATGCAGTGGGTCAAGCTGCCGGCGGGCGTCACGATGCTCGGCGACATCGGGACTTATCGCGCCGCGTACCGGCGCTACGGCGAGCCGCCGGTCGACATGCCGCCGTCGTGGTCGGGCCAGTTCACCGATGATTCCGGCATCGCGTTCTACCCCGAGCCGCACGACGGCCGGCCCGCCCTGCTCCTCCACTGCCCGTGGCGCGGCGGCACGGGGTCGGCGTTCGTCGAGTACCGGCTGGAGCTGCCGCAGGCCGGGCCGATCGCGCTGGACTTCGCCATCGCCATGCGGCCGGACGCGGTCGGAAAGAGCGATGGCGTGACGTTCAGCGCCTCGCTGGCCTCCGACGGCCCCGCAAAGGAGCTTATGCGCGAGCACTACACGGCGGCGGAGCCCAAGGCGTTCCATTTCGACCTGGCGCCGTACGCGGGCAAGCGCGTGACGCTCCGCATCCAGGCCGAGCCGGGGCCGCAAAAGAACGCCAGTTTCGATTTCGCGCACTTCGTTGAGCCGCGCATCACGGTTGGCGCCGCCGGCGACGCCCGCGCCGCCCTCATCGCCGCCATGACCGGGGCGAAGGCGTACAAGCTCCTGGCCGACGCCGACCTGAAGACCATGGCCAACCGCGGCGACGTCGGCATCGTCCCCTCGATGAAGCTCGGCGGCAAGAACACGGTGAGGCGTCTGCCCGAGGGGATCGTCCTGGCGTACGACGGCCCCGATGGCCGCATCGTCTACCAGTACGCGCCGAAGACCGGCACGCTGGACGACCTGCTGGCGCGGGTGGACGAGTCGAAGCCGTTCAAGCCGTGCGCCGGCGGCGGCGTCACGCTGGCGGCGGGAACGCGGGTGGTCGAGAAGCAGCAGGCCGAGCTCGTCTCGTGCGACGTGGTGGGCGATATCGTCGTCGCCACGTGGAAGTACACGCGCGCCCCGTTCGAGGCCAAGGTCACGTGGAAGTTCCGCATCGCGGGCAAGGCCCTCGTCATCGAGGCCGAGTCGGCGGACGCGAGCGTCACACGGTTCTCGCTCGGCCGGCCGCTGGCCGATTTCCGCCGCCCCGTGCCCATGCCGTACCTCTATTCCGCGCACCCGTCGTATCTGCCGGCGCAAAACGTGTTCGTCATGGCATACGTGGATTGGACGAAGTCGCACGCCTCGCAGTCGCCGGGGACCGAGTCGGTCTACACGGCGAAGACAGACGGCCGCCGCAACGCGCTGGCCGAGGCCGGCTACGTCGCGGTCTCGACGGACCTTGACGAGGTGCTGCCGAACCTCCCCCACCCGCCGTCGCCGTATCTGAAATTGCTAGGGCCGAAAATGATGGTCGACATCTGGGGCGGCACGTTCGAGGAAGGCGCCAGGATGCTCGAGGACTACAAACGCCACGGCATCGACGAGGTCGCGATCATCTATCACAACTGGCAGCGGTACGGGTACGACGTCAAGCTGCCCGACCATCTGCCGGCCAACCCGCAACTGGGCGGCGACGAGAAGATGAAGCTGCTGGCCGACACCGCGCGGCGGCTGGGCTACGTGTTCTCGCTCCATGAGAACTATATTGATTTCTACCCCGATGCACCGTCATGGAATCCCGCCGACATCGTTCTGACGCCCAAGGGCGAGATGTCGAAGGCGTGGTATCAGCCGGGCACGAAGGTCCAGAGCTTCGCGATCAAGGCCGGCCGGATGCTGCACTACGCGGAGCAGAACTCGCCCGAGATCCACCGCCGGTTCGGCACGACGGCCGGGTACCTCGACGTGCATACGTGCGTCCCGCCGTGGCACCAGGTGGACTACGACGCCGCGCAGGAAATGGCGGGCATGTACGCGGCCAAGGTGAAGGTACACGCCGACCTGTTTGCATACGAGCGCCGGGTACACGAGGGGCCGCTCTTCGGCGAGGGCCACAACCACTTCTACTGGGCGGGCCTGATGGACGGCGTCGAGGCGCAGGTCGACGGCGGCGAAGATTGCCCCGTGCTCGTCGACTTCGACCTCCTCAAGCTCCACCCGCAGATGGCCAACCATGGCATGGGCTACTATGACCGCTGGCTGCGCGAGCGCCGCACGGCCCGGCGCAGCGGCCACTGGCCCACGCCGGAGCAGCTTGACAAGTACCGCGCGCAGGAACTGGCGTATGGCCACGTGTCGTTCGCCGGCGCGGGCCTCCAGGACAAGCTGCCGGCGGTCCTCCGCGAGTACAACCTGTGCCAGCCCGTCCATGCCCTCTACGGCGCGGCCAAGGTCGCGGCGATCCGGTACGAGGTCGGCGGCAGCAGGGTCTCGAGCAGCGTGGCCGCGGCCACGGGCGTGCTGGACCGGCTGGAAGTCCGGTACGACTCGGGCCTCGCGTTTCACGTCAACCTGGGCGAAACGGACTGGAAGGTCGGCGACTACGTGCTGCCGCCGTACGGCTTCGTGGCCGAGGGGCCGCAAACACTCGTCTACACCGCCCGGCGCGACGGCGTGATCGCCGATTACGCGCGCACAGCCGACTCGCTCTACGCCGATGCGCGGACGGATATCTATAAGCCATGGGCCACGGGCGTCAAGAAGATCGAGCCGCGCGTGAAGTCCTTCAAGGACCTGGGCGGCGGCAAGTTCGAGATCACGTACGAGTGGCGCGTGGATGACACGCTGGCCGACGACCTCATGCCCTTCGTTCATTTCTGCAAGACGCCCGCCGACGACGCCGAGGGTATCGTCTTCCAGAACGATCACGCGGCGCCCTCGCCCACCTCGCAGTGGAAGCCCGGCACGGTCGTCGCCGACGGGCCGTACACGATCCGCGTGCCCAGCGGCGATGCGGCGGCCACGTATGACATTTTCATCGGCCTCCATGGCAAGGGCGGCCGCGCGAACCTCGAGGGCGTGTCGGCAGGATCGAATCGCATCCTCATCGGGCGCCTGAAGGTGACGCGGAGCGGCGGGCAGGTTGAGAAGATCGCGATGGCGGGCATCGACGATGCCCGGGCCGAGCAGGCCGAGGGCCGCAAGGCATTCCTCGAACGGATGAACACGGCCGGCAAGAAGGTCGACTTCGGCCCGGCGGCAACCGACGGCGCGTTCAAGGTGCTCGTGCGCAAGGACGGGCTGGAGCTCCTGCCCTTCCCGCGTGACAGGAAGTTCCAGGTCGAACTTGCCCTGGGTCCGCTCACCGGCCGTAGCGGCATCGCGAAGGCGGCGGTGGTGGCGGTGGACGACGGCGGCAAGGAACTTGGGTCCGTGCCGGCCCAGGTGGCCGGCGATCGGCTGAAGTTCGATACGTCCATCAGCGGCGCAGCACGATACCTCATCAAGTTCTAGCGCCGCTTCTGGAGAGATACTACAACTTTGCCCGCCACGGCGGGTCTTCGACGCGGCGGGTCTCCCGACCCGCCGCGCCAGATAGGTTAGCGCCCCGCGGCCCCGCCAAGGAACCGGACGAACGCCTCATTCGCAAGGAGTTGCTGCGCGAGTTGGGCGTAGCCCCCGGCCAGCGGATGGCTGGCGTCGGCGTAAAGCTCGCTCGGCAGGAGGGCAGGCGCGAAGTGCGGGATTCCCTGCCCCTCCAGCCACGCCTCAACCGCGCGGCGGCGGTCGCCATACGTCTCGCGGCTCTTCTCCTCGAGCATGTGCTCGTTGAACGGACCGACGACGACGAACACGCGGTTGCCGCGCGCCCGCAGCAGCTCGACCGTCCGGCGGAAGTACCGCCACTGGAGCGACGTATCGAGATCAACCCACGCCAGCGACTGCTTCTCGATGCCGCGGGCCGTCCACGAGATCGGCTCGTGAGCGGGCGAGCCCTCGGGCCGGTCCATGTTCGGCCGCAGGGCCGCCAGCGGGTCGCCGTACGGGTGTTCCATCGTCCACGCCGGCAGGTCGCCCTTGCCGAAGTACGCCAAGCGCACGTGATTCGCCCAGGCGAAGAACGGAATCTCGCGCTCGATGGCGATGCTCAGCCGCCGCGAGTACGGCTCGCCGTAGCACGGGATGCGCGGCACGAACTGCGGCACGAGTTGCGGGTGGTTGAAGCGGAATTCCTTCTCGGTCTGGAGGTCGTGCTTCTTCGACGCCGTCCAGAGCAGGTTGCAGTGGAGGACGACGCTACGGCGGGCGATGTCGCCGCCGTAATACTCGATAAGCCCCGCGAGCGCCACCGGGTGCGTGCCGTCGGCGCCGAGGTTCGCGAACCGGGCGGCGCTCGGCTGCGCGTTCAGGTAATGCGAGAGCGTCTCGTGCTTCGTCACGTACTCGCCCCAGATGACCGAGTCGCCCACGAGCAGCGTATCGCCGCGCTCGCCCGCCTGCGCCGCGTACCGGCCGAAGAGCCAGTAATCGTTGCTGAGGTCGTACGGGATGCGCTCGTCGGCGCCGGCCGGAAGCGGCTCGGCGCGCTGCCACACGCTCGGGGCCAGGGCGAACGTCACGAGCACGATGAGCGCCACGGCGATCCACTGCCGGCTCGACAGGCGCACGGCGTTCGAGCCGAACCGGAGATCGACTCCGCGGGGCGAATGAACGGCGCCAGGTTGGCCCGGAACGTGCGTCACACGTCACTCCCCACTCAGAACTGGAAATAGATGAACGACTGCGCGCCCGGCGCGGTGAACACGGCCATGTACACGATCGCGGCCACCACCATGCCCACGCGCACGGGCGTCAGCTCGAGCATCCACCGCAGCTTCGATTCATACATGAACTGATAGACCCACAGGACCATTACCAGGCCGAGCGCCACCACGGGGAACATCGGGTCGCTGAGGCCCCCGGTGAAAATCCGCGAGATGATCAGCCACGCGTCGCCCACGTTCGCCGCCCGGAAGAAAATCCACGTGAACATGACGAACGTGAAGACGAAGAGCTGCTTGGCGAAGCGCGGCACGCGGTCGCGGTAGAACGGCGTTTGCTCGAGGCCGCGCGTCAGGCACCGGCCGCCGGCGTGCAGGACGCCCCAGATGAGGAACGTCCAGTTGGCCCCGTGCCAGATGCCCGAGAGGATCATCGTCAGGGCCATGTTGCGGTAGGTCGAGAACTCGCCGTGGCGGTTACCGCCCAGGGGAATGTACACATAATCCTTGAACCATGATGAGAGGCTGATGTGCCAGCGCGACCAGAAGTCGCCCAGCCCGTCGGCCAGGTACGGGTTGTTGAAGTTGAGCATCAGCCGGAAACCCATGGTCCGCGCGATGCCGCGGGCCATGTCGGTGTAGCCGGCGAAGTCGAAGTAGATCTGCCAGCCGAACGCGAACGTCGCCAGCAGGAGCGCCGGCGCCTGGTGCTCGCCCGGCGCCGTGTAGACCTTGTCGACGTACAGCGAGAGGTAGTCGGCCAGCGCCACCTTCTTGAAAAACCCGACCACGAAGAGCGAGAGGCCGTCGGTGATATCCTCGCGCGTGATCGTGCGGTCGTGCCGGAGCTGCTGAAGAAGGTTCGACGCCCGCTCGATCGGCCCCGCCACAAGCTGCGTGAAGAGCGACACGTACACGGCGTACCGCAGGAGGCTTCGCTCGCGCTGGACGTCGCCGCGGTAGCAGTCGATGATGTAGCTCATCGATTGGAACGTGAAGAACGAGATGCCCACCGGCAGGAGCACCCCCGGCGACGGGATCGCGTACGAGAGCCCCATCCCGGCCATCACGAGGTTGAGGTTGACGGTGATGAACCCGGCGTACTTGAAAAACGCGAGCAGGCCGATGTTGCTGACGACACTCGCCGCCAGCCACCACTTCTTGTGCCCCACCTTGTCCATGCCGACGACGATGAAGTAGTCGGCCAGCGTGCCGTAGACGATGATGAGGAGGTACAGCGGGTTCCACCAGCCGTAGAACACGTACGACGCCGCGAGCAGCCACCAAAGCTCGAAGCGCGTGCCCTTCGAGACCCGGTACACCGGGTACACGATGGCGAAGAAGACAAGGAATGTCCAAGTATGAAATAGCATCCGCGGAGGTTACTCCATGCCCGCCGGCGCCCGCCGGACGCACCGGAAGCCGATGGCGTCGCGGGCGAAACACGCATCCTGGAAGCCCGGGTTCTCGCCCACGCGGTAAGCGGCGCGGCAGGCCTCGGCGCTCGAGTTCCAGGCGCCGCCGCGCAGGACATAGCGTTTGCCGTCGGCCGGCCCGCGGGGATTCTTCTCAGGGCTTCTTGCGTAATAGTCCTCGGCGTAGACGTCGTTGCACCACTCGGCCACGTTGCCGTGCATGTCGAAGAGGCCCCACGCGTTGGCCTTCTTCTGGCCGACCAAGTGCGTGGTCTTGCCCGAGTTCTCCTCGAACCACGCGTAATCCTTGAGCTCGTGCGCACCGTTGCCGAAGCCGTAATCAGCGACGCTTCCCGCGCGGGCGGCGTACTCCCACTCGGCCTCGGTGGGCAGGCGGTAACCGCTCGCGGCGAAGTTGCACGCGCCCGAATCCTCATCGTAACACGGCTCGAGGCCCTCGCCCTTCGACCGGGCGTTGCAGTACACGGCGGCCTTGGCCCAACTGATCTGCTCCATCGGCCGCCGTGGGTCCTTGAAGTGCGACGGGTTGGCCGGGAAGAGCTTGCCGTACTGCTCCTGCGTGACCTCGGTGCGGTCCATAAGGAACGCATCGACCCAGACCTTGTGGGCAGGCGCCTCGTCGGCCTTGCCCCGCGCGCTGCCCATCTCGAACCAGCCCGCGGGGATGAGGACCATCTCGGCGCCGCTCGCGGAGGTAACGATCTTCAGCGGCGCCGGCGCGTCAACCTTCTGACACGAAAAGCCGCCCGCGGCCGCTGCCAGCAGCAACCCCGCGAGGCCGGCGATTTGTGAGGAGCGCCGCGTCTTCATTTCCCGCCGTTCTTCGGCACGGGGGCCCAGTCGGGCTCCTTGTTCGAGTTGCCGTCGCTGGTGATCTGGACCCACACGTTCGTCTTCTCGGCGTCGGCCACGCAGATGTTCCACCCCGCGGCCCGCAGGCCAATCATCTCGGGCGCGCCCCTCAGGTTCTTCCGTTCCGGCCCGCGGCTGAACGCCACGTACTTGCCGTCGGGCGACCAGTCGATGTGGTAGACCTTCACGGGCTCACCGCTCCTCACGACCGCGCGGCGGTTCTTGACGACCGGCACCGGGCCGGACACGTCGAAGTCGCCGACAAAGAGGTCCCAGTCGCTCGCGCCCCATGCGATCTTCCTGCCATCGGGGCTGAGGTCCGGCCGGCATCCGGGGATCTTCAGGTCGTGGACCTTCATGCCGTCGACCTCGAACGCCAGGATCGAGTGCTTGAACCCCATGCCCCCGTGCACCGTGGCCACGAACCACTTGCCGTCCGACGACCAGCACAGGTTGTACAGGTGGAAGAGGTCCCTGTTCGGATGGTCGGTCAGCTTGCCCGTGGCCACGTCGTAGAACCGGACGCCTTTGGTGGAGTAGTCCTCATACGTGAACTTCTCGAATTCCAACGGCAACAGGGCCAGGGCCGTGCCGTCGCCCTTCCAGCACGCCTCGCGGATGCCGTCGGCCACCTTCTTCCGCCCCGTGCCGTCGATGTTCATCAGCCACGCGCTGCGGCTCTTCGGGTCTTTCGCGTCCTTCTCATACTCGTCAACGACGAAGCAGACCTTCGTGCCGTCGGGCGAAACGTGCGGGTACAGCTCGTTCACGTCCGGCGTTTTCGTGAGGTTGACGGGGTCCGACCCGTCGGCCTTCACGCTGAACAGTTCCCAGTTGCCGTCGCGGAAGGTCTCGTAGACGATGCGGCAAGGAATCTCGGAGAGCTTGAGCGCCGCCCGCGCCGCGGCGATCTCCTCCGCCGTGGGCTCCAGCGACTTCTCCTCGTGCTGCGCGGCCCGGAGACCGGCCGAGGCGAAGACCAGAACGACTGCGGCTGCCCATGCGAACATCGTGGTTCCGCGGCGTGCCATCGCATCGCACTCCTTTCGACGCTGTCCGACGACGCTACAACCTTCCTCCGCCGGATTCGGCAACGGCGGCATGGTACGGTGTGGCAACGCCAGCGTCAAGCATCGTGATACGCCAAGCCGCAGCCACCGTAAGCCGCCCCAAGCCGACGACTTCTTGCAGGAACGCGCGAAGGCTGATACTCTCTCTCCTGCCCTGCCTGCCCGGGGCGCAGCCGGTCTCGACAGGGGCATCGGGAGTTCACGATGCGAATCGCGCGAATCGCCGCGGCCGTAGGCATGGGGCTCCTCGCGGCCGCGGCCGGGTGGGCGGCGCTCGCCGGCGAGGCGCCCGCCCCGAAGCCCGCCGACAAGGCCGCCGGTCTCATCGTTTTCTCGAGCAACCGTAGCGGCCCGTGGCACCTCTGGTCCATCCGGCCCGACGGCTCCGGCCTCAAGGAGATCACGAAAGGCGGCACCGACGAGCACGACGCCGACCCGTGCCTCAGCCACGATGGCCAAACGATCCTCTTCAGCTCCACGCGCAGCGGCACGGTGGGCATCTGGAAGACGCCGCTCGACGGCTCGAAGCTCGAGCGCCTCTGCGACGGCGACCAGGCCGAGTGGTCGCCCGACGGCAAACGCATCGCCTTCCGCCGCACCGAGAAGGGTCCCACCGAAAAGGCCAGCACCGAGAAGATCTTCATCCGCGACCTTGTCGGCGGCCAGGAGAAGTGCATCACCCCCGCCGATTGGCCGCACTGCTCCGGCCCCGCGTGGAGCCCCGACGGCAAGACCATCGCCTTCGCCTGCCGGTGGGACGCCGGCAACGCCCTCTTCACGGTGCCGGTCGACGGCGGCAAGCCCACGAAGGTCTACGGCGAGCAAGGCGCGTGCGAGCCGCACTGGTCGCCCGACGGCCTGCGGCTCGTTTACGAGACCGAGGCCCACATCTGCACGATCTCGCCCGACGGCAAACAGAACCGCCTGGTCACGACCTTCGGCGGCGTGCAGCGGTACGGCCGTTTCAGCCCCGACGGCGGGTCGATCGTCTTCTGCCAGGGTGCGAGCGAGCGAGGCCCGTGGGAACTGTACATCATCCCCGCCCAGGGCGGCACGCCCCGCCAGTTGACGGAAGATGGGTCGGACTTGAATCCGGATTGGCGATAACGACGGGTTAGCCGCGCGCCTTGGTGCGCGTGTGTTCTGCGGTAAGATACAGGAGCGCCACATGGGAATCATCGCACCAATCCGTTTTTTTGCGCTCCTGGCGTCCTTGACGGTTTCACTTGCCCTCACTCTTGCGCCGGCCTGTCCGGCCGAGGAGGCTGCGGCGCCCGTCACCCGCCTATTTGACACGGGAACCCGAACCGACGATATGATGGTTTCCTCCGAAGTGAAATTCATTGACATGACGGGATGGATGCAGGTTCCCGAAAACGACCTTGCCTACCGCTTCAAGGGCGACGTGGCGCTGGCCAATGACCGGCTGGTGGTTCTGCTCCACTGGAAAGGCTGCGGCGCGGAGGTTTACACGCGGGCCGACGGTAAGGCGAAACAATGGGGCCGTCTTGTTGCGTCTGCAAATCACGCCCCTCTGCGCGCCCCGGCTGCCATGCGTATCCTCGAGAACACCCCCGGCGCGGTTGCCGTGGAAATCGTGTGGGACGGTCCAGCAAGTGCCACGTTCCGCCTCACCACGGGCCAACCGTATCTGGAGGTCCGCCCCGGACCGGGAATGACCGGCATCGGTGGCGACACCCCCACCTTCCCGCGGTGCGTCGTCGTGCCGGATTTCTTCGGCGACGACATGGTTTTCGCAACGGGCACAATCAAGGAATTCCGGCCACGGCTGCCGGTCGAAAACTCCCTGATTGAGCTCGGCGGCCGCACCCATGACATCCTCGCTATATGTATGTGGCAAGACAGAGCCGAAACCGTTCGGGCCAACGTCTTTCGAGTCAATGACGTAATATATTATCTCTGCGGTATTGACATCACCTGTGTGGCGGGCAAGACCCTGTGGTTTGCCGTTCTGGAGGCCCCCGACCTCTGGCACGAGCTAACCGTTGCGGAAGACGATGCCACGAAGCCCCTTGCCTGGCAGCCGCCCTTCCCCGCCAAGTGG
>PMZT01000143.1:0-152 GCA_003170085.1 Planctomycetia bacterium | reverse complement strand
CGCCGCCCGCCGGCGCGCCGATGCCGACGCTCAAGGCCGGCAAGTACGTCATCTATCCCATCGACCGCACCAAGGCCACGCCGCTCACAACTTTCACGCTGGTCGACATCATGCGGAACACGCTCGGCTTCGGCCCGTGCCAGTACATCCTG
>PMZT01000028.1 GCA_003170085.1 Planctomycetia bacterium | reverse complement strand
GTCCGCGACGTGCCGGCAAGAACGAAGTAGGACGGGTGTGGCACGGCCGGCTTGTCCGGCCGTGGGGAGGGGCCGCTTACGTTCGCACGGCCGGACAAGGCCGGCCGTGGCACGCGGATGAGCCTCACGCTAAACGCATACCCAGGCCCACCGCGCAAAGTCACAAGTGCGCCACTGTAATAATGAAATGCGCGCATGGGGCCGCGGGTTCTGTCGCTTCCGCGTGCACACATGCCCACGCAACGGACGGCGTGGGCATGCCACCCAGCTTGTTTCTACCGCGCGACCTCCGCAGGATTGCGATAGAACCAGCCCTGCGGAATGCGCACGGCGTCGAGCCCCGGGCCGGAGATCAGGATGTCGGTGGGCTTGCCCTGGTAGACCGCCCACGGCCGCGGGTAGTAGCGCCAGATGCCGGACTTCCGCCACGGCGTCGTGCGGGCGTCGGCAAAGTCGACCTGGAACGTATGGAAACCCTTCTTCAGCGGCACCGACCACGTACCGTGCCCGTGCCACCACTGCGTGAGGTACCATTCCTCGCCATCGACATAGACGCGCAGGTCGTAGCTCGTGGCGGCGTCCATGTAGACCAGTTCATGCGGCGCGTGGAACGTGTAAAGGCCGTCCTCGGGGATGCGGAGGTAGCCCTTGTACCGCACGCCATAGGGCTCGTTGCTCGCGACCTTCGACAGGTCCATTTCGCGGTCGGCCACGCCGCCGCCGGCCGCCGGCAGCCAATGCAGGCTGGCGTAGAGCCGCCACCACGGGGCCTGCACGCGCTCGTAATTCAGGCCGAGCGCGAGGCCCTTCTCGGCCACCTCGACGGCTGCGTGATACGGCTTCTTATAGAACCATCCATACGTCGGAAGCGTGAATCGGGTGCCGTTGATCTCGAAATCCTCGGCCTCCAGGGGCTTGCCGCCGGAACCCAGGCGGTACGCCCGCGCCGCAAACTCGGTGCTCTCGGCGATCGTAACCGGCCCGGCGTACAGCCGCGACTGGCGCGTCGGCTGCGCGCCGTCGGTCGTGTAACGGATCTCGACGTTCGGCGTCTTGCTGACCATCTCCACGGCCAGCGTGTCGATGAAGGCGTTGCGGTTGGGCCGGAAACTCACCGGATCGATCGGCGTGTATATCTCGGCCGTCTTGACGCCACCCGCTGCGCCCGCGCCGGCCACGGAGAACTCGAAATCGGGGTGCTTGATCGGTACAGAACTCCGGTGGATCGACAACGTCTTACCGCCGAGCAGGAGGCCGCTGGTGTCGGCCGGAGACTTGCCGGTCACGACGAGGAGGGCCTGGGCGGTGGCCTCGGCCGGCCCGGCGACGAGCTTCTCGGCGCCTGACGCAGCGGCTTGGTACCAGATCTCGCCGCCGCCCTGCAACGTGGCGTGGAAGCCGGCCACGGTGGGGCCGCGGTTCATCGGCTCGACCGACGCGATGCGCTCCGCCCCGCCGCACGGGCGCGACGAGATCAGGCTCACGAGCACCTGCTCGGCGCCCGCCTTGAACTCGGCAAAGACGTCCTGGTCGGCAATGCCGACGCTCGCCGTGAGGCGCGGCGAGTAGCTTTTGAAATCAACCTTGGCCTCGGCGCCGCGGCGGTACTGGATCGGAAATCCGGCGAACTGGTAGAGCGTGACCGACGGGCCGTCGGGGTTGTCGGTGCGGACGCGCCCGGCCTTGTCGTCGATCGCGAGTTGCGCGGGGCTGAACGGCCGCGTGGCCCCCTTCTCTCGCGTCGAGAGCGAGAACTTGTACGGCAGCGCCACCTGGTGCGCCTGGCCCTTATCCTCAGGCGACGTGAAGCGGACGGCGTCGGTCACGATGAACAGGCGGCTGGCGCGGAGTTGCACGATCTGGCGCGACGTCTGAACGTCCTTGACCGCCTTCCCTTCGGGCAGTTGCTCGAGGTGATAGTCCCAATCGCCCTTGAATCCGGGCAGTTTCTGGTAGGCGCCGCGGAAGATCGCCTCGCCGAAATCGAAGCGGTCGGAGCTGTGCCAGCGATGCGCCGCCGGCCGCTCCTCGGCGTTCGTCAGGGCGATGGTCTTGGTGCCGGGCTCGAAGCAGTTGGCGCGGCCGAAAAGCTGGTTCGGCGGCAGGCCGTCCACCTGCGGCGGCTGCCCGCGCACCAGTGGATAGTTGTAGTCGTAATGATAATACATGCTGTACGGCCACTGCGTGGGCTGCGAGCCGCCGTGCGAGCCGCACGCCATCATCGCCAGAAAGGCCGCGTCGTCGTCCCAGCCGCTGCGGAAATAGTAGGCGCCGGTGTAGGGCATCCAGTCGGACCGGATGTGCGGCGGGCCGGGCTTGTCGCCGCCGAGGAGCGCCACGACCGCGTCGTGCGACTGCTGCTGGGCCTCCACCGCCGGCCGGCGCGCGGGGTCGGTCACAACGGGCCGGCCCGCCGAGACGTGGCCCACGGCGTCGAGGATGCGGCGGATCTCGGGCTGCGCGAAGAACGCGTCGCCGCGGTCGAGGAGCGGCGGATTCTGCGGATGGTTGGCGAAGTTCGGCTTCGTCAGGCTCGTCCACCGCTCCGGCCGATACCCGATCCCGAAGCGGTGCTCGTAGCCGCCCGGCGAAAGGTGCCGGAAGAGGTACTTGAACACGCCGTCGTACCACTCCAGGGCGCGGTTGCGCCAACCGGGCGTGTACCACTCGGGTTTGACCTTGGCCAACTCCAGCCGCGCCAACGGGAACCCCAGGAGCGACGACATGCCCATGTGGCCCTCGTCGCCGATCTCGGTCATCGAGCCGTCGGGCTCGCTGCCCAGGGTCATCCACCGCTCGAAGTGCTGGCGCCACTCGCGGGCGGCGCGCCGCCCGGGGTAGAACTCATCGAGATATTGCACCGTTGTGCCCCACGCGTGGATGCCGCCCGTCTCGTGGTTGAAGACCGTCTCGCGGGCCTGGCGCCACCACGCGGTGCTGTACTTCTCGAGGCAGATGAGCTGGAGGCGGGCCAACGTGGCCGCGGGAATCAGGTCGATCACCTGCGGCTGCTCGACGGCCAGGTCCGACAGGCCTTCCATCAGCAGTTCCCACTGCATGCACGGGTTGAACGTAAAGAGCATCTCGACTTCGTAGGGCGTGCGCTGGGCGTCCTCAAAAAAGTTGAGGCACCAGTCGTCCATCATCTCGCTCCAACGCTCGAGGTACTTCGGATCGGGCTTATGGCGGTAGGCGATGAGCAGCGGCCGCGTGACCCGGCCCACCTGGGCCCGCTGCTCGGCGTCGGTCAGCGCGGTGCGAAGCCCGCCCGGATCCTTGGCGGGGTCCGGCAGATCGATCCACAGGATCGCACCGGCCTTGAACCGCGTGGCCCGGGCCGACGTGTTGCCGATGGTCACCGAGATCCCGCGCAGGAGGTCGTCTCCGTGCGTGGCGTAGGTGAAGAAATCGTCGGGCACGCCGGCGTGGAGGTTCGCGCGCCGCATCTTGGCGAACCAGTACTTCTTCCACGCGTCGAGCGCCTCCGGATACTTGCCCGCGACGTAGAGGCGGTGCGCCTCGGCCAGTTCCGGCACGTCGGTGGCCAGCAGCGGGAAAAAGGTCCGGGCGAGTTTCTCGATCTGGGCGGGCGAGTTCCGTTCGGCGAAGCGGCGAAGGCGGGCCTCGGCGTCGGGCGCCATTTCCAACTCCGTGGCGTTCAGCAGCCAGCCCATCGAGACCCAGTCGCCGGCGCCGGCCGGCAGGCGCACGCCGATCGCGGGGTTGGTCACCGGCGAAACGTCGAACGTGAAAACACCGTCCGGATACCGGGCCTTATCATAGTATTCCCACTTGGCGGCCCAGACGACGCGGCGGTCCTGGTCGAGCACGCTCACGAGCCGCTGGCCCTTGTCGAGGAACCCCCGGTCGGGGTACCGCGACGCGTAGAGGATGATCTTGTCGATCGCCACGGGCTTGCCCAGGTCGATCTCGAACCACGGGTCGAGCCCGGCGATGTGCGTGACCGGGTCAATCGTGGCCTGGAAGGCGGGGCCGCGCTGGTGCGTGTCTTTCTTGCCGTCGGTCATGGCGGCGCCCTCGCGGGTCTTGACGTCGTGACCCTCGACGACCGTGCCGGAGAACATCTCGGGGTGCTTGAGAACGACGTTCTGCCCGGCGGCGAGAACCTCGATCTCCTGCCATTCCATGACGAAGCCGGTGGGGTTCTCGACCCTCACGTACCGGCCGGTGATTCCGGCCCAGGCGCCGGCGCTCGAAATGAGCAGCACGAGCGCAGCGGTAAGGGTGACGGTGGTGCGGCGGCGCGTGACACAGTCTTGTGACATGGCGTGTTTCCATTTTCAGGGGACGAGGAATCATACCTCCGCTGCGCAGCGGATACAATGAGCCGCCGTGTCCAAGGAAAGAGGGTGCGGGCTGAATACCGGCGTGACTACGCGGGCTTGCGCGTCACATCGAGATACACCTCGGCGAAGCGCTTGCCCAGCATGATCTGGCCCTGCGTGTTGTAATGGACGCCGCCGTTGCGCGGCAGATCGTCGATGGGAATGCACCGCGTGTTCGGCACCTCCCTGACGACCTTCTTCATGCCGCCGCGGAGGACATCGACATAGAGCCGGACGTTGGCGTCGGCGAAGAGGAACGGCAGGTCGGGCACCTTCAGGTCCTCGCGGATATTGCGGATGAGGGCCCGCAGGTTGGCCTCGTACATCGCGGCGGTCTCGGGGCTCGTGTCGTCGCGCTCCGACTGGACCCACAACAGGCCGTCGTACTCCACGCGGTCGGTATGGAACATCGCCTTGGCCTGGCTGACGGCCTCCTTGACGGTCTCGAGCAGCGGCTCGTAGTTGGGCTTCTTGTTCTCGTTGTTGGCCTTCTTGAGGTCGTCCTTCCAGTCGGCGCGGCGCCAGTTCTTGTCCCACGCGATGATCGAGCACCCGCCGTCGCTCTGCTTGGCGATGCAGATGATATCGCTCGGGAAGGCCTTCTTCATCTCCTTGCCAAAGACGAGTTCGGGGCCGAAGGCGAGGCCGTGGATGCCGAACTTCTCGGCCTCGCGGCGATACGGGGCCAGCGGCCGCAACTCCCCCTTCTGGGCGCGGCCGTAGAGGACGACCTCGGGGTCGATCTTGCGGAGTTCCGGCGGCAACTCGTCGCCGTTGCCCGCGCCGCCGGCGTTCGACTGGCCCGAGAGAATGAACACGCGGATGAGTTTGCCCTGCGTCACAGGCAGCGCAGCGGGCTTGGAACCCTCGGGCGTTGCGGCGGGCGCAGCCGCCGGCGCCGTGGACGCGGCAGGCTCGGCAGGCTCGGCCGGCGTCGTGGCGGGCGCAGCCGCCGGCGCCGCAGCAGGGGCCGCCGCAGGCGTCGGGGCGGTCTCGGCCAGCGCCAGGGCGCCAAGCATCAGGATGACGCCGGCCGAAATGATCAGGTGCCGCATCGCCAATCTCCTTTAACAGCGTGCCGCGCTGCATCCCCCGGCGGTGCCGGGGGCTTGCACCCGTTTAACGTTTGAGCGAAATTCCGTCGGCGCCCGCGTGAATGGCGCACCGGTCAAGACTGGCGGCTAAACTCTCAGGCGCACCGGTCAAGACTGGCGGCTAAACTCTCAGCGTTTGAGCAAAATTTTGCCGGTGCCCGCGGGCAGCGTGACCGTGGTGACCGTCTTCGCCGTATCGGGGTCGAGGTACTCGCCGCCGAGCACGAGTCCCTCCGCCGCCTTGGTCGATGGGTTCACGAACACGAGGCCGCCGGTGAACGCCCGCCGGTACACCTCCGTGCCGGCGACGAGGTACTTGTCGAATTCCGCGGGCTTGACGGTCTGGGCGGGGTCGCCGATCGGCCAGTAATACATCGGGTGGACCTTGACGAACCGCTTGCCGCCCGCCTGGTAGAAGGCGTAGGTGCCCATGACGGTCTTGCCGCCCTTCTCGACCGCCAGGAGGTAGCCGGCGTAGGCGAAATGCTCGGCCCGGTCGCGCTCGGGCGTGTCTGCCTCCGAGAGGCTGCTCTTGGCCCCCGCGCCGCCCCACACGGGCATGACCGCAAGGCCCTTCTGGGCAGCGTCGGCCAGGAGCTGCATCCGCTCCCGCCACCCGTCGGCATCGCGGAGCGCCAGGCCGCCCTCCATGCAGAACCCGTCGAGGGGGCGCGGCTTGATGGCCGTCGGCACGAGGAGGAGCTTCATGCCACCCTGTCCAGGCTCGTAATTATGGAGATTATTGGCAACGAGGCACGGCCAGCGGTCGAGCTTCTGGTGGACCGTCTCCTGGATACACGCGACCTTGCGTTCCTGGGCCTCGCGGAAATCGTCGAAATCGTACACCTGGTTCTTCAGGAAATTCCACGCGCGGGCCTTGCGCCCCAGGCAGTCGCTCAGGTTGAACGTGCCGCAGTTGAACGTGTCGAGCCAGACGCCGTCGACGCCGCTGTCGCGCATGGCCGCGATGGCGATGTCGGCCTTCCAGAGGTTGCCGGCACTCGCGTTCGGGTCGAGGACGTACCGCAGTCGGTTGCCGGGACCGTCGGGATGCTCGCCGGGATACTTGCCCGCCTTGCCCCCGGCGGCGTCGGAGGCGTCGGGGTCGGCATCGTCGGCCATGGCCGAGGCCCGGCCGGCTTCGGGCGCGGCGCGGCCGGCGGCGGGAGCAGCGGGCGCGGCGGGGCCGGTGGCGGCAGGCTGGATGAAACCGGTGCCGAGGCCCTCGCCCGCGGCCTCGTCCTTGCCGGTCCGCTTGAACCCGAGATAGACGGGCGAGAAGACGTTGACCCCGGCGGCATGGGCCGCGGGCGTCGAGCCGGAGAAGCCGCGACGGACCTCGGCCTTACCCGTGGCGGGGTCGAACGCACCGACGCGCATGAACTCGTCGCCGATGCGAATCCAGAAGACGTAGAACTTCGTGCTCGGCCGCGCGGGGTCCGTCGACGAGAAGTCGCCCTCGACGGTGCTCGCCCGAATGGGGAGGCCCAGGTCCTTGCCGGCCTTGGGAGCGCCCGCGGCCGGGACCACTCGCAGGTGCGTGTCGGCCGCCGCGAGGGCCTCCGCCAGCCGCCCCGCCAGGAGCATGCACAGGCCCGTGCGGCACTTCGTCTCGGCGTAGCCGACGTCGTCCACCGAGCGGGTATACGTACTATTGATATAGGTCAGGCTCTTGAAATCCGGGTTGAAGCGGTGCAGCACCTCGTTCTGCGCCTTCGTAAACTTGCCGTGGCAGAGGACGAAGTTCAGGGCGAGCCGGCGCAGGTCCTCCTCGGTGGGCGTCATCTTCTCGCTACAGATGGAGTAGAGCTTGTACGCCGGGTGGTCGAGCGGCTTCACCTCGTCGCCGGCGGCGGGACCTGCCTGCCCGAGGATCGCCAGCACGCCGGCCAGGAGGAACACGGCGGCCGCATGGGCAAGCGCGCGGGCGACGGCGTGGCAGAGGGCCTCTCGCGTCAAACGATTTCGCCGCTGCATCGTTGGCTCCTTATGCCGTCTGGGAAGGATAACGGGTGCAAGGCGGCGGATATTTCAGCTTCCCGCAACGAGGCCGGGGATTTTTCAAAAACGAATCTCACCGCGGAGACCGCAGAGAACGCAGAGAACGGATGAAGAATGGAGGAGAAGCAAAAAAGAGGAACGAACAAAAAGGGCAGGAAAAACGCGGGGGTGCTACTCGAACCGCCGCGAGAGAAACGTGAGCAGTAGGCCCGGAAGCGAGCGTCCGGCGGCGCCAATGGCGGCGCCGACGAGCGCGTCGATCAGCGTCCGACCGACCGATGTCCGCGCGGGGGGCGCTGCGCCCACAACTACCGCCGCCCCGCCGCCGCCGCGCAGCAGCCGCGCCGCCAGGAGGCCCAGCCCCGCGGCCGCGGCCCCGACCAAGGCCGGGTGGCGCTTGACCAGTTCCAGCGGCGAGAGGGACGCCTCGGCCGCGACGGTCGCGCCGCTAAGCTCCGAGAACATGCCGTCGAGGTGAGCCCTCGCCCGGCGATTGAGCTCGTCGGAGGAAACGTCTTTCAGATCCGCGGAGGTGCCTGGGATCACGGGCTCTTTTCCTTCGATCGCTGCGCCAGGAGCAGGATGACAAAGGCCAGCAGGATGGCTGCGCCCACGAGGAGCCGCCCGAGGCCGGACGCGCGCGGGCCGAACAGGCTGTCGAGAAGCTCCCCGGCGCCGCCGGCCAGGAACACGAGACCCACGGTACCGAACGCCACGAGCGCGAGCGCACAGACCGTGGCATGCATTGAGCGGGTCAGGCGCGCCTCGCCCTCGGCCGCAAACATCGAGGCATAACATCGAAGTGCGTCAAGCGCATGCTCAAGCGCCTGACGCAGGTGGTCAAGCACGCTCGGGCGCTCGTGGCTGGTCTCAGGAGCGGACAAGTTGGGTAGCCTTCCTCACGCAGCCCGCCGGGGCGGGCCTCAGTTGCGGCCGCGCCCGACCATGAGGCCGATCATAAGGCCGATGCCGGCCGACACGCCGGCCACGATGCCGACGGCGGCGGCCGGGTGATCGGTCGCCCAGTCCTTGGCGTCGCCGACGACCTTCTGGCCCATGGCCTTCGTCATTTCCGCGAAGTCGCGGCTCAGCTTCTCGAACCGGGCGCGCAGTTCCCGGGCGTCCTCCTGGACTTCCTCCTGGGTTACGGTATGGGTCATGACATCTCCTCCTGTTGATCCATTGAATCCGTGCCCGGCCGGGTCTCTCGTTGTGCCCGCCGGACATCGACCTCTTGTCAGGACGCTTCCCGGCCCCGCTCCCATGCGGAGCCCCGCATCCATCATTCATTAGTGTAGCATGACCGGTGGACGGAGAAGTGATTTTTCAAAATTGTTGCGCCCGCGCGGCCCGCGCGGCGGACACGGCCTCGTCGAAGACCCGCGCGCGGCGGGCTTAGCGTATCTCCAGTAATCCTTGAATTAGGGTATCCGCTACCTTAGTATAGGGCTTGGTTCAAAGGGAGTCACCATGAGGATAATGGCACCCGTCGAGGCCGTCGGCCGCCGCGTCGCCAACGATGTCGGCGACCTGGGGGATCTTTCCGTCTTCACGGTCCAGATGCTGCGCTGGATCGTGACGGACCTGACCCGGTGGCGGCTGCTGCGCGAACAACTGTTCGAGGTGGGCGTCCGGAGCGTGCCGGTCGTGATGTTCACCGGCGCGTTCGTTGGCATGGTGCTGGCGGTCCAGTCGTACTACCAGTTCGCGGCCATCGGCCGCGAAGCGTGGTCCGGGGCGGTCATCAACCTGTCGGTCGTCAAGGAACTGGGGCCGGTGCTGGCGGGCGTGATGATCGCGGGGCGCGTGGGCGGGGCGCTGGCCGCGGGCCTCGGCACGATGAAGGTGACGGAGCAGATCGACGCCCTGCGCGCCATGGGAGCCGACCCGATCCGCCACCTCGTGGTGCCGCGGTTCCTGGCGTGCTTCCTGCTGATCCCGTTCCTGACGATCTACTGCGACTTNNAGCTACGGCGTCGACTCGCACGAGTACTGGCAGCACTCGGCCGACGTGATCGAGAACTTCGATATCGTGACGGGGATCATCAAGAGCATGGCGTTCGGGGCGGCCATTGCGCTGATATCGTGTTACAAGGGGTTCCAGAGCCGCCAGG
>PMZT01000276.1 GCA_003170085.1 Planctomycetia bacterium | reverse complement strand
AGGTCCACCGTCTGCCCGGTGAAGAGCCCGTGCCCTTCAATCTCGGCCTCGAGCGAGATGGTGCGCTGCCGACGGCTCACGCCTTGCCCTTTGCCTTGCCCTTCGGTTTAGCCCTGGACTTGCCCCGGGGCGCGCTGGCTCGCGCCTCGAGCGCCTTCAGTCGCGCCAGGACGTCCTCCATCTTGCTCAGCGCCGCCTGGTGCTTCAGGTCCGTGCGGTGCAACATCGCCGGGTACCCGCTCACGTCATTGCCCGGCGGCACGTCTTTCGTGACGCCCGCCTTGGCGGCGATGCGAGCGCCGTCGCCGATGACGAGGTGCCCNNCTTCACCTTCGGGCCGATCCGCGTCACGCCGAAACGGGCCCGGTCCACCGTGACGCAGGCGCCCAGTTCGGCATCGTCGCCGATCTCGACCGTGCCCAGTTGCGGAATCTTCTCAGGCCCTGTCTTGCCCGGCAGGTAGCCGAAGCCGTCGCTCCCGACAACCGCGCCGGCGTGGATGATGACGCGGCGGCCGATCACGACCCGTTCGCGGATGACAACGCCGGAGTGGATGTCGCAGTCGGCGCCGATCGTCGCCTCGTCGGCCACAACGGCCCCGGCACGGATCCGCGTGCGATCGCCAATGCGGACCCGCTCGCCGATCACGGCACAGGCGCCCACGTGCACGTCCTTGCCCAGGACCGCGCTTCGGGCCACTGATGCCTGCGGGTGGATGCCCGGCGCCGGTTCCGGCAGCGGCGGGCACAGGGCGGCCGCAATCGCGACCATCGCCCGGTTCGGATCGGCCACGCAGATGAGCGCAGCCCGATTGGGGTTGGCCGTCCGCCAATCGGCGGGAACGACCAGGCAGGCGGCACGCGAGTGGTCCGCGGCATCCTTATAACGGCTTGCCGCCACGAAAGAGACCTCGGACGGCCCCGCCAAGGTCAGGCTGGCCACGCCGTCGACTTCCCGCGAGGGGTTGCCTTCGAGCCGGCCGCCGACGAGTTGCGCGAGTTCGCCCAGGGTCTTCTTCAAAGGCCGTTCCAGGTTGCGAGTTCCCGGTTTCAAGTTACGGTTCGCGGGTTCAAGCGACGAGGCCCAAGCCGCCATCCGGTGACCTTGGACCTCTCACGCCCGCCCTCAAACCGTTGTTAATGCCGCGATTATAGCCGGAGCGGGGGCAATTGCAAGGTTCCGGGAGTTGACGGTTGCACGCTTCGGGGGCACGGTTGACGTTGACCGCCGATTCTGGCATGATGCTGCTATGGCACTGAAACTGGTCATTTTCGACCTCGATGGGACGCTGCTGGAGCAAGGGCTGGATTTCGAGGCGATCCGCCGCGAGATCGGTCTGCCGCCGGTCGTGCCGATCCTCGAGACGATGGAGGCCCTGCCGCCGGCGGCCCGCGAGCGGGCCTTCGCCATCCTCGACCGGCGCGAGGCGGAGGCCGCCGCCGTCAGCCGCCTGATGCCCGGCGCCCGCGAACTCCTCGGCTGGCTCCGCGGTCGCGGCGTCAGGACGGCCCTGCTCACCCGCAACAGCCGCGTGAGCGTCGAAACGGCCCGCACGCGGCACGGCCTGGCCATTGACGCCATCGTCACGCGCGAGACGCACACGCCCAAGCCCTCGCCCGAGGGCGTGCAGCACCTGATGGCCCGGTTTGGCGCCGGGGCCGACGAGACGATCGTGGTGGGCGACTACCGGTACGACATCGAGGCCGGCCGTAGCGCCGGCACGCGCACGATCGCCCTCATCGCGGAGGCCAAGGCCTGGGCGAAGGACGCCACGTGGATCGCCTCATCGCTTGACGAGGTGCGCGAGATTCTCCAGCGGCTCATCGAACGGCCGGTCGCCTGACGCCGCGACGAATCCTTGCTCCCCTGCTCCAACCCCTTTATAATCGCCGCATTAGCGACTGGCGAGAGGAGCCGCACACGTCGCGGCGTGTGTCGCACGAAAGGGCAACCACGATGGCAAAGTCGAACCCCATCCGCCTGGGTCTGGTCGGCATCGGCCGCGCGGGCTGGACCATGCAGTGCGTCGAACTCCAGGGCAAGGAAGGCAAGTTCCGCTTCGTGGCGGCGTGCGACATCCTGCCCGAGCGCCGCAAGCAGATGGCCGCGCGCTACGGCTGCCGCACGTACGAGCGCATCGAGGATCTCCTGCGGGACCCCGAGGTCGAGATGGTCAGCATCGCCAGCCGCAGCGTCGATCATTACAAACACGCGGTCCTGGCGCTGAAGGCCGGCAAGCACGTCTTCCTCGAGAAGCCGATGTGCGCCACGTATGCCGAGGCCGTGCGCCTGAAACGGCTCGCGGCCCGGTCGCGCGGAAAGTTGTACATCCGTCACAACCGCCGCAACGAGCCGGCGTTTTTGCACATCTGCGAACTCATCGCCTCGGGCATCCTGGGCGACGTGTTCGAGATCAAGCTTGCCCGCACGAGCTATTCCCGCCGCAACGACTGGCAAACGCTCACGGAATTCGCCGGCGGGCAGATGCTCAACTGGGGGCCGCACATCGTCGATCACGCCCTGCGGATGCTCGGCTCGCCGGTCGAGAGCCTCTGGAGCGACCGCAAGCGCGTGGCCGCCGTCGGCGACGCCGAGGACCACCTGAAGATCGTGCTGCGCGGCCGGAACGGGCGGGTCGTGGACCTGGAGATCAGCGGCGGCGCCGCCCTCAAGGCGCCCGTATATCTGATCTGGGGGACGCGCGGCGGCCTCCTGTGCCGCGACGAGACGGTGATCGAACTGAGGTATCTCGATCCGAAGCAGAAGCTCCCGCTGCGCCGGCCCGACCCCGGCGACCCCAATCATGGGTGGGGCACGCCCGACCCCCTCCGGTGGATCGAGAAGTCGATCCCGGTCAAGCCGAAGAAGACCTGGAATATCTGGGATGAACTCTATGGCGCCGTGCGCAAGGGCACGCGGTTCCCGATCTCGCTCGACCAGGCGGTCGAGGTGATGCGGGTCATTGGTGCGGCAAAGAACGAAAGATAGTCCAAAGTCCAAGGTCTAAAGTCCAATGTTACCGTTATCGAACATCCTGGCCCGTAAGGTCCGCACCGCGATCAGCGTCCTCGCGGTGGGCGTGGGCGTTGCGCTGTTCCTCGTGCTCGTGGGCCTGACGGGCATGCTGCACGAGATCGCCGACCGCACGATTCGCGTCGATGCCCACCTCATGGTCTGGCCGGCGTCGGACCAGGTGGTTGTGAGCGGCGGCCTGCCCGCCGACAAGGTCGAGAAGGAACTGGCGGCGATCCCCGGCGTGGCCAACGCCATTCCGGTTCTGCGGTGGCCGTTCAAGATGGCCGGCCGCGTGCAAAACGTGTACGGCATCCGGCCCGCCGACTGGAAGTTCTTTGCCCAGCCCGACCAGATCATCGCCGGACGGGCGCTCGAGGGCGGCTGGGAGATGGTCGTCGATTCGCGCCTGGCCGAGGCCGGGCATTACCAACTCGGCGACACGGTCGAGCGATGGGGCCACCTGTTCAAGATCGTGGGCATCGCCCGCGAGGGCGTGGCCGGGCGCGTCTTCATGCCGATCGACACCGTGAGTGAGGCCCTGCAGCAGAACGACCGCCGCGCGTCATTCTTCTACGTCCGCGTGAGCGATCCGACGCGGGTGGCCGCCGTCCGCGACGCGATGAAGGAGCGGGGCCTGAACGTGTTCACGATGGACGAGTTCTACGAGGTGCTTGCGTCGAGCTTCGTCGATATGAATCTGGTGATCGGCTCGGTCGTGTTCGTGGCGGGGTTCGTGTGCTTCCTCGTGATCCTGCTGACGGTGTACACGATGGTCGTCGAGCGAACGCGCGAGATCGGAATCCTGAAGGGCATCGGGGCGTCGCGGCTCCAGATCTTCGGCCTCATCATGGCCGAGGCGGGGCTGATCTGCCTGGCGGGCGTCGCCGTGGGGTTCCTGATGACGTGGGGCGGACGGGTGCTCATCCTGCACCTTCAGCCGCTGTGGAGCATCGAGATTCCGGCCGTGCGGTTTGCGTATGCCGTGGTGCTGGCGGCGCTCGGAACGTTCCTCGGCGCCCTGCACCCCGCCCTTCGCGCGGCCCGGCAAGACCCGGTTGAAAGTTTGCGGTACGAGTAAGGCGACAAAGGAAGACATGGAGACGATTCTCGAAACGCGCGGCCTCACCAAGGTTTACCGCGGCGGCGGCACGGCCACGATGGCGCTGCGCGGCGTGGACCTCGCGGTGCGGCGCGGCGAGTTCCTCGCGATCATGGGCCCGAGCGGCTGCGGCAAGAGCACGCTGCTCCTCGGCATGGGCCTCCTCGACACGCCCACCGACGGCACGGTCATCCTGGCCGGCACCGACACGCGGAACCTTTCGGACGGCCGGCGGACGCAGATGAGGCGCGAGCACATCGGATTCGTGTTCCAACGGTTCAACCTCATGCCGACGATCTCGGCCGAGGAGAACGTGGCCCTGGTGCTGAAGCTCCGCGGCCGGCCGGTCGGAAGCGCGGCCCGCGAGATGCTCGCGGCCGTCGGCCTCGGCGACAAGCGCCGCCGCAAGCCCAACCAGCTCAGCGTGGGCGAGCAGCAGCGCGTGGCGATCGCGCGGGCGCTCGTCACGCGGCCGGCGGTGCTCCTGGCCGACGAGCCCACGGGCAACCTCGACTCCGAGGCATCGGACCTCGTCCTGGAACTGATCGGGCGGTTCCACAAGGAATTGGCCCAGACGATCGTCCTTATCACCCACAACGAACAGGTGGCGGCGCGCGGCGACCGCCTCGTAAGGATGCGCGATG
>PMZT01000139.1 GCA_003170085.1 Planctomycetia bacterium | reverse complement strand
CATGCCACCCGGCCATAAAACATTGGCACACCCCCGTAACTGACGCATTACAACCGCGCGTGCGCAAAAAAGTGCGCCCCGGCCTTGGGAGCCGAGGCGCACGGGTGAATTCTCCGACAGCCGCGGCTACTTCTTTGCGGCGGCGGCTTCTTTCTTCTTCTTCTCAGCCGTCTCGGCCTTTTCGCCCTTCTTGGCCTTCGGCTTCTCGCGCTTCTCGACGAACTCCAGACGGGCCAGTTGCGAGGCGTCGCCGATGCGGTACTTCCCGAGCTTCACCAGGCGCGTGTACCCGCCGGGCCGCTGGGCGAACCGCGGGGCCACGTCCTCGAAGAGCTTCTTGGCGGCCACTTCATTGCCGAGGCGCGAGGCCACCCTGCGGCGGGCGGCCAGGGTGCCCTGGCGGGCGGTCGTGATCAGGCGCTCGATGGTGCGCCGGGCTTCCTTCGCCTTCGGGATCGTGGTCGTAATGGCCTCGTGCTCGATGAGCGCGATGGCCAGGGCCTTCAGGGTGGCGCGACGATGATCCTTGTCGCGCCCGAGTTTTCGTCCCTTATTCAGATGCCTCATCAGACACTCCCTCCGCCGCCGCCACCCGCCGTCACGCCTTCCAGGTCCATCCCAAGCGAGAGGCCCAGGTCGGCCAGCTTGCGTTTGACTTCGCGGAGGCTCGTCTTACCAAAGGACCGGATCGCCAGCAGGTCGTCTTCGCTGAGGCGGACGAGCTGGCCGACGGTCATGATGTTCTCGGATTCCAGGCAGTTCGACGCGCGGACCGACAGCTCGAGCTGCGCGATCGGCATGGCGAGCTTGCGCTCCAGTTCCGACACGTACTCCTCGGCCGCCGGGGCTTCTTCGACCGCCGCCGGGGCCTCGGCGCCCACTTCTTCGCCCAGGTGGAAGTACTCGACGAACGGGTTGAGGTGCTTGCGGAGGATCTTGGCCGCTTCCACCAGGGCCATATCCGGCGCCACCGTGCCGTTCGTCCAGATCTCGAGGAGGAGCCGGTCGTAGTTCGTCCGGTGCCCGACGCGGGTGTCTTCGGTGCGGTATCGGACGCGGACCACCGGCGAGAAGAGGCTATCGACCGGGATGTACCCGACTTCCTGGTCGCCCTCGGGGGTGTTTTCTTCGGCCGTGACGAACCCGCGGCCCTTCTCGATCTTGAGTTCCATGCGGAACGCCATCTTCTTCGACAACGTGCAGATCTTGTGATCCTTGTTGATGATCTCCACGTTGGCATCGGCCTTGATCATGCCGGCCGTCACGACGCCGGCCGAATCGGCCTCAAGGGTAACGACGCGGGGCTCGCTGCCTTCGAGCTTGACCACGAGGCCCTTGACGTTCAAGACGATGTCGGTGACATCCTCGATGACGCCGTCGATGCTCGAGAACTCGTGCAGGACGTTCTCGATCTTGATGCCCGCGACGGCAGCCCCTTCGAGGCTCGAGAGGAGCACTCTCCTCAGGCTGTTGCCGACGGTGACGCCGAAACCGCGTTCGAACGGTTCGGCGATGAACTGCCCGTAGTTCGGGGTCGCGGCGGCCGTGTCCAGCACCACGCGCGTCGGCAGCTCAAGGCCCTTCCATCTTATACGCATCACTGTGGTCGCCTCCTCACCTGTGGCTTAGCGGCTGCAGAATTCGACGATCAACTGCTCGTTGAGCTGTAGTGAAACATCCTCGCGAGCCGGCATCGACTTGACTTCGCCGCGGAAGCTGCCCGGGTCGGCCGACAGCCAGCCCGGAACCACGCGGCCTTCTTCCTCGGCCAGGAACGTGCCCACGAGCGCGCGGCTGCCCTTGCGGTCGCGCACCTGGATGACATCGCCCGGCTTTACCTTGAGGCTCCCGATGTTGGTCATCTTCCCGTTCAGGATAATGTGTCCGTGGTTCACGATCTGACGGGCCGTCTTGCGGCTGGGCGCGAAGCCCAGGCGGTAGACGACGTTGTCGAGGCGGCGCTCCATGAGAATGAGCAGCCGCTCGCCGGTCGAGCCCTTGGACCGCTGGGCTTCGTCGAAGAACCGCCGGAACTGACGTTCGAGGACGCCGTAGTACCAGCGGAGCTTCTGCTTCTCGCGCAGGCGCAGGCCGTATTCGCTCGGCCGCCGCCGCTGCCAGAAATGCTGGCCGGGCGGCTTGTTGCGCCATTGCTTTTCGATCGGGCACTTGGCGGTTTCGCACCGCACGCCCTTCAGGTACAGCTTCATGCCGGCCCTGCGGCAGCGCCGGCATACAGGTGTGGTATATCGTGCCATCCGGTTCTTGAACCTCCAAGCCCGCTAGACGCGACGACGCTTCGGCGGGCGGCATCCGTTGTGAGGAATCGGGGTCACGTCCTCAATGGCCGTCACCTTGAGGCCGGCGGCCTGCAGGGCCGTAATCGCCGATTCACGGCCGCTGCCCGGGCCCTTGACCCGGACCTCGACTTCGTGCATACCCATCTTGATCGCTTTGTCGGCACACGCCTCGGCGGCCCGCTGCGCCGCGAACGGCGTGGACTTACGGCT
Source organism: Planctomycetia bacterium (assembly GCA_003170085.1). Lineage (GTDB taxonomy): Bacteria > Planctomycetota > Phycisphaerae > FEN-1346 > FEN-1346 > FEN-1346. Next base: position 17,671 of record PMZT01000139.1, on the reverse strand, counting down.
TCCCTTGAAGCCGATGGTCCCGGCGGAATCCGTGCACAGCACGTTACCCGTCGGATCCGTGATCGTGATGATCGTGTTGTTGAAGGTAGCCTTGACATGAACGATGCCCTTGGCCACGCTCCTGCGAACTTTTTTCTTCTTTGCCATCGCGTCTCCACCACGGCGCCGGCCTCGACCGCCGACCGCGCCTTACCGGTCCACCGCCCCACCCGGGACGGATGCCCCTGCCTAGTGCAGTTCCTTCACGCCCTTCTTGCCGGCCACGGTCTTACGCGGGCCCTTGCGGGTCCGGGCGTTCGTCCGCGTGCGCTGGCCGCGTACCGGCAACCCGCGACGATGCCGCACACCGCGATAGCACCCGATGTCGCGCAGGCGTGCGATGTTCTGCAACACCTGGCGCCTGAGGGCGCCCTCGACGGTGTAGTTGCGGTCGATGATGGCCGCCATGCGGGCGACCTCATCGTCGTTCAGGGTCTTCATCCGGTTATCCGGATTGATCTGCGCTTCCTTGCAGATCGCCAGGGCCGAGACCTTCCCGATGCCGAAAATATACGTCAAGGCGCACCAGGTCGTCTTGTCGGCCGGAACATCAATACCTGCGATACGAGGCATCGTTTAGCTCCTTCTCGCGCGCATTTTTTGGCGCTGCTTGTGGCGCGGATTCTTGCAAATCACGCGCACCACGCCGGAGCGGCGCACGACTTTGCAGTTCTCACAAATACGTTTGACGCTGGTTCGTACTTTCATGTCCCGCACCTCGTTTGCGACCCGTCGGTGAGTCGCTCTCATCCGTCGCTTCCGCGGCGGGCTCCTCCGCCGTAACCGCCGGCTCAGCCTGCCCGGTAGACGATTCGCCCCTTGGCCAGGTCGTACGGCGACAACTCAACCGTCACCTGGTCGCCCGGCAGAATGCGGATGAAGTTCATCCGCATCCGCCCCGAGACGTGCGCCATCACCCGGTGCCCGTTTTCCAACTCGACACGGAACACCGCGTTCGGCAGCGCCTCGAGAACCTTGCCCTCAACGCGAATCACGTCCTTCGGCACGGCAACTCATCCTTCCGTGGCCTGTGGCAACCGGGTCAAGGGTTCCGCCCCGTCCCGGTGAATCAAAAACGTATCCTCAAAGTGGGCGGACGGCTTCGAGTCGGCGGTCACGACCGTCCACCCGTCGTCCGTCTCGCGCACCTGGCGGCGGCCCATGTTGACCATCGGCTCGACCGCCAGCGTCATATTCTCAATGAGCACGAAGTCGTCGCGCGACACGTAATTCGGGACGCGCGGCTCTTCCCACATCTCGCGGCCGATGCCATGGCCGACGTAATCCGTCACCACCGAGAACCCCGCCCGGTTCACCAGGTTCTCGATCTGGCCGGCCACCGCCGACCAGAACACGCCGGCCCGCGCCTCGCGGACGACGATCTCGAGCGCCTCGGCCGTCTTCGCGAGCAACTGTTGCACCCGCTCGGGCACACGGCCCACGGCGAACGTCCGGGCGGCATCGCCGCACCAGCCGTCCTTCTCGACGCCGACATCGACCGAAACGATGTCGCCCTCGGCGATCTTTCGCGGCCCCGGGATGCCGTGAACGAGTTCCTCGTTCAGCGACACGCAGATGTTGCCCGGATACTTGCGCCCGCCGCGCGGGTGCGGCTGACCGCGGAAGAGGCTTCGAGCCCCCCGCTCGGTCATGACGCGCACGGCCTCGGCGTCGAGTTCGGCCGTCGTAACGCCCGGCCGGCCTATCTCCTGCAACCGCGCGAGCACCTCCGCCACCACCCGCCCTGCCGCCCGCATTTTCTCGATTTCTTCCGGGTTTTTGGCGCGGATGGTCATGGCACGCAGCGCTACTCGCTTACGAAGGCATTCAGTTGTTCAAAGAGCCGCGACCGGACCTCGTCCGGGCTGCCGCTGCCGTCCACCCGCAGCAAAAGCCCCTTCCGGTCGTAATACTCGATCAGCGGAGACGTCTGCTTCTGGTACGTCGCCAGACGCGTCCGCACGGTTTCCGGCCTGTCGTCGTCGCGAATCACCAGCCCTGAGCCGCAGGCGTCGCACTTCCCCTCGACGCGCGGCTTGATGTACCGCACGTGGTACGACCGGCCGCACTTGCAAACGCGGCGACCGCTCATGCGTTCGACGATCACCTCGGGGTCGACCTCGAGGTCCACAACCGCACTGAGCTTCGTTCCGCCCTTGGCGAGGGCCTTGTCGAGCGCCTCCGCCTGGCCGATCGTCCGGGGGAAGCCGTCCAGCAGCCAACCGTTGGCGCAATCGGGCGCCTCGAGCCGTCCGGCCACCGCCCCTACCGTAATATCGTCGGGCACCAATCCGCCCGAATCCAGGTACGACTTGATTTTCAGGCCCAAGGGCGTCTTATTGGCAATTTCGCCGCGGAAGATGTCGCCGCTCGACACATGCGAGACACCATACCGCTCCGCCACCGCCTTGGCTTGAGTTCCCTTGCCGGCCCCCGGAGGGCCCATGAACACGAATCGCACGCACGAAGCTCCTTGACCCTTAAAGCGGACCCGCGGCTTCCGCCGCAGGCTCGGATATCGTTATCAGCGGCGCCCGCGCACCCGGCCTTCCGCCAGGAAACCCTCATAGTGCCGCATGATCAGGTGCGACTCGATTCGCTGGACCACATCGAGCGCCACGCTGACGATAATCAAGAGCGACGTGCCGCCCAGGAACCCCGCCATCAACATGGGAACGTGGGTCAACTGGCTCACGATGGCCGGCACGATCGCGATGATCGACAGGAACGCCGCGCCGACGTACGTGATCCGGTTCATGACTCGCTCGAGGTACTCCGCCGTCCGCCGCCCAGGACGCATACCGGGGATGAAGCTGCCAAAGTCGCGCAGATTCTCCGACATCTCCTTGGGCTGGAACTGGATGGCCGTCCAGAAGTAGCAGAAGACGAAGATCAGGGCCACATAAATGAGCTGGTGCATCGCGTTGCCGTAGCCGAACGCCTCGGCGAACTCGCGCATCACCGGGCCGGCCCACGTGGCCGCCGTCTGCTCGGCCAGGTAGCCGAAGAAGTACATCGGCAGGTACAGGAGGCTCGACGCGAAGATCACGGGGATGACGCCCGCCTGGTTGACCCTGAGCGGCAGATACTGGCGCTGCCCGCCGTACGTCCGGCGCCCGCGCGTGTGCTTGGCCTGCTGAATCGGGATCCGCCGCTGGGCCTGCGTAATGAGCACGACGCCCAGCACGACCGCCACGAACATGAAGGCAAAGAGGACGATCATCTCGATGCCGACCTTCTCGGACGCCTGGAAGCTCAGGAACTCGAGCGTGGCGTTGTCGCGCAGGTACGCCACCACGGCCGGGATGCGGTCGACGATGCCCGCCATGATGATGAGCGAGATGCCGTTGCCGATGCCGAACTCGTCGACGAGCTCGCCCAGCCACATCAGGAAGACCGTGCCGCAGGTCATGGCGACGACGGCGACCATGAAGTAAAGCGCCTGGCTGATGTTGTCGCCTCGCCAGCCGCTTTGGCTGAACGCATTGGAATTGACCACGAACGCCGCCTGGATGATGCAGAGGAGCACGGTCAGGTAGCGCGTATACTCGGTTATTTTTCGTCGCCCCGCTTCGCCTTCCTTGGCCAGTTTCTCCAGCGAGGGCACGGCCTGCGTGAGCAACTGGAGAATAATCGAGGCGCTGATGTACGGCATGATGCCCAGCGCGAACAGGAACGGCTGGAAGCTGCCGCCGGTGATCCGCGCGATGAAGTTGAGGTAATCCCGCAGCCCGCCGCCGCCCATGTCGGACTGCGACTGCGACATCAGGTGATCAAGATAGGTGGGGTGTGTCCCGGGAATCGGCACGTACGACCCGAAACGGTAGGCGCAGAGGATCAGCAGCGTGAAGAGTATCTTCCGCCTGAGTTCCGGAATCTTGAATACGTTGACGAGGGAGGCGATCACGCCTTCAAAACCTCCGTCTTGCCACCCGCCTTCGTGATCTTCTCGATGGCGCTCGCGCTGAAGGCGTTGGCCCGCACGGTCAGGGCCTCCTTCAGGTCGCCGCGTCCGAGGATCTTGAGGCTATAGACGCGGCCCTTGACGAGGCCCGCCTGCCGGAGCTCGTCGAGGCCCACCGTGGCGCCCTTGGCGAACCGGTTGAGGTCTTCCACGTTCACCACCGTCACGGGGTCGGACCACCGGGCGTTCGAGAAGCCGACCTTGGGCAACCGGCGGAACAGCGGCATCTGGCCGCCTTCGTACGCCAGCCGGCGCGAATAGCCGGACCGGGACTTCATGCCCTTGTGACCACGGCCGCTGGTCTTGCCAAGGCCGGAACCGATACCCCGGCCGCAACGAATCCGCCGCGGGTGGGCTTTCTGGCTCTTCTTGATATCCGTCAGGTTCACAGCGCCTGTCCTTCACTCGGGGCCGAAGGCGTCTCGGCGGGTGCGGCGGCCTCAGGGGTAGCCGGGGTCGGCAGGGGCATCGACATCTCCTGCGGCACCAGTTCCTCGAGGGGCACGCCGCGCAGCCGCGCGACATCCCTGGCGTCTTTCAGTTTCAGAAGGCCATCCATGGCCGCCTTGACCAGGTTGACCGGATTCGTGCTGCCCATGGCCTTGGTCAGGATATTGCGGATGCCGACCATCTGGCAGACGGCCCGCACGCCGCCGCCCGCGATGACGCCCGTACCGGGGCCCGCGGGACGCATGAAGACCCGTGCGGCGCCATAGTGCCCGATGATCTCATGCGGAATGGTGTCGCCCTTGAGGGGAATGCGGACCATGTTTTTCTTGGCGTCGCCGAGGCTCTTTTCGACCGCGGGAGGCACTTCGTTGGCCCGGCCGTAGCCGACGCCGACGCGTCCGCGCCGGTCGCCGACGACCGACAGCGCCGAGAACCCGAATCGCCGGCCACCCTTGACGACCTTGGCCGACCGATTGATGGCGACGATGACTTCCTGCAGGTCACCGCCCTCGCCGAAGAAGTTTTGCTGCTCGTTTGCCACGCGCCTCTTTCCTCCGCCCCTTGGGGGGCACCCGCGCTAGAACTGGAGTCCGCCCTTCCGCGCGGCCTCGGCCAACGCCTTGATACGGCCATGGTATTTGCGGCCGCCGCGGTCGAAGCAGACCTTCGTGATGCCGGCCTTCTTGGCCTTGGCGGCGATCAACTCGCCCACCTTGACCGCCGCCGCACGGTTGCTCGTGCTCTTGACGGCGCCCTCAAGGTCCTCGCTCTGCGTCGAGGCGGCCACCAGCGTGCGGCCGGTCACGTCGTCGATGACCTGGGCATAGATATGCTTCAGGCTCCGATAGACGGAAAGCCGCGGCCGTTCGACCGTTCCCTCGAGCTTTTTGCGGGTCCTGAAATGGCGCCGCTCCAAGCCCGCCCATTTTTCCTTGATATTCCGCATGTTCCTCTTGTCCTCAGGACCGAAGCCCAGCCACCTTGCCCCGCCCCGGCGCGTCTTCGACACGCGGGGCCGCGAACCAGGCGATTACGACGCGGCGCCGCCGACAAACGTCTTGCCGGCCTTGCGGCGGATCTGCTCGCCCGCGTACCGAAAGCCCTTGCCGAGGTACGGCTCGGCCGGCCTTACATGACGGATTTCAGCGGCGAATTCGCCCACCTGTTGCTTGTCGCAGCCCTTGATCGTGAACTTCGCCGGCGTGTCGTTACCGCGGGTGTTCGGCACTTCGACGACCACCTCGATGCCCGTCGGAATCGTCCGTTCCACCGAATGAGCAAACCCGGCCTGGAGCACCATCTTCTTGCCCTGCACGTTCGCCGAGTAACCGGTGCCGTACAGTTCCAGTGCCCGTTCATATCCCACGGTCACGCCCTTGGTCATGTTGGCGATGAGGGCTCGCGTCAGGCCGTGGAGGGCCTTGCTGCGGCGCTCGTCATCGGACCGCTCGACGCGAACGACGTGCTTCGCGTCATCGACGACGACCTTGAGGACCGCGTCGAACGTGAAGTCGAGTTTGCCCTTCGGCCCTTCCACCGTGACGGTGTTGCCGGACACGGTCACCTTGACCTTATCCGGAACGGGCACCGGGTTCTTGCCGATTCGTGACATCGTAACCTCGTTATCCGCGGGCGTCTTCAGGGGCGCCGCTTACCAGATCGTACAAAGAATCTCGCCGCCGACCTTGAGTTGGCGAGCCTGCCGGTCACTGACGATGCCCTGGGGCGTCGTGTACACCGCGACACCAAGGCCGCCCAGGATCGGCTGAATCTCCTCGACCGGCTTGTACTGGCGCCGGCTCGGCTTGGAGTCGCGCTTCAGATGCGTAATAACCGTTTCGCCGTCCGGCCCGTATTTCAAGTGCACCCGCATAAGGCCCTGGCGGCCGTCCTGGATCTCATCGACCTGGCGAAGGAAGCCTTCCGCCACCAGGACCTTGAGAATCCCACGGCAGACCTTCGACGCCGGCACGTCAATGAACTCGGCGCGGCGTTGAAGGCCGTTCTTGATGCGGACCAGCAAGTCGGCGATGGGATCGGTAGTCATCGCCCGTCTCTCTCCTTGGACTGTTACCACGAAGCCTTACGCACGCCCGGAATCTTCCCCTCATGCGAGAGGTTCCGGAAGCAAATGCGGCAGATGCCGAACTTGCGGTACACCGCACGGGGCCGACCGCACAACGCGCAACGGCGACGCAGCCGCGTCGAGAACTTCGGCACCCGCTTCGACTTCAACATTTGCGCTTTGGTCGCCATAAACTCTCCGCCGTCGTTCCACCTCGTTCGGACCGCCCCGCCCTTCGGGGCGTATCCCACGGCTTCCGCCGCGGGCTCGGCGACATCCGCCGCAGGCCCGAACGTCAAAGGTCAATCACGCCGGAACGGGAACCCGAAGCCCTGCAGCAGCCACCGCGATTCCTCGTCCGACCGGCTACACCCGATCACGAACGTGAGATTCATGCCCTGCTGGAACTGCACCTTGTCGACCTTCACCTCGGGGAACACGAGCTGCTCATTGACCCCCATATTGTAGTTGCCGCGCCCGTCGAACCCGTCCGGATCGAGGCCGCGAAAGTCGCGGAATCGAGGCATGGCCAGGTTGATCAACCGATCGAGGAACTCGTACATCCGCGCCCCGCGAAGCGTGACCTTGCAACCGATGGTCATGCCCTCGCGCAGGCGGAAGGCCGAGACGCTCTTCTTGGCCTTGGTCAGCACCGGCTTCTGGCCGGTGATGGTCGCCAGGTCCTCGACCGCGGCCTCGATGCGCTTGGGCTCGTCGTGAGACTTGCCCAGGCCCATCGAGATCACGATCTTCTGGAGCCGGGGCAGGCTGAGCACGTTCTTACGGCCCAGCTTTTCCTGGAGGACCGGAACGATTTCCTTGCGATAACGTTCCTGCAATCGGGCCATGGCGGATTACAGCTCCCCGAGATCGGCGCCGCACTTGCGGCACACGCGATGCTTCTTTCCATCCGCTTCCGTGCGAATGCCGGTGCGGACACCCTTGTCACACTTGGTGCAGATCACCTGGAGGTTCGAGAGGGCAATGGGGGCCTCGATCTCGAGTCGGCCGCCTTGCGGGTTCTTCCTCGAACGCTTCAGGTGCTTGAACACCCGGTTGACGCCCTCGACCACGGCGCGGCCCTTGTCGCGGTCCACGCGGAGCACGCGAGACCGCTGCCCCTTGTCGTCGCCGGCGATGACTTCCACCGTATCGTCCCGTCTAATATGCATGGGCATTCAAGCGTTCCTGTCAAACCACCTCGCTGGCGAGCGAGACGATCTTCATGTACTGTTTTTCCCTCAGTTCCCTGGCCACGGCGCCGAAGACGCGGGTGCCGCGCGGGTTGCCTTCCTTGTCAATCAGCACAACGGCATTGCGATCGAAGCGGACGTAGGAGCCATCGGCCCGCCGAATCGCGAACCTCGTGCGGACGACGACGCACCGGACCACTTCGCCCTTCTTCGCCTCGGCGCTCGGAATCGCTTTCTGAACGGAGGCGATGACGATGTCGCCCACATGGGCCACCGGCCGCGTAAACCGGCCCTTGCCCGTCGAGCCGCCGAGCACGCGGATGGCACGGACGGTCTTGGCGCCCGTGTTATCCGCCACGTCGAGAATCGTGCGCATCTGGATCATCGAGGCGACTCCTTCGGCCTACTGGGCCGGTGTCCCTTCCGCGGACGGCTGCGGCGCGGAGGCGACCGCCTGATCCGGGTTGCGCTCCAGCACTTGGACGAGGCGCCAGTGCTTCGTCCGCGACAACGGACGGCAGTCGGCAATCTCCACCGTGTCGCCGACATGCGCCGAATTCGTTTCATCGTGCACGTGGAACCGGCGCTTCTGCCGGATCATCTTCCCGTACTTCGGGTGCGGGAACCGACGCGTCACCAAGACCGTGATCGTCTTGGAACTCTTGTCGGAAACCACCACACCCCGCATGCGACGATGGGTGTCATGCTCATGCTCTCGGCTCATACCGTCGATTTCTCCTTACCGGCGGCGCCGGCTGCGGCACCTCCGGCCATTTCGCGCTGCTTCAGGATCGTCCGCATCCGCGCGATACTCCGACGGGCCTTCCTCAGTTCGCTGGGCACGTGCAGCTCTTCGGTCTCGGCCTGCGTCCGCAGGTCGAACACCCTCCGCTCCAGCGCTTCAAGTTCCTGGAGGATCTGTTCCCGACTCATCTCGCGAATTTCTAACGCCTTCATTGCCTCACCCTCTCGGGTTCAACTCGCTCGCTTACCGCCGGCCTACAGGCCCCGGCGACGGACCACCAGGCGGGTCCGGATCGGCATCTTGTTGGCCACGCGGCGCAGCGCCTGCTTGGCCAGGTCCTCCGGCACGCCGCCCAGCTCGAACAGGATCCGCCCCGGCCTCACGCAGCACGCCCAGTATTCCGGCTCGCCCTTGCCCTTACCCATACGGGTTTCGAGCGGCTTGCCGCTGATCGGCTTGTCGGGGAACACGCGGACCCACAACTTGCCTTCGCGCCGCAGGAAGTGCGTTGCCGCCACGCGGCCGGCCTCGATCTGCTGGGCCGACATCCACACCTGCTCCATCGCCTGGAGGCCGAAGTCGCCAAACGCCACGTAGTTGCCGCGCTGCGCCTTGCCCTTCATCCTGCCGCGCTGACTTTTGCGGAACTTCACCCGCTTAGGCATCAGGGCCATCGGCGGCCTCCTTCTGCTTCTCCGTCTGATATTCGCCGAGGTAAATCCACGCCTTGACGCCCGTGACGCCATACGTGCAGTACGCCTGGGCGAACCCGTAATCCACGTGCGCCTTGAGCATCTGGAGCGGCACGCTGCCGCGGACGACCACCTCGGAGCGGTGCATTTCGACCCCGCCCAGGCGGCCCGCGCACCGAATCTTGATGCCCTTGGCCCCGGCGGTCATCGTGGCCTCGACCGCCTGCTTCATCGCGCGGCGGAAGGCGGCCCGCTTCTCAAGCTGCTGGGCCACGCCCTCGGCCACCAACTGGGCGCTGAGCTCGGGCTTCGTGATCTCGATGATGTTGACCGTGATGTGGCGGCTGGTGAGCGCTTCGAGCTCCTCGCGGAGCTTATCGACCTCGGAGCCCTTGCGGCCGATGATGAGGCCCGGCCGCGCCGAACTCACGATGACCTTGACTTCCTCGCGGGTCCGCTCGATCTCGATCATCGAGACGGCGGCGAACCCGTAGTTGTTCTTGACGAACTTGCGAATCTTCTCGTCCTCGACGAGCAACTGCCCGAACGTCCGCTTCGGCGCGTACCACCGGCTTCGCCAGGGCTCGGTGATCCCGATCCGGAAACCGGTTGGATGAATCTTTTGTCCCATGCGAATCGCCTTGCCTTCAAGCCGTTATGCTTGGGCCTGTTTCTCTTCGAGTTCCACGATGAGGTGGCACGTCGGCCGCCTCAGAATGTCCGCCGAGCCGCGCGACCGCGGCCAGACGCGCTTCAGCACCGGCCCCATATCGGCCCGGGCATCGGCCACGAACAACGCTTCCAGATCGGCCTCCTGCTCGTCGGCGTTGGCCATGGCGCTGCGGACGACCTTGGCCACCAGCTTCGCAGCGCGCTTCGGGCTGAAGTCCAGCACCTTGAGCGCATCCTCCAGCGGCAGACCCCGGATCATCTCCATGACCAGCCCCGCCTTGCGAGGGCTGATTCGTGCGAATTGATGGCTAGCTCGATAACCCATCGTGCAAACCTCTCCAAGGCCCACGCTTCAGGCGCGGCACCCTGCCATTCGGAACCCACCTGCGCCTACTGCCTGCCGCCGGCGCCAGACCTCGCGGGCGCCGCACCGGGCGCCGGGGCCACACCGGGCGCCCCCGCGGCCGCCAAGGCCGCTTTCTTGCCGCCGTGGCCGCGGAAGGTGCGCGTCGCGGAAAACTCGCCCAACTTGTGCCCGACCATGTCTTCCGTCACCAACACCTTCAGGTGGATACGCCCGTTATGCACCAGGAACGTATACCCGACGAATTCCGGCACGACCGTGGAACTGCGGGACCACGTTTTGATCGGTTCCCGCGCGCCCTGCTCGCGCATCCGCTCGACCTTGCGGAGCAGTTTGACATCGACAAACGGGCCTTTTTTCGTTGAACGTCCCATGATTCCCCAAGCCCCTTATTTCTTCGGAATCTTCGCTTCGCCATAGCGGCGGCCGATACGCCGGCGGATGATCGCCGCGTTGGTCGGGTTCCGACGCCGGCGGGTCTTGCCACCCTTGGCCAGCACGCCCGTCGGCGACACCGGATCGCGACCGCCCGACCGACGGCCTTCGCCGCCGCCCATCGGATGATCGATCGGGTTCATGGCCGACCCGCGGTTGTGCGGCCGGCGGCCCTTGTGCCGCGTCCGTCCGGCCTTACCCACGCGGACCGCGCTGTGATCGCTATTACCGATCGTGCCGACCGTTGCGCGGCACTTGATGTTGATGCGTCGCGTTTCGCCGCTCGGCAGCGTAACGTAGGCCCAGTCGCCCTCTTTGGCGCTCAGGCTGGCGGCGCGGCCGGCGGCCCGTACGAGCTTGGCCCCGCCTTTCGGCGCGAGTTCGATATTGTGAATCATCAGGCCGGCCGGAATGAGTGAAAGAGGGAGACAGTTGCCCGGGCGAGGCTCAGCCTGGTCGCCGCTCATGACCGTCTGGCCGATGGTAAGGCCCTCGGGGGCCAGGATGTACCGCTTTTCGCCGTCGGCGTACTTCAGCAGGGCGATGCGGGCACTGCGGTTCGGATCGTACTCGATCGAGGCCACGTGGGCCGGAACGTTGTCCTTTTCGCGGCGGAAATCGACGATACGGAAGATGCGGCGCGCCCCGCCGCCGCGGAACCGGGAACACGTCAGGCCCTGGTTGTTGCGGCCGCCGCTACGGGCGATGCGCCTCGTCAGGCCCTTCTCGGGATCCTTCTGCGTCAGGTCCGAGAAGTCCTGCACCGAGGAATTGCGCCGTCCCGCGCTCGTCCGATTATATACCTTGATGGCCATAAACTTATCCTTCGTGGGCCGCCCATCACCTCAGCGGCGCCGTCCCGTCCTAGAACAGGTCAATGTGGTCTTCGGCGTGCAGCGTGACGACGGCCTTCTTCATGCCGCTCGTCCGGCCGTGCGTATACCGATACCGCCTCACCTTGCCGAGTCGCTTCATCGTCCGGACCTTGAGCACGCGGACCTCGTAGATCGTCTCGACGGCCTCGCGAATCTGCTGCTTGTTGGCCTCGGCGTGGACCTGGAACGCGTACTGGTTGAGCTTCTCGTTCTGGCCCGTGCCTTTCTCGGTGATGAGCGGCTTTATGACTACCTGATAAGGGTCCATCAGTTCTTCCTCGACTCCAGCATCGCCTCGAAAGCAGGCTTGGTGAATACCACGCGATTCGGCCACAGCACATCGTACGCGGTCAATTCAGTCACCGGCCGCACGCGGGTGCGCGGCAGATTGCGGGCCGACTTGTAGAGCACCTCATCCTTCGCCTGGGTGGTCAGGAGGCACGTCCGCTCGACGCCGATGGCCTTCAGGGCCTTCGCCACCACCTGCGTCTTCGGTTGCTCGGGCGCGAGACCGTCGATGACGACCACTTCGGACGCCAACATGCGGGCCAGCAGGGCCGAGTTGAGCGCCTGGCGGCGAACCTTCTTCGGCATCTGCAGCGAGAAGTCGCGCGTCGACTTATGGAACGTCACACCGCCACCGCGACGCTTCGGGCTGCGAATCGTACCCGCACGGGCGCGGCCGGTGTGCTTTTGCGCGAAGATCTTCTTCGACGAGCCTTGGACCTGGCCACGGCCCTTCGTCCCGACCGTGCCCTGGCGCTGGTTGGCCTCGTGACGCCGGACGGCCTGGCGCAGAACCTCCATGTTCACTTCGCCGCCGAACCAGGCCTCGTCGACTTCAATGCGGCCCGCCTCGGCACCGTCCACGTTATATATCCGTACCTCGATCATGGCTACCTGTCTTCTTCAGAGCCCTATTTCTGCTTTGGAACGCCGACTTTCCTGGCATTCCGAACCAACACGTACGCGCCGTTCGGGCCAGGCACGCTGCCCCGGACCACCAGCAGGTTGGCCTCGGCGTCGATTTTCACGAGCTTGATCCGCTCGATCGTGCGGCGTTCATGGCCCATGTGGCCGCTCATGCGCTTGCCCAGGCGGACGGCGCGGCCGGGAATACCGGCGCCCTCGCCGATGCCGCCCGACGACCGGTGCTTGCGCTCCGTGCCGTGGCTGGCCGGCTGACCGCCGAAGTGATGGCGCTTCATCACGCCGGCAAACCCGCGGCCCTTCGACACGCCGATCACGTCCACGAGGTCAACGCCCTCGAACTCGACCACCGTCACCTGCGCCCCGGGCTGGTACTTCGCGGTGTCGTCGGTCCGGTACTCGCGGATGAACCGCTTGGCCGTCGCGCCCGACTTCTTGAAATGGCCGGCGAGGGGCTTGGTGACGAGGCGCACCGGCTTCTCGGCAAAACCGAGTTGCACGGCGTTGTAGCCGTCGGTGTCGACGGACTTGACCTGGAGGACCTGGCAAGGCCCCGCCTCGATGACCGTCACGCACACCTGGCGCCCCTGGCCATCGAACACGTTGGTCATTCCGATTTTCTTACCGAGGATTGCCGGCATCGTCCTACGCCTTGATCTTGATGAAAACGCCCGCGGGCATGTTGAGCTTATTGAGGGCATCGACGGTCTTGGCCGTCGGCTCCTCGATGTCAATGACCCGCTTATGCGTACGGATTTCGAACTGCTCGCGGCTTTTCTTGTCGATGTGCGGCGAGCGCAGCACGGTGTACCGCTCAATGCGCGTGGGCAAGGGGATCGGCCCCTTGACCCGTGCCCCGGTGCGCTTGCTGGTCTCTACGATTTCCGCCGCACTCTGATCCAGCACGCGGTGGTCATACGCTTCCATTCGGATTCGGATTCGATCGCCTGCCATGCCCCGCCTCTGGTCGTTCTCTTCAACCGGTAAAAGACAACGCACTCCTCACGGCGGCCTCGCCCGGCCGTCACCTTCCGCTTGGCCGCTGCTTGGAGCATTGTTTGTCCGGCCCTACGGGACCGGCGTTTTTTATAAGTGCCGAGATTTTAGAGTTTAGCATTTCGCCAAGCAGTGTCAATGACATTTTTCCCGCAAATTCCTTTTCGCGCCCCCCTACGGCCCCTTACTCCAACAGGGCCCTGGCCACCTCGTCGGGCACCACGGCGTAGTGCGAGGGCTCCATCGAGTACGTCGCGCGGCCCTGCGTCAGGCTCCGGACGGTTGTCGAATAGCCGAACATGGATGCCAGCGGCACCGTGGCCGTGATCACGCGCGTGGTGCCCTTGAGCTCCGTCTCCCGGATTTCGGCCCGGCGCGACATCAAATCGGCCGTAATATCGCCGAAATACTCGTTCGGCGCCACGACCTGGAGCCGCATGATCGGTTCGAGCAGCCGCACCCCCGCCTGCTCCACGGCCTGCTTGAGGGCGATCGAGCCGGCGGCCTCGAACGCTATTTCCGACGAGTCTACTTCATGATACTTGCCATCAACCAATGTCACGATAATGTCGATCAGCGGATATCCCGTGGCGATGCCCGCGGCGGCCGCCTCGCGCACGCCGCGCTCCACGTGCGCGATAAATTCTTCGGGAATCACGCCCCCCTTGATCTTCGTGACGAACGTGATCGGCTCGGCCTCGAGGTCGCCCGACGGCCGCGGCTCGACCTTGATCTCCACCACGCCGTACTGCCCGTGCCCGCCGCTCTGGCGGATGAACCGCCCCTCGGCCTCCGCCGGACCGCGGATCGTCTCGCGGTACGCCACGCGGGGCCGTCCGACCCTGGCCTCGAGCTTGAAATCCCGCAACATGCGGTTCTTCAGGACTTCCAGGTGCAACTCGCCCATGCCGGCGATAATCGTCTGGCTCGTTTCCGGGTCGACGCGGTACTCGAACGTGGGGTCCTCGCGGGCCAGGATTTTGAGCACCTCGCCCAGGCGCTGCCGGTCGTCGGCCGTGCGGGGCTCGATGGCCATCGAAATGACCGTCCGGGGGATGCCGATCTTCTCGAGCACCACCGGGTGATGCGTGTCGCAGAGCGTGTCGCCGGTGACGGAGTCCTTGAGACCGATCAGGGCGACGATGTCGCCGGCCGACGCCTCCTCCTCGCGAATCCGCTCTTCGGCGTGCATCCGCCAGATCCGCTGGACGTTTTCCTTCGTGTCGCGACCGGGGTTCAGCAGCCGCGTGCCCGTCTGAATCGTGCCGCGGTAGATGCGAACCCAGTGGAGGTCGCCGTGGGCATCGGCCGAGATCTTGAAGAGCAGGCCCACGAACGCCCCCTCGGGATCGGGCTTGATCTCCACGTCCTTGTACTCGCCGCGCTTGGTCATCTCGTGGCCCATGACGACGCCGCGGTCGAGGGGGCTGGGCAGGTAATCGCACACGGCGTCCATCAGGAGCTGGATGCCCTTGTTCTTCAGGGCCGAGCCGGCCAGCACGGGGATGATCTCGCGGCGGATGCAGCCCTTGCGGATTCCCGCCTTGAGATCCTCGACGGTCACGTCCTGGCCGTGCACGTACTTTTCCATGAGGCGGTCATCGAACTCGCCGGCCTTGCCGATGAGTTCCTCGCGCGCCGCGACCGCCGCTTCGCGCAGCGGAGGCGGAATCGGCGTCTCGTCGACCTGCGTGCCGAGGTCATTGCGGTAATAGAAGGCCCGCATTCGGACAAGGTCCACGACGCCGCAGAAATCGGCGCCCAGCCCGATCGGGAGTTGCACGGGCGTGGCGCCCTTGTGGAGGTGGGTGCGAATCTCGTGCAGAACACGGTCCCAGTCGGCGCCGACGCGGTCGAGCTTGTTGATGAAGGCCAGGCGCGGCACGCCGTAACGGTCGGCCTGGCGCCAGACGGTTTCACTCTGGGCCTCGACGCCGCCGACGCCGCAGAACACGACGACGGCCCCGTCGAGGACGCGCAGGCTGCGCTCGACCTCGATCGTGAAGTCGACGTGGCCCGGCGTATCGATGAGGTTGATCGTCGCGCCCTTCCACGGCAGCGTGGTCGCCGCCGCGTGAATCGTGATGCCGCGCTGCTGCTCCTCGGGGTCGAAGTCCATGACGGCCGTGCCCTCGTGGACCTCGCCCATCTTGTACGTCTTGCCGGCGTAATAGAGGATGCGCTCGGTGACCGTCGTCTTGCCGGCATCGATGTGAGCGGCAATGCCGATATTTCGGATTTTGGATAGGTCGTCGATACTCATCAGGCTGCCCCGGAAAGGATCGCGGGGGAAGGGTCGAGGGTCGAGGGAGACGGCCCGGCCGTTTTCCCCCCGACCCTCGCCCCTTTGCCCTGGACCCGGAAAAACCGGGGGCCGCGCGCTTCACCGCGGCGGCCCCCAGCAGATCTTACCAGGCGAAGTGCGCAAACGCCTTGTTGGCCTCGGCCATGCGATGGACGTTCTCGCGCGTCTGGATGGCGGCGCCTTCCTTCTTGTAGGCCGCCAGAAGCTCGTCGGCCAGGCGATCGGCCATCGGCTTGCCCTTCTTCTCGCGTGAGGCCGCGCGGATCCAGCGGATGGCGAGCGACAGCCGGCGACGCTGGTTCACCTGCATCGGCACCTGGTAGGTGGCACCGCCGACGCGCTTCGAGCGGACCTCGATGTAGGGCTTGACGTTCTCCACCGCCTGGGTGAAGACATCGATCGCCGGCACGTCCTTGACCTTCTTCGCGATGATGTCCATGGCACCGTCGAAGACGCGGTTGGCCACGCTCTTCTTGCCCTGGATCATGATGCAGTTGATGAACTTCTGCACCAGGTCGCTGTGGTACTTCGGGTCCGGCTTCATGTGCGAATGGCTCGCCGTGAATTTCTTGAACGCCATGCTGCTCTCCTCTGAACGGGCCGCCCGAGGGGCGACCGGCCGCCTCCAGCGGCGGCTTACTTGGGTGTCTTGGCCCCGTACTTGGACCGGCTTTGCCTGCGACCCTCCACGCCCAGCGCATCGAGCGTGCCACGGACAATGTGATACCGGACGCCCGGGAGGTCCCTCACGCGGCCGCCGCGCACGAGCACGATCGAGTGCTCCTGCAGATTGTGGTCGACGCCCGGGATGTATGCCGTGATTTCCTTGCCGTTCGACAGGCGGACACGGGCGATCTTCCGGAGGGCGGAGTTGGGCTTCTTGGGCGTCATCGTGCGCACCAGCGTGCACACGCCGCGCTTCTGCGGGCACTTGACGAGCGCGGTGCTCTTGGTCCGCTTCTTCTGCACCTTCCGGGGTTTACGGATCAACTGGTTGATGGTCGGCATCCTGCGATTCTCCGTTCAAACACCTTGGGGTTCCGTTAATCCTCGTCGGCGGGCCGATGCACTTCGGCTTCCGTGCCGGGGGTCTGGGCCATGACGGCCGCCTCGGCCGGCAGCGCCACCGGCTCCGCATGCAATTTGACCGTAGCCTCCAGGTACGACTTGAAGCCCGTGCCGGCCGGGACCAGGTGGCCCAGGACGACGTTCTCCTTCAGGCCGATGAGCGGGTCGATCTTGCCGGCCAGCGCCGCCTCGGTCAGGACCTTGGTGGTTTCCTGGAAGCTGGCGGCCGAGAGGAACGACTCGCTCTGGAGGCTCGCCTTGGTAATGCCCAGGAGCATGGTCTTGGCCGTGGCCTGGCGCGGGCGTTTCTTTTTCGGAGCCTGGCCGCCGCCCTGCTCGGCGATGGCCGCGGCTTCCTCGAACTCGCTGCGCAGCACGAGCTGGCCTTCCTCGAACTCCGTATCGCCGGGGTCGACCACCTTGACCATCTGGGTCAGGCGCTCGTTCTCGGCACGGAACTTGAACTTGTCGACCACCTCGCCCGGCAGGAAGTTCGTGTCGCCGGACCGGTCGACGCGGATCTTACGAAGCATCTGCGACAGGATGGACTCGACGTGCTTGTCATCGATGCTCTGCTTCTGCGACCGGTAGACGTTCTGCACTTCGTGGAGCATGTACTTCTGGAGCTCGGCCTCGCCCGCGATCCGCAGGATGTCGTGCGGAACGAGCGGCCCGTCGGTCAACTGATCGCCGGCGCGGACGAGGTCGCCCGTGTGGACGCGCAGGTGCCGGTCGTGCGGAACGTAGTGTTCCTTCTCGACCTCGGCCTCCGGGTTGCGGACGATGATCGTCATCTTGCCGCGCTTCTTCTCCTGCGACAACTCGACCACGCCGTCGATCTCGCTCATCACGGCCGGCTCCTTGGGCTTGCGGGCCTC
>PMZT01000038.1 GCA_003170085.1 Planctomycetia bacterium | reverse complement strand
CGGACATTTCTAATGGGCCTTGACACTTCAAAAGGCCATGCGCCGGGGCCGATGCCCAGCCGGCCGCCTTGTCGCTGTCCGGATTCTGCCCGTGGAATGTCGAATGGGCCCGATGGGAAGCATCGGGGCGACTGGTGTGTGACCCGCCGCGGGGTGGGTCGGGCCCAGGCAAGAAGTAAGCACGGAGGTGTGCTATGACTTCCAAATATTGGGCATGGGTCGGCTGCGTTGTAGCCGTACTGTTCCCAGTAGTCTTTCACCTTTGATTCACAGAATCAAAGGTGAACGACTACTAGGGGCCGTCGAGGCAAGGCCCGCGAGCAAGCCCTCGACCGCCAGGGCGGCCGCCATCACCACGAGGAACCACGCCGTGAGGTCCGTCCCGCCTTCGCCCACCGCCGCTGTCATCACGGCGGGCATCGGCTGACCGGCGTCCCAGCTCTTGACGTGCTCAGGGTCGAACGCGGCCGCCAACCGCTCGGGGTGAGGCGTAAGGTCGGCTGTCTCGTCGGGGTCGGCGTTGATTGAGTAGAAGGACGCCTCGGCCGAGGCCGTCGCCTGCCCGTCGGCCGCCGCCGGCGCCGCGTAGTTGCCGGGCGCGGCGTCGGCCACGAGCGGCGGGAGCGTGCCGCGGCCGAGCACGTAGTTCGCGGCGCGCGGGCCGGCGGCCGGCGCGAGCGCCTCGGCCAGCGAGTGCATGAGGACGACGAACTCGGCGCGGCCGGCGAGGTCGCCCCACGCGGGCGCCGGGCCGAACGCCATGGCCACGATCCGCCCGCCGGCCGTCCGACGGTCGGTGATTGCCACCGACCCGTCGCGGAACCGGAGGTCGCCGGGGCCGGCGGCATCGAGGCCCAGCCGCCGCGCGATGATCGGTGCGCCCAGGTCGCCACTGGTTCCGCCCTCGAACGCCGCCAGGAGGTCCGACGCGTAGCCGCCGCTTTCCAGCGTGGCGCCGCCGGCAACCGGGTAGATGCTGGACGTCGTCAGTCGCAGCGACTTCTCGAGCGCCGTGCTGGCCACGCCGGACACATCAGCCGGAATCCATACGAGTCCGTGCCGCGCGACGAACGCCTCGAGGGCCGTCACCGACGGCGGCACCTGCCCGCCCACCCAGAACACCACGTCGGCGGCCTCGAGCGCCTTGGTTGTGGCCTCGGCGGCCTTGCACTGCGTCACCCGCTTGAGCACGGCGGTATCGCCGCCGAACGTGGCGGCAACGAGGTCGGCCGAACGGACCCGCGCCGCCTTCTCGTCCGCCGCATCGACCACGAGCACGCGGATCGGCCGCCCGGCGGCTGCGGTGAAGAACCGATCGGCGCCGGGGACGGCGGTATCGTCGTCGAGCAGGTAAACTCGCCCCTGCCACGGGCCATCGCCCTCGAGCGCCGTGCGCAGGTGTACCCGCCCGCGGCCCTCGGGGCACGGCGCCGTGACGGGCGGCTTGTCGCCCATCTGAAGCGCGGCGCGCAGCGTGCCGGCGCCGACCGACGCGGTCTCGACGTCGACCTCCAGCGTGCAGCCCTGCGGCCCACTGACCACGCGGGTCGCCGGCAGGCCGAGCCAGCCGACGCCCTCCGCCGGCGTCAGCGCGAGGAGCGTCACGTCGGAGACCAGTTCCTTGAACGCCCCCGGCCGGAGGTCGCGCAAGGCCCACGGCGTGGCGTCGGTCGCGATCACGAGGTGCACGCCGGGCGCGCCGGGCGGCGTCTTACGCGGCAGCGTGCCGAGCGCGCGGCGGATCGTGCGGCCGAGCGGCTCTTCGTGCCACGACGCGCCGGGCAGCCCGGTGAGCGTGTCGCGGGCCTCTCGGGCCGTTTCGGCGAACGTGCGGCCGTCGGAAAGGGCCAGCGTTGCGGGCGCCGCGTCGGGCAGCGCCGCCAGGAGCTGAAGGACCGCGGTGCGCGCCGCGTCGAACACGGTCGCGCGGCCGGGCGCAGCGGCGCGGCCGGCGGCGGCCATGCTCGGCGAGGTGTCGAGGCAGATGAGCCACCGCTCGGGCGTCCCAAGACTCGCCCCGCCCAGGCGCGGGCCGGCCAGCGCAAGCACCAGGAGCGCCACCACGGCCAGGCGCATGGCGAGGAGGGCGAGGCGCTTGAGCCACAGGCGCCCGCGGCGGGCGTGGTGGGCGCCCTCGGCGAAGCGGACGGTCGGCAGGGCCATCCGCTTGGCTTGGCGGTGGCCCAGCAGGTGGATCACCAGCGGAATCGCCAGCGCCACCAGGGCCACGAGGATCGAGCGGTTCGTAAAATCCATGGTGCCGCGTCGCCTTACTTCGTTCGCGCGCTAAGTAGAACCGCAGAAAGAATCATCGCAATGTTGCGCGGCGGGTCTCCGTACCNNCTCCGTACCCGCCGCGCTATGGCACGCAGACGCATCCGGCGCGGCGGGTGCGGAGACCCGCCGCGCAAACGCTGGACTGAACGGAACTTTCTGCGGTTCTACTTAGAACCTGCGTTTGCGTTGGCGCAGGAACTCGCACAGTGCCTTGTCGAATGGCGTGCTCGTGGTCATCGAGACAAAATCGCCGCCGAGTTCCCGCACCCCTTGCTCGTACGTGCGGACGAACTGCTCGACCCGCTGGGTGTAGGCGGCGCGAATATGGTCGGCGTCGGTCGCAACGCGGTCGCCGGTCTCGGGGTCCTCAAGGATGACAGGCCCGGCGAAATCAAGGTGCCGCTCGGCCGCATCGAGGATGTGAAAGACCACCAGGTCGTGCCCGCCGGTGGCCAGGTGCTTCAGGCCCGCCAGGACCTCCGACGGATCGTCTACGAGATCCGAAAGGACGAGCATCAGGCTCCGGCGCTTGACCCTGCGGGCCACCGCGTGGAGGCCCGGCGCAAGCGCGGTCCGCCCCTCGCCGCCGATCCGCGCCAGTTCGGTCAGGATTCTGAGGAGCTGGCGGTGGCTCGAGCGCGGCTTGAGGAACCGGTTAAGCCCGTCGCCCACGAGGCCCAGGCCCACGGCGTCGTGCTGGCGCGTGAGCAGGTACCCGAGCGACGCCGCCAAGGCCGTGGCGTACTCCAGCTTGGTCATCGTGTCGTCGTGCGCCGTGAAGGCCATGCTGCGGCTGGTATCGACCAGGAGGTATGCGGCAAGATTCGTCTCGGCCTGGTACGTGCGGATGTAGAGGCGGTCGGTCTTGGCCCAGGCGGTCCAGTCGAGCGCCTTGGGATCGTCGCCGGCGACGTAGCGGCGATGCTCCGAAAATTCCAGGCTGACGCCGCGATACGGCGAATCGTGCAGGCCCGCGAGGAACCCTTGGGCAATGAACTTGGCCTTGAGGTCCAGCCGCCGGACGCGCCGGGCGACTTCGGGGTTCAGGTATTGTTCGGCTGTGAGCATGGTTAGGTCACGGCAGTGCGGTGTCACATCTAATCTGAGGGTGCCATGCTTTCGCGC
>PMZT01000074.1 GCA_003170085.1 Planctomycetia bacterium | reverse complement strand
CCGTTGACGTGGCCGTGGACTCTGGCCTGCCGCGGCACAAAAACAACGGCCGGCCACGGCATGCCGTGGCCCTACAAGGCCACAACAACGGCCGGGCGGCCACATGGGGCCGCCCCTACGTCGCGCCCTTCGCACGCCCGCCTCGGCAAACGTAGGGGCACCCCCATGTGGGTGCCCCGGACCGTCTACAAACGCGGCTACAGGCAGCGTGCTTCGCGTGTACAAGACATGCTTTCGCAACAGCGCGAAAGCATGGCACCCTCAAATGGTGTGTAACGTACGCAGTACTTCACTCCCCGCCCAGGCGAATCGGTTCCCACGGCGGCACGACCTTCGACGCCTCGGCCGACTGAAGCCACTGCTGCCATGCCGCCTGGCTGTATCCGAAGTCCTTGCCCGTCAGTTGTTTCAGGGCCGCCAGCACCTCGGGATGCTGAATCTGGACCATCTGCACGTCGGCCGTGACGTGCCGATCGGGCATGGCGATCGTGGTCTTGAAGTCGATGACCTGGACCTCGGGCAAGTCGATCGTCGCCGTGGCGATACTGCCGCCCGGCACGGCGGCGCTGATGGTCGCGTGCCGGAACGTCGGGACGCCGCACGACTGGCCGCGAATATCCATCACCACCTGCATGTTGTTGATCTCGGCACCGACGACGCGCCGCTCGGTCGTCACAAGCCGCTCCACCAGCAGCCACACGGCCTTCTTCTCGGCCAGCGCCGCCAGGGCCGTCGCGGCCCGGTCGCGGAACACCGGCACCTCGTCGAGCGCCAGGTGGGCCATGATGCGCTTGGTGGGCGGGTCGCCGGTCCACGTCTTGAGATTCTCGACGGCCCGCTTGCGGTTCGACGCGTTGGCGTCGCCCACGGCCACCTCCTGCAGGTACGCCTGGGCCACCTTCGAGCCGTGGCCGGCCCACTCGCCCAGCACCTCCAGCAGAAGCCCGCGATACCGCGCGTTATCGGTGTAAAGGACCTGGACCATCGGGCCGATGCATGCCTCGTCCTTGATCTCAAGGAGCTTCTGACGGCCCTGTTGGAACTGCTTCTCGTCGGTCGTGCGGAGGTACTTGATCTCGATCAGCCGGACCTGCTTCAGACGCTCGGTGAACGCCGCATCGGCGGCCGCATCGCCCTTGCCGGGCGCCACGCTGCCGACCGAGGCATCGGCCTTCTGCTTGGCCGGCTCCGACGCCGTGGCAGGCTCATCGGCCGCCCATGCCGCGGCAGCCATGAAGAGAATGGTGGTGAGCACAAGACCAAGCGGAATCGCCTGACGCATGGTATGCCTCCTTGGTATGCGGGTATGCAGCCCAGCGCCCGCGATAGGCGGGCTTTCCACGCGGGGTGCCCCTGCCCCAACACCAGATTATACGACCCGCGGCGGGCGATGCTGTGGAGATTTCGTTGGCGCCTGCGCGCCCTTGCGTGGTCCGCTACTTCGCCTCGGCCAGTTGGCGTTTGGCCTCTTCGCCGCCCAGGTGGAGGGCCTGGCGGTTGAGGTCGAGGATTTCGCGTTTGCCGGGGGCGGTGCCGAGGGTCTTTTCGAGCAGGCCGGCGATCTCCTTCTCGGTCGCCAGCGACTTCAGGACCGCCAGCGCCCCCAGCATCATCATGTTGGCCACGCGGACGTTGCCCATTTCGTTGGCCAGGCCCGTGGCATCGATCGCCACCAGCCGCGCGGGGCCGTGAGCGCCCGTGGGCTTCACCATGCCGGAGTTGATGAGCACCAGGCCGTCGGGCCGCACGAGGGGCGCGAACCGGTCGTACGACATCTGGTTCATCACGAGGAGGACCGTGGCGTGCTCCACGGTGGGGCTGGCAATCGGCCGGTCGCTGATGCAGACGTGGCAATACGCCGTCCCGCCGCGCACCTCCGTGCCGTACGACGGGAAGAACGTGACCTGGTGCTTGTGCATCATGAGTTCGGCCACGAATTTGCCGAGGGTCATGAGGCCCTGGCCGCCGAAACCGGAGAAAATCATGCGCTCGTCCACTCGGGTATCCCTTCCTGAAAAGAGGACAGGCGTGTTTTACCGCAAAAGACGCAAAGAGCGTAAAGAAAAATGATCATCGGGGTTGTGTCGCCCACCCAGCCCCGTTAGCATAGATTATGGAAGATCGGCCGCTGCTTCAAGGCAAAAGAACAGGGTAGCGCCATGCACGAAATGTCACGCCGGGAGATGATGAGGGCCTTCGGCCTCGGCGGACTCGGCGTAGCCATGGCCGCCACGCTCGCGCGCGGCGAAGATAAGGGAGGGACAGCAATGCCCGTAGCCAAGCCGCAAGCCTTCACGTTGCCGCCGCTGCCGTACAAGTCGCTCGATCCGGTCATAGATGACCCGACGCTGGCGCTGCATCACGACAAGCACCATGCCGCCTACGTGGCCGGTGCGAACAAGGCCCTCGACGAGCTGGCGAAGGCCCGCGAGGCCGGCGATTTCGCCCTCGTCAAGCACTGGGAACGCGACCTGGCGTTCAACGGCTCCGGCTGCGCACTTCATACGCTCTACTGGAACAGCATGTGGCCGGGCGGGCGCGGGCAGCCGGCCGGTGCGCTGGCCGAGGCGATCGACCAGTCGTTCGGGTCGGCCGCGAAGATGCAGGCCCAGTTCGCCGCCGCCACGAAGGCCGTGGAAGGCAGCGGCTGGGGCATCCTCGTGTGGGAACCCTCGACCACGCGGCTGGCGGTCCTCCAGGTGGAGAAGCACCAGAACCTGACGATCTGGGGCGCGGTGCCGATCCTGGTGTGCGACGTGTGGGAACACGCGTACTACCTGAAGTACCAGAACA
Source organism: Planctomycetia bacterium (assembly GCA_003170085.1). GTDB lineage: Bacteria > Planctomycetota > Phycisphaerae > FEN-1346 > FEN-1346 > FEN-1346. Next base: position 168 of record PMZT01000074.1, on the reverse strand, counting down.
AGCGCCCGGACTATGTCGAGTCGTGGATGAAGATCATCGACTGGGAATCGGCCGCCGCGCGGTTCGGGGCAGCGGTGAAGTAATTCCGCAACGCCATTCGGCCATTTGCGCGGTGGGTCTCCGTATGTGTTTAGCGTTGCTGCCCGTAGCAGCGTTTGTGACCGTTCC
>PMZT01000106.1 GCA_003170085.1 Planctomycetia bacterium | reverse complement strand
ATGGGAAGGATGGGCAAGATGGGTAAAATATGTGCAAAGCGCGTGCCAATCGCAGCTCTTGGCCCTATTTTTTCTTTTGAGGCCGGGGAAAAGAGTCCAAAGTTCAAAGTCCAAGGTCCCAAACGGAAAGTCCAAAGTTCAAAGTCCAAGGTCCAAAGTCGAAGAAGACGGACAAGGGACGGAACACGTAGGGTGGTCGCCGCGTCGAAGACCCGCCGTGGCGGGGCGACCACGCGGTTGTCGTGCCGTAAATCGGAAGTTCCGGGGACACAATGTTTATCTCCGCCTTCGTTTGTGGCTGGCCGGCAGCCCGCCATGCGGCCTGTGAGACGGAGCCGAGCACCATGTTTTTTCTCATTGCCCGCCCTGACGGAAGGCGAACCTAATCTCGCCGACCTGCTTCAGCCGGCGCGGGGGTGTCGCTGGCTGTCGGCGAACTCTTCGAGGCCGGCCTGGGTGCCGCGAGTTCGTAGGAGAACGCGATCTCGCCGCTCGGGTGCTCCGCGGTCGCATCCTTCGGCAGATAAGAGCGGACATACTCCACGCGGACCTTCTCCGGGGAGACGGTCACGCGCACGCGGCCGGAGTTGGGCAGCACGTCGCCGGAGCGGTAGGCATCCTTGTTGTAGAGCGCATAGTTGGGGTCGGCCGGCTCAGGCAGCGTCTGGTACACAACGCCATCAAGCTGCTGTCGGGCAAACACGTGGTCGTGCCCCTGGAAGAAGAGGGTCACGCCACTCTTGGCCATCAGTTGATGGATGGGCAGCTCCCACCCCGTCCGCCTCTGGGCGAACTCATCGACGCCCTTCTTGTTCTTGCCGCCCCACTCGAAAAGATCGGCCTCCTCAATGCCGCCGCGCCCGGTCCCGAGGACGTGGTGGGCGAAGACGAACTTGTACCTGGCCTTGCTCACTTCCAGCGTCTTCTTCAGCCACTTGTACTGCTCGTCGCCGAGCGTGATCTCCCACCTGTCGCGGGTCTTCGGGCCGTCGCCGAAGACGTTGTCCACGGGCTTGGGCGAGTGCCAGTACGGGTCGATCACGATGAACAGCGCGTCGCCCCACGTCCATGCGTAGTAATCCCTGAGTGGCCCGATGAATGGCACGGTCGTGGTGTCGCCGGTGTAGAAGCCGTCGGGCGCTGGTTGGGGGAAGAGCCTGTTGCGGGCGTTCTGTGCCCAGACCGCGACGTTGTTCGGCGTACCGTCGAGGTTGCACGCGGCCGCCTGCTCGTGGTTGCCGTTGACCAGGAAGAGCGGCGACGACTGCGCGACCAGCGACAGGAACGGACGCTGGAGGCTGTAACGCTGGGCCACGGTTTCCGCGTTGACCGTGCCGAGCGTGTCCACGCTGAAGTCGTCGCCGCTGGTCATGTAGAAGTCCGGCCGGTCGGCGGCGGCCGCGCGCAGCGTCTGGGCGTAGAGCGCGGGGTCGAACTGTTGCGGACGTTCCGGGTGCGAGTCGCCCTGAATCTCGAACGTGAACGTGCTGCCCGGCGCGCGCTGGGTATGGAACGTGCCCTCGACGAGCAGCTTGTCGGTGGTCCCATCCAGCAATTGATAGTAGTAGCGCGTGTCAGGCTTGAGGTTCTCCAGGAGGACTTCCTGGGGCTGGCCCTTCAGGAGCGACTTGACCTCTGTTCGGGCGGAAAGATCGGCCTTCTGCGTCCCGTAGACGACCACCGCCTTGGCATCGCCGTCGCTGAGCACGCTCAGCACGATGGATGTGCCGGTCGGCCGGCCCAGGATCAGGTCGAACGGATGCGCGGGAACGTCGTTGCACTTTGAAGCCTGGACGGGCTGCCGCAAACCGCCCTCGCGGGCCGGCTTCTCGGCGGCGGCATACGACGCAAGCCCGACGCCTATCAGAACCAAAAGACACCAGCGCATCACGGCCTCGCCTTTCGCTGTCCGCCGCGCTCCGGCTGGTCGGGGTTGCCCGCGGGCGGGCGATCTCCGGGCGGACGCCGACGGGGTTGGACGTCAAGGCCCTGCGCAGCCCGCTCGGTGATCGTGCCCTTGGGCGTCAGGTCGCGGCCCTTCAGCGCCGGGTGGTCCGCGGCATAGCGGAAGGCGCGGAACACGGAGTTCGTCATCGGCAGGACGTCGCCGAGCACCTTCACCGCGCCGTCGCGCGTGACCGGGTTGATGTACTCCCACGCCAGTTCTCCGGTTACCGTCACTTCAAAGAAGTGGCCTTCGGTGTCGGAGCAGATGAACGTGTTGCCGTTCGCGAGCCGCTGGCCGCTGGAGCCGATGTGGCTGAAGAGCCCGTGGTTGTTCTTCGACTGGTAACTCCACACGACTTGCCTCGAGATCAGCCGCGGCGACTTGTGCGTGTCCTTATCGTAGCGGACCTGCGTGTAGCCGGCATCGGGCGGGTTGACGTAGCGGCCGGTATCCTTGCCGCCGGAGTCGAGGAACCCGTTGATTTCGAGGATCGAGGACTGCGGCGTTCGCTCGAACAGGTACTGCCCGTTGTTGAAGATCATGAAGTGCCCGGCGCCGGGCAGGCCGGCCGGAATCCAGGAGACGTGGTGCGCGCCACCCATCTGTTTGTGACCGGAGGTGGCATTGTCCCAGTTCTCCAAGACGCGCGGCGGATCGCCTTGCCCGTACCGGGCAGGGTCGCCGAAACGATAAAGAAAATCGCCCGCCGGACCGGCAGCCTTGGCGATGCCGGCCTTCGCGTCGCCGGCAACGAATGTCTTCCCGTGGTCAATGACGTAGAATTCGCCCTGTACCGAGTTGATGACGACCTGGTCGAGGTCGCCGTTATAGTCGATGGCGTTACAGTGCAGCCAATCTCGCTTGAGGGGCCGGCCGGGCATATTGAGGTTGATGCGGCCGGGGTAATCGGCGACGGTCTTGCCCTGGCCGACGTAGTTCGGCTTCGAGGCATCCACGTCCTGTACGACGTGATCGAAGAACCACCACTCCCACACCACGTTGCCCTGCATGTCCACCTCGACGACGGCGTCCATCTGACCGTCGCGGTACGGGCCTTTCTTGGGATCAGCACCGGCGGCGATGGCCTGCTCGTGCGTGATGGATCTGTTGGCGATATAGAGCGTGGTGGGCGCGTTCAGCTTCTTGTTGAAGAGGCGCACCCAGTCGTGATGCGGGGCGTAGCCTTCGCGCTTCTCGACATACTCCCACACGACCTTCCCGTCCCAGTCCACCTCCCTGAAACCCTGGAAGCCGCTGGGGTCATCGCGTGAGGCGTCGAGGATATGGCCGTTATCGAGCAGGTGCGGATTCGTTCCGACGGGCCACGTGTGAACGACCCGACCTTCCATGTCGAGCAGGAACGTGCGGCCACCGACGCCAAACAACGTGTAGCCGTTGCAGGCCTTCTCCTTGTCGCAGAAGAGCAGTTCGGTCGGCCCTTGCAGGCGCTCGTAGGCGCAGGCAGAACTCGTGACCAGGGCCAGCGGCACCGCGAGGGCAACGAAGATCAGCACGTACCTCATGGTTGGGCTCCTTGCGGCTCTCGCGGCCCTTCACCAGGACGGCCGGGACCGGGAGGAGGCGGAGGCCGGTCGCCGCCGCGCGGACCTCCGCCGGGACCACGGCCGCCGGGTCCGCCGCCCTTGCCTGGACCGCCCGGCTGGTCGCGCGGCTGCTCGTCCACCTTGTCGAGGCCGGTCTTGCCTTTTTGCGACGCGGGCAGCTCGATGACGCCTTTCGGCGCGAGGTCGCGGCCGGCCAGGCCCGGATAATCGGGCGCGTACCGGTGGACCTTGAAGACGGCGTTCCACAGGTGGCCGCGCATGTCCTTGCCGGGCGTTTCGCCCTGGGCCAGGATGCCGCCGCGGACCATCGGGTTGACATATTGCCAGACGGTCTCGCCGGTGGGCGTGACCTCGAACAGGTGGCCGCTGACGCCGGCACAGATGAGCGTGTTGCCGTTGGGCAGGCGATGCGCGCCGGAGATTTCGGAGGAGAAGAAGTCCGTCCGGTTCTTGGCTTCATAGTGCCACACCGGCTTCTCCGGTCCGTAGGCTGCGCCGGGGGCGAGGACGTAGCGACCACTTGCATCAACGGGTGGCACGATCTCTTCCACGCTCGACCAGCCGCGGTCGTAGCCGTTGTTGAAGATCGTCATGTGGCCCGCGCCAGGATAGCCGTCTGGAATCCACTGGGCGTCGTGCTGCTGAACGAGTTGCTTGTCGCCCGTGGTGCCACGCTTGTACGCGGCAGGGTTGCCCCAGCGGTAGATGAGGTCGCCGCCCTTACCGTGCTTGCCGCCGGTGTGACTGGCGGCTTCTTTCGTGGTGGTGCCGTGGTCGAGGAACCAGATCTCGTTGCAACCGCGGACGCTCAGGACGATCTGGTCGAGCGCGGGATTGTAATCGAGAGAATTCATGTGGTTCCAGAACGCGGGCGTAGCGCGACCGTTGCAGGCAACGTCAACCAACTCTGGATGCGCGGCGACGTCGCCGTAGTT
>PMZT01000036.1 GCA_003170085.1 Planctomycetia bacterium | reverse complement strand
GCCGAGGCCCGCCAGCGCATGGCGGCGGACCTTGAGAAGCGCCTCACCGAAACCCAGGACCCGCGGGTCGTCGGCGGCGGCGAGAAGTTCGACGAGTATCCCTATCGCACCGCGGACAAGCCCGCGGCGAAGAAAAAAGCCAAGTGAGGTGGGGCGTGGCCAAGGCGTCGCCTCAGGGTTTAGCAGCGGCGAAGTCGAGTGGCCCGTGGTTTGGTATAAGCCTCATCCTTGACAAGTGTGTTATCCGATAGTATAGTTTGAAAGCGACGGGGGGGGACGCATGAAGCGGCTGTTTGTGGAACTGCCGGTGTTCACCGCGCAGGTGCGCGCGGGGAAGTTCTCTGACGAGCAGTTGCGCGGTCTTCAGCAGGATATCGCCGGCGGGCGGGGTGACGTCATCCCCGGCACCGGTGGGTTGAAGAAGGTCCGGTGCGCTCGGGAACACGGCGGCAAGCGTGGCGGATGGCGGGTGGTCTTCGCGGATTACCCATTGTGGGGCGTGACGCTGCTCGTGGTGGCCTTTCCGAAGAATGTGAAAGCGAATCTCTCTCAGGCGGAGGCCGGCGACCTGAAAAGGCTCAAGGCGCTCCTCGACAGGGAGATGGAGGTGCGTTATGGCCCGCCGAAATAAGTTCTATGAAGGAATACGGGACGCCCTGGTGGAGGGGATCGATGCCCTGCGCCACGGACGTGAATTGACGCGGCGTGAGGTGGCGGTCGTGCCTGCGCCATGTCCGATGAAGGCCGATGAACTCATCGCGCTGCGAAAAGAGCGTATGGGAGTCAGCCAGCACATCTTCGCGGGTCTGCTGAACGTGGCCCCGGCCACCGTGCAGGCATGGGAACAGGGGCGAAATACACCGGCGGGCGCGACGCTGCGCCTGCTTCGCTTGGCAGAATCCAGTCCGTCGATGCTGACGAAGATGATGAAGAGTTCCGGAAGCCCGCCGTTGATTGTCCGCCGAAAGGGGCAGCTCCGCACGACCCGCGCCAAAGGCATTCGCAGGCCCGTCGCCCAGCCATAGCCGCGTCCCCGCCAGATGAGACTACACACCGCGGCACGCCCAGCCGGTTTCCGTTGCCAGACCCCCGACGCTGTTGCATAATGGCACCGCGTTCCGTGGGGTGACGCTTCGATCGGGAGGGTGCCATGAATCTCCGTGTTCGTGTGGCGGCCTTGATGGTGGTCGCGGGACTTCAGGTTCTGCCTGCCTTGGCATCTCAGGCCGGCGCCGCGGAGAATGTCCCCGATGCCCGGCGGCCCAAGAAGCTGATCGCCGTCGGGTGGGACCTCTTCTTCGACACGCAGTGGCTGCGCGAGCATCGCGACGATATGGAGAAGCGGCCGTTCGACGGCATCATCCTCAACGTGGTCGGCCGGGGCGACGATAAGAAACCGTGCCAACTGCGGGCCGCGTTCTCGAAACAGCCGTGGAAGTACGACTGGTTCGCCGGCGCGGTCGAGGACCTCAAGGCGTGTCGCTTCCAGCGCCTGACCGACAACCTCGTGGTGGTTTGGGCGAACCCCGGCGATGTCGACTGGTTCGACGATGCCGGGTGGAAGGAGATCGTCGAGCACTGGCGGATCGCGGCGCGGGTGGCTCGCGAATCGGGCTGCCGGGGCCTGGCGTTTGACCCAGAGCCGTACACGCCGCCGCACGCGCCGTTTTCGTACGGGGCGCAGGTCGCCCGCGACCGCCACTCGTTTGACGAGTACGCCGCCAAGGCCCGCGAGCGCGGCCGCGAGGTCATGAAGGCCGTGGCTGCCGAATATCCGAACGTGACGATCCTGAGCTTCTTCCTGAACAGCGTCTGCAGCCGCGCGACGGGCCACGCCGATCCGCGGCCGTTCCTGGCGTCGGAGGGGTATGGCCTGCTGCCGGCTTTTCTCGACGGCTGGCTCGACGCCGCCCCGCCGACGATCACCCTGGTCGACGGGCATGAGGGGTCGTATTGCTATAACAGCGACCTTCAGTTTCTCGATGCGGCCAACCTCATGCGCGGGGCGTGTCAGGAACTCGTCTCGCCGGAGAACCGCGCGAAGTACCGAGCGCAGGTCCAGACGGGCTTCGGCATCTACCTCGACGCCTACGTCAACCCGCCCACGTCGCCGTATTACGTCGATGGGAAGGGCGGCCCGCGGGCCGAGCGGCTGCGCGCGAACGTGGCGGCGGCCCTCCGTGCTTCCGATGGCTACGTTTGGATNNTACGGTGAGCAGCACCGCTGGTGGCCGACGCCGAACGCCGACGTCAAGCGGACCACCTGGCCCGAGGCGCTGCCGGGCAGCGAGGATGCCCTCCGCTCGGCCCGCAATCCGGAAGACTGGGCACGGTGGAAGATCGCGGCGCTTGAGAAGGCGGGGACGCTTAAAAACCTGGTGACGAACGGCGACTTCGCGCCGCCGCGTTCCGAGCCCGCCGCGAAACCGGCGCAGGAGCCCGCCACGAAAGTGGCGACTGACGTACATACGAAGAAAAGCATCCTTCCGGCCGGCTGGTCGCCCTGGCAGAACGAGAACTCGCACGGCACGTTTGCGTGGGATGGCGACGTTGGCGCCGTGGCGAAGGGGTCGGCTCGCCTGGCGGGCATAAAGGACGGTTGCTACGTGCAGCGGGTCAAGGCCGAGCCGGGGAAGTGGTTCGCCGTCGAGGCGGTGCGGCGGCTCCAGGGCCGGGGCGAAGCGGTCCTTGTCGTCCGCTGGCAGACGGCCGAGGAGAAGTGGATTCACGAGACCCTCGACGTGGACCTCATCAGCACCGAGCCGCGCGACGCGTGGGCGAAAATGTTCGGCGTCGTCCGCGTGCCCGAGGGCGCGGGGAACCTCGTGATTCTTCTGCTTGCCCGCGACCAGGCCTCGCCCGACGATGTGGCGTGGTTCGACGATGTGCGGGTATACGCGCTCGATTGACGAAATCGCGGCTTGCGGATTGAAGCCTGGGGACCGAACGCCTCACTTGGAACTTTATTTCTTTGCCCACCCGGAACTCCCCCCAAGTATCGTGACCCCGGAACTCCAGTTTGATCTGCAACACGTCTGGAGCTGACCGGCGTTCAGTCGCCCCGGGCGGGGCTCCCACAAACAACAAGGAATAACAACACGATGGACCTGCATTGGTTCCACGGGCTTGCGCCGCGTGGNNCGTCTTTGAGCCCCAGGGGGGCGATTGATCCTGTGCCGGGCGCGGCTGATCTCAATCGCCCCGGTGGGGCTCTTCAAAGAAGGAGAAAGGGGGGGGTGTCTTGCGGGTCGTTTTCCACGGGCTTGCGCCGCGTGGCTACTCACAGTCGGCCCTGCGGGCCTATAGGGGTTCGAGCGGCATCCATACGGCCATGGCCGCCCATAACGCCACATTGACGAGGGCAACAACGAGGCGGAAGCGGAATGATTCGATAACGAGCCCAAGAGACCAGCCCATGGCTGTAGCCATAAAAGCGTAGAGTACCGGCCAGTGGAAGAAAGCGAGGATAGCCAGATCGAATAGGATATATAGTGCCGTCAATTCAAGGGCGTGACCGCCTAGTTCGATGCAGCGAGCCACGATGAAGCTACCAACGGAGGTGATTGCCATAACGGCAGTCCAGCCGATGAGGGTGCGGAAGGCTGACCGAACGGCCGCAAGCGGGTAATCCAGGAGGTCTTTCATGGGCGTTCCCCCACAACTTCCCTGTTCCCGCTTCCCATCTTATCGCTGCGGCAGCACTTCATCCATCGCGCCGGAGCGGTAGCCCTGGAGGTCCACGGTCACGTACGCGTAGCCGAGGGCCTTGAGGTCGCGCACCAGCCGCTCGCGGTGCTCGACGGCGACCTTGGCGATGTCCTGCGGAGCGACCTCGATCCGCGCCACCGTCCCGTGATCGCGCACGCGGAAGCCCGTGAAGCCGAGCCCGCGCAGCACGTCCTCGGCCGCGGCGACGCGCTTCAGCCCTTCGGCCGTGATCGTATGGCCATAAGGGAACCGGCTGGCCAGGCACGCGGCCGATGGGCGGTCCCACGTGGGCAGGCCCTCCTGGCGCGAGAGCGTGCGGATATCGTCCTTCGCCAGGCCCGCCTCCTTCAGCGGGCTCCGGACGCCCAGCTCCGCCGCGGCCCGCATCCCCGGCCGCCACTGGCCGGCGTCGTCGGCGTTGGCGCCGTCGCACACGGCGGCAAGGCCGCGCTGCTTCGCGATCGCCAGGATCTGCCCCATCAGTTCCTTCTTGCAGTAGTAGCACCGCTCGGGCGGATTGCTGCGGAAGTGCTCGATCTCAAGTTCGCGGGTCTCGATCACGGCCTGCTCGATGTCCAGCCGCTTGGCGAGTTCCCGCGCCTCATCGAGTTCGCGCCGGCTGTACGTCTCGCTGCTGGCGGTGATCGCCAGGACGTTCTTCCTTCCGAGGACCCGCCGCGCCTCGGCCACGAGGAACGTAGAGTCCACGCCGCCGGAGAACGCGATGGCCACCGACCGGAGTTCCTTGAGGATCGCCTCCAGCCGCGCGCGCTTGGCCGCCAGATCGTTCGCTGCTTGTTCGGCCTTCGTCACTTCGGTTCCTCCGGCGAGATGATCCACCGCCGCGCCTCGGCATCATCGGCCGGGGCCGCGGGCACCTGGCGCGGCTGGCCGCCGACGGGCGTCACGAGGACCGGCCACGGCGTGCGCGGCAGAGACTTGATGTACCTCAGGGTCAGCGACGCCGCGGTTGCGAGATTCGCCTCGCTCGCGCTGCCGCGCAGCAAGGTCGTGGGGCCGGGAATCTCGGCGGCCTCGAGTTTTACGTCGCCCGGCTGAAGGAACCGCTCCAGCAGGACGTTGTCCTTCTCGAAGCGGCCCATCACGAGGAGCGTTCCGTCGGCCAGGCGGAAGTGGCGGCCCACCTTGAGAAGCTCAACGTCGGCCACGCTCGGCGGGCCGTGGCTCAGGAGTTCTTTCAGGCGGAACGCGAACGCGGGGTCGGTCACGAGGCAGCCGCCGGCCGGCGACGGGTAATCGGTGATGCCCAACTCGCTCGCCAGCTTCATCTGCTCGCGGCGCGACCGCCCCGAGATGCCCATGAGCCGCTCGCGGTCGACCAGGCCCTCGCGCTCGGCCTTCGTGGGCGTGAGCGACTTGGCTGAGAGGGGCCTGAGCAGCAGGTCCTCGAGGCCCGATTCCTTCTCGATCAGCCGCATCGTCGGACGGCGCTGCGACATCGGCCGCTGCCCGACCACTTCGCCCGTGAAGACGAAGTCGGCGCCCTCGGCCAGCATGAGTTCCTTGGCTCGCACGAGCGACCAGATGCGGCAGTCGATGCACGGGTTCATCCGCTTGCCGAGGCCGTGCTTGGGGTTCTGCACCATGTCGAGATCGGCTTGGGCGGCGTCGAGCGTTACGCACCGCACGCCCAGCGACTCGGCGGTGGCCACGGCCCGCGGCTTGGCGCCGGGGTTCTCGGGCAGCGGGTGCCAGAGGTGCAACACGTGGAAGGCGATGACCTCGATCCCCTGGCGTTTGATGAGCGCTACTGCAAGGGTCGAGTCGAGTCCGCCCGAGATGCATCCGATGGCCGTGGTCAATGGAATACTCCGTTCAATTGCGGATTGCGAATTGCGGATTGAAACGGCGCCCGCACGTCGCTTTTTCAAATTTGCAATCCGCAATCGCGTTCTGCGCAGGCATGCCACCCGGCTTGTATTAGCCGCCCGAGCGCTATACTATGACGATTATAGCAGCGAATCAAGCGCGGGGGATGTGACGCCGCCGCCTTCGCATCGCCGCGGCGTTTCTGGAGCTTCGTGGCATGGCCACCGATGCCGTAACCTCCGAGGACGTGGAGCGCGCGCTCCGGGGCCGCATCGCCGGAGACCTCCTGACCGACCGCTTCAGCCTGACCGCCTACGCGACGGCCGCGTGCATCTACAAGATCATGCCGCTGGCGGTGGTGGTGCCGAAGGATGCGTCCGACGTGGTCGAGGCCGTTACGGCGGCCGGCAAGCTGGGCGTTTCGATCACGCCGCGCGGCGCGGGCTCCGGCCTGTGTGGGCAGGCGCTCGGCCGCGGCATCGTGCTCGACTTCACGAAGTACATGAACCAGATTCTCGAGATCAACCCCGCCGAGAAGTTCATCCGCGTGCAACCGGGCGCCGTCACGGGCGTGGTGAACGAGTCGCTGGCGCCGCACCGCCTGATGCTGGGTCCCGACCCGTCGAGCGAAACGTTTTGCACGATCGGCGGCAACCTCGGCAACAACGCGTCCGGCAGCCGCGGCATCCGCTACGGCTCGATGAAGGATTACGTGGAGTGGCTCGACGTGGTGCTGGCCGACGGCTCGAGGGTGCGCCTGCGCCCCACGGATGCGGGCGACCCGCGCCTGGCCGCGATGGAATCGCACCAGGACCTCCAGGGGCGGATCGTCACGGGCACGCGGCGCCTGCTCACGCAGCACGCGGCGCTCATCAACCGCTACCGGCCGCACACGAGCAAGAATTCCGCCGGCTACAACGTGTTCGAGGTGTTGCGCGACGGCACGATCGACCTGACGCGCCTGGTCGTCGGTTCCGAGGGCACGCTGGCGATCGTCGTCGAGGCGGGCCTGCGCGCCGTTGCGAAGCCGAGCCAGCGGGCGAGCGTCATGCTTTGGTTCGACAGCCTCGAGAAGGCGGGCGAGGCCGTCGCCCCCGTGCTCGCGTTCGGCCCGAGCGCCTGCGAGATCATGGAGAAGCACTTCCTCGATATCGTCCGCACCGACGGCAGCGTGCCGAAGCAGTACCTGCCGAAGGAGGCCGACACGGTCCTCCTGGTCGAGTTCCTGACCGATAGCCGCGAGGCGAACGAAGCATCGATCGCCGCTGTCCGCCGCAAGATCATCGACGAGCTTCGCCTGGCGTACGGCGGCGTTGACGCGTACGACCCGAAGGAGCAGGAGCGCCTGTGGATGGTCCGCAAGCGGGCCGTGCAGATCCTCCAGCGCCTGCCCGGGCCCACGCGCATCACGCCGTTCATCGAAGACGTGACCGTGCCGCCGAAGCAGCTCGTGACGTACATCCAGGGCCTGCGCGAAATCTTCAAACGCTTCAACGTCGAGGCCGCCGTCTACGGCCACGCCGGCGACTCGAACCTGCACGCCCGGCCGCTGCTGGACCTGCGCCGGGCCGAGGACGTGGTCAAGATGAAGGGCATCGCCGACGCCGTCTCCGAACTGACGGTGCGCCTGGGCGGCACGATCAGTTGCGAGCACGGCGACGGCCTGACGCGCAGCGGCTACCTCGAGCTCCAGTTCGGCGAGCTTTACACCGTCATGGGCGAGATCAAACGCCTGTGGGACCCCGCGGGCCTCCTGAACCCCGGCAAGATCATCACGCGGGAGCGGGGCGTTTACACCGGCGACCTGCGCATGGGACCGGATTTCCAGTGGCGGACCACGGGCGAGGCCTTCGACCGCGAGGTCTGGCGGACCGAACTCTGGCGTTGCCACGGTTGCGGCACCTGCCGCGCGTATTGCCCGGTCTATCTCGTCCGGGGCGACGAGGTGGCCACGCCGCGCGCCAAGGCGAACCTGCTTCGGGCGGCGCTCTCGGGCGTCCTTTCGCCCGCCGACATGGCCGACGCCAAAATGAAGGGCATCGCCGACCTCTGCTACAACTGTAAGACATGTCTCGTAGAGTGCCCAAGCCATGTGAACGTGCCGGGCCTGGTCCTCAGGCACAAGGAGCACCTGGCCGGGCGCGGCATGTTGGGCCTGCGAGACCGGCTGATGCTCCGGGTGCGGCTGATGGGCCGGCTGGGCAGCGCCGTGGCGCCCGTGTCGAACGCGCTCCTGCGCTGGCACCCGGTGCGGTATCTTATGTCGGGCCTCGGCGGCGTGCGGCCGGATGCGCCGCTGCCCGAGTTCGAGGCCGAACCGATCGCCGAGGGGACGAAGGCGGGATCGCCGGCGCCTGTGCGGCGGATCGCCTACTTCGCCGGCTGCTTCGAGCTTTTCAACGAGTCGGACATCGCGCGGGCGGCCCTGCGGGTCATGGATGCCCTGGGCTGCGAGATCGTCATTCCCGTGCAGAAGTGCTGCGGCATCCCCAGGATTTCGGCGGGCGACGCCAAGGGGGCGCTCAAGGACATGGAGTTCAACCTTGACGTCCTCGCGCCGCTCGTCGAGGCCGGCTACACGATCGTGAGCGGCTGCCCGTCGTGCGTCCTCACGCTGACCGAGGATTACCGCGAGATGGCCGAGGGCGATCCGCGCGCCGCCCTCGTGGCCGGCCACACGATCGATGTTCACGCGCTCGTCGAGGAGCTGATCGCGGCCCCCGAGTCCGAGGTGCGGCTGGCGGCGTTCAAGGCGGCGCGCAGCCCGATTCTCCAGAAGAAACTCGCCTATCACGCCCCGTGCCACCTGCGGGCCGCGGGCCGCGGAGAGCAGCCGCGCCGGGCGCTCGAGCGGGTTCTGGGCGTGCGCTTCGTGGTCTCGAACGCGCGGTGCTGCGGCATGGGCGGGACGTACGGCCTGAAGTCAAGGAATGCCGATACCTCGTCGGCGATTGCGAAGGAGACGATCGACCGCATCCGCGCCGCCGGCTCGGAGGCGGTGGTCACGAGCTGCGGCATGTGCCGCACGCAACTCGCCGCCGGCACCGGCCTGCCGGTCTATCACCCGATGGAGCTTCTCGCCGCCGCGCTCGCCCCGGCCGAGGCGCCGGCGGGCGCGTAGGCGCCGCCTCGTTTGTGGTGACGTCAGGGCACCCACATCCGCCGCGGCGGACGATTGCGCGCGGCGTAGGGGCGGCCCCACGTGGCCGCCCGCCGTGTCCGGCCATAACGCTAAAGACGCACGCAGACCCGCCGCGCAAAGAGCGAAGTCGCGATGGCGTGCTAACGGGCGCCGCGGTCCGGCGGACAGTCCGGCGGCTCGTCCTTGTCCGCGGGCCTCTGCGACCAGGGCCGGCGATCCTTCACGGGCTGCGCTTGAAATTGCCCCGGAAATGCCGCATAATCGGCGGAACGAAAGAGGAGGGCCTATGCCGCCGATCATCACGTTGCTGACGGATTACGGGGTCGAGAGCACCTACCCCGCGCAGATGAAGGGCGTGATTCTCGGCCGGTGTCCGACGGCCACGATCGTCGATCTCTCGCACGGGGTACCGCGCCACAGCGTCAACACGGCCGCGTTCATGCTGGCCTCGGCCGCGACGGCGTTTCCGCAGGGCACGATCCACGTGGCCGTGGTTGACCCCGAGGTGGGGAGCGAGCGTCGGGCCCTTGCCGCCGAGGCCGGCGGGAACATCTACCTGGCGCCCGACAACGGCCTCCTGACGCTCGTGGCACACAGCGAGTTCCTGCCGGGCACCGGCGACCGGCCTGCCCGCGTGGTCGCGATCGAGAACCGGCGGTTCTTCCGCACCGAGGTTTCGAGCACGTTCCACGGGCGCGACATCTTTGCGCCGGTGGCGGCGGCCATTGCCGAGGGCGCGGAGCTTTCGGACCTCGGCCCCAGGGTCGACCGCATCCAGCGTTTCGAGTTGCCGCTGCCGGAGCACGAGGGCACACGCATCAAGGGGCGCGTCCTCTACGTCGACTCGTTCGGCAACCTCGTGACCAACATCACCGGCCGCGTGCTGGCGAATCACGATCCGGCGGCGATCGAAGTGCACATCGGCGGCGCCGTGATCCACGGCCTTTCGCACGCCTACAGCGACGTGCCCGCCGGGCTGCTGCTGGCGTACGTCGGCAGCGCGGGCCTCCTGGAAGTGGCGGTCAACCGGCAGAGCGCCGTGCTGCGCCTGGGCGGCGGCATCGGCACGCCGCTGGTGGTGAGCCTCGCCCCATGACGCCCCCGCCGAGCGACTTCACGCGACGGCTTCGCGACGCCGACAAGGCGCACCTCTGGCACCCGTTCACGCAAATGGCCGAGTGGGTGGCCGGCGACCCCGTCGTCATCGCGGCCGGCGAGCGCGAGTTCCTGATCGACTCCGACGGGAACCGCTACATCGACGGCGTGTCGAGCCTGTGGTGCAACGTGCATGGGCACCGGCGGCCGGAGATCGACGAGGCCGTGCGGCAGCAGCTCGACCGGATCGCGCACTCGACGCTGCTGGGCCTGGCGTCTGTGCCCTCGATCGAGCTGGCGGAGCGGCTCGTCGGCATTGCCCCGGCGGGCCTGACGCGGGTCTTCTACTCCGATGCCGGGGCCACGGCCGTCGAGATCGCGCTGAAGATGGCGTTCCAGTACTGGAAGCAGTGCGCCACGCCGCAGCCCGGGCGGACGAAGTTCGTCAGCCTCACGCACGGGTATCATGGAGATACGATCGGCGCGGTGAGCGTCGGCGGAATCGACCTGTTTCACGGCCTGTACCGGCCGCTCCTGTTTCCAACGTTGCAGGCCCCGTCGCCGTACTGTTACCGGTGCCCGCTCCAGATGCGGCGCGAGGATTGCGGCATGGCGTGCGCGGCGAAGATGGAAGCGATCTTGGCCGAGCACGCGGGCGAAGTGGCGGCGGTCATCGTCGAGCCGCTCGTGCAGGGCGCCGGCGGCATGATCACGCAACCCGCGGGGTATCTGCGGCGGGTCGCCGACGCCTGCCGGCGGCACGACGTCCTGCTCATCTGCGACGAGGTCGCCACCGGCTTCGGCCGGACCGGCCGCATGTTTGCCTGCGAGCACGAGGGCGTGCAGCCGGACCTCCTGTGCGTGGCGAAGGGCATCACGGGCGGGTATCTGCCGCTGGCGGCCACGCTGGCGACCGAGCGGCTCTACGAGGCGTTTCTCGGCGACTACAGTCAGTACCGCACGTTTTTCCACGGCCACACGTACACGGGCAACGCGCTGGCGTGCGCCGCCGGCATCGCGAGCCTCGACGTGTTTGAGAAGGACGGCGTTCTCGGGCGGATCGCGCAGCTCGAGTCGCTCCTTCGCGAGCGTCTTGCCGCCGTCGCCCGGATGCCGCACGTGGGCGAGGTCCGGCAGCGCGGCCTCATGGTCGGCATCGAGCTTGTCGCCGACCGCGCCATGCGCCAGGCGTATCCGGCGGCTGAGCGGCGCGGCGGGCAGGTGTGCCTGGCGGCGCGGAAGCGCGGCGTGTGGATCAGGCCGCTCGGCGACGTGATCGTGCTCATGCCGCCGTACTGCATTTCCGACGAGAGCCTCGCACGCCTCGTGGCGGCGGTGGAGCAGGGCATCGCGGAGGTGACCGGGGCATGAAGCACGGCCTGTTCATTACCGCGACGGACACGGGCGTCGGCAAGACGGTGATCGCGGCGGCGCTGGCGATGGCGCTGCGGCGGCTGAACGTCAACGTGGGCGTGATGAAGCCCGTGGCCACCGGCTGCGTGCGGCGCCGCGAGGGCCTGGTGTCGGAGGACGCGGAGTTCCTGGCCCAGGCGGCCGATGCGCCCGAGACGCTCGACGAGATCTGCCCGATTCGCCTGGCCGTGCCGCTGGCGCCGACCGTTGCCGCTGCACGGGCACGCATCACGCTGGACCTCGAACCGATGTGGGCGGCGTGGCGGCGGATGACGGCGGCGCACGACGTCATGATCGTCGAGGGCATCGGGGGCCTCCTGTGCCCCGTCACGCGCGAGCAGACGGTGGCCGACCTGGCCCGCGAGTTCGCGCTGCCGCTGGTGATCGTCGCGCGGCCGAACCTGGGGACGATCAACCACACGGCCCTGACGGTCGAAGCGGCGCGGGCGCGCGGCCTCACGATCGCGGGCATCATCATCAACCGGTACGACCGCGATACGGAAGATGTGGCGCAGCTCACGAATCCCGACGAAATCCAGCGCGTGACCGGCGCGGCCGTTCTGGGCCTCGTGCCGGAGGACCGCGCGACCGATCCCGGCTGCGCGGTCATCGGTGAGGACACGCTGGCGGCGATCCGGCAGATGGCGTGGGGCAAGTGGCTGCCGCTGTGAGGTCCGCGGCGCCGTGAATGAGGCGTTTTCCGGGCTCAATTTGAATTGGGGTTGACATACCCGCCGGTGCGGGTATTCTTATGGCGCACGCATCGCGGATGGGGGGCGATTAGCTCAGATGGCTAGAGCGCCTGCTCGACACGCAGGAGGTCACTGGTTCAAGTCCAGTATCGCCCACCATATTCTTATGTACATTCGCGTATGATTCGGAATCCCGCGGTAAATCCGGTTTTTCCTGCACGTCGGCGGGCGGCGCGGCCCACGCAAATTCGACTTGCCTGGTGTAATGCGGCCGTCCGCAACCTGTGCAACGGGACAGGCCTGCCCGCCTCGGCGTTCCATCCCGACAACGGGCAGGGCGGAACCGAGGAATAGGAACCGAGGAATAGAGCGTCGACAATCGAAGGAGGACAAATGAGAGCTTCCATCAAGCGCCACGTATTATGTTACGCGATCCTGGTAACAGCAGCCTTGCTTTTGCCGCTACCGTTATCTCAATCAGGCGCGGCCGACAACGACACCAACCTGGCCCGCGGCAAGGGCACCGCGCCCTTTGGGAGCGGCGGGCACGGACCGTTTGTCATCTCGAAAATCAACGACGGCCGATTGGATACCATGGGCATGTGGGGAACCGCCGGGCAGGCCGGCTCTTTCGGCGGCGTCAAGCTGGGCGACGCGCCCGTCACGTTCAACACGGTCCGGTTCTATCTTTTCAACGGCCGCGCGGCCTTTACCGGCTGGCGTCTTGAAGGCACGGATGACTGCGATATCGACGAGGATTCCAGCGTCGGCACGGTCTACGACCCCGAACTGATCGCCGCCGATGCCGACGGCCAGTTCGCCAACGCGAACACCAAAGACCTCAACGTCGTCACTCTCACCTTCAAGCCGGTGAAGTACAAGTACGTGCGGCTCGTGTTTACCAGCAAGTCCGCCCCGCTGGGCATTCCTGAATTGCAGGTGTTCAACCGCGAGGAGAACGCTGCGCCGCGGGCGACCGTAACCGGCCAGAAGGGCCTGGCCCTGGACAACGCCGCCGGTACGATCACCGTGCCGGGGCCTGTCGCGGTGGCCGAAATTATCGGCAAACTGTCGAAACCGGAAGGCGTCACGGTCACCGCCTACGATGGCGCGGGCAACAAGCTCAAGGATACCGATCTTCTGAAAAACGAGTACCGCGTGCTTGCCAGATTTCAGACCGGCGGCAATGAGGCGCCGTATCAGACGGAGTACCGGTGTTACTCGATCGTGGACACCAGCGCGCCGCCGCCTGGGCCCAAGCCGCCCAAGAAACCGCGGCCGCCGCTGCCGCCCAAGCCGCCGATGACCCCGGCATCGGCGCCCGACGCGCCCAAGGATACCGCGAACCTGATTATCGGCAAGAAGATCACCGGCAGCGTGAACACCGCGCAGGCCGCCAAATATACGGCGTCGGGCGGTGGCGACTGGTTCATGGGGCAACACTTTCCGCAATGGCTGTGCGTTGATTTCGGTGCGGAAACCGAGTTCGACACCATCGCCGTGACGGCCATCCAGGTCATCCACTTCTGTGCCCAGGTCTCCAACGACGAGGCCCACTGGAGGACTTTGGTGGAAGTCGATCACATGCGAAATCCCTGGCAGTGGAACGGCTATTTTGAAAAGACGAAAGCCCGCTACCTGCGGATCGTGGTGCTGCCGCCGTCCTGGGACGTCCATGTCAGGAAACTCACGGTCGCCAACCTGGCCAAACCGTTGATGGACGCCGGCGGCCAACCAGTGCCCGCCTTGAAAGCCGCGGCCGAGACCACCGTGGACTTGTCCAACTTGCCCAAGGCCGCGCCGCCGGAGGCTGCACCCTCGGCCGACAAGGGCGCCGCCGAGCGGCGACCGGCGCGGCCGCAGGCGAAACCGTGACGTGAGACGCACGACGCGCGCGGGCAGGGCCGAAATCTGCAATGAACGTGTACATCATGGAGGTTAACACATGAGACATCCGAGAGGCACGAAACGCGCGGCGGCCATCCTGGCCGCGGCGATCATGGGACTTGTGGCGGGTCAGGCCCTTGCGGCCGGCGCCGAAATGCCGCGCCTCCAGAAGAACCACGGCGTCTGGCAGCTCATGGTCGACGGCAAGCCGTTCCTGATGCGCGGCGGCGAGTTCTCCAATAATGTCTATGAGGCGCCGAAGGACCTTCCGCTGCTCGAGATGATGCTCGATGCCTACAAGGGGTACGACCTCAACACCGTGCTGGTGCCCATCAGTTGGCGGACGCTGGAGCCGCAGGAGGGCACGTTCGATTTCCGCATGATCGACACGCTCATCGAGCAGTGCCGCAAGCGCGACATGCGGGTGGTCGTGCTCTGGTTCGGCGCGATCAAGAACGGGCACGTCGGCTACGCCCCGCGCTGGGTCTCGGGAGACCGCAAGCGGTTCTTCCGGGCCACGACGCCGGCCGGCAAGGAAACGGGAGCCGTATCGCCATTTTGCGAGGCCGCATGGACGGCCGATCGGCGCGCGTTCGTCAAGCTGATGGAGCATATCAAGGAGAAGGACGCCGGCCATTACACCGTGGTCATGGTCCAGCCGGAGAACGAGACCGGCTGCCAGGAGATCGACAATACCCGGGACCAGACCGCGGCGGCCACTCAAGGCTGGGAATCGGCGGTGCCCGAGGACCTGACGAAGTACCTTGCCGCCCACGACGGCCGGCTCGTGAAATGGCTTCAGCAGGTGTGGGACCGCGCCGGCAAGAAGACGGCCGGCACGTGGGCGCAGGTCTTCGGCGAGGGCTCCGACGGGCAGAAGATCTTCATGTCTTACTCCGTCGGGAAGTTCATCGAGCACGTGGCGGGGGCGGGCAAGGAGGTCTATCCGCTGCCGATGTTCATCAACGATTGGCTGGGGTCGATCGAGTCGCCGGGCGGGCCGATCGGCGGGCCGGAATACCACGTCATGGATGTTTTCCGCGTCACGACGCCCAGTTCGTTTTCCTGCGCGGCGGATATCTACCAGCCCAACTTCAAGGCGTGGGTGGCCGCGTTTGATCAGAAGGAGAACCCTATCCTGATTCCCGAGGCCCACGCCGATGCCCGCGCCGCCGAGCAGTGCTGGTTCACGTATTTCCAGCACGACGGCATGCTGTTCTCGCCTTACCTGCGCGTTCCGAACGAGTCGGATCAGAAGGTCGTGCCGCAGTGCCTCACGTACTCGAATCTCAAGATGAGCTACGAGGTCATCAAGGAGATGGACGAACTCATCCTGGCGCGCCAGGGCCTCGTGCCGCGCGAGCTCATTTGTTTCGAGCTCGATAAGAACGAGAAGCCGGAGAGCGTGTTTGCGGCGGAATTTCAGGGCTATGCGGTCAAGGCCCAGGCCACGCGCCCCTATGGCAATCTGTGGGAAGGCGACGTGCAGGAGACCCCCGGCTTTGCCGCCATCGTCAAAATGGGGCCCGACGACTTCGTGCTGATCGGCAAGACCATGCGCGTGGAGTTCCAGAAACCCGGCCTGCGGCTGAAGTCCGCCGCGCGAGGCCGTTTCGCGTCGAACCGATGGGTTCCCGGCGCGGCCCTTTCGGCGGAGGCGGCGGCGAATCAGGTGAAGGTTCAACTCACCGAGGCCCCTAAGATGTTGGATGTGATTCGGCTGCAATTCACGGCCGAATGACGCACGTGTCTGGCGTGAGGCTCATCCGCGTGCCACGTCGAAGATCCGCCGTGGCGGAGCCGGCCTTGTCCGGCTGTGCGAACGGGCAACGGCGCACCGCCGGTCACGCGCCATGCCACGTCCGTAATATGTGAATGCCGGAGCAGCCTAACCGGTTTTGCCTTGCACGCAATGCGCGGATTGCTATACTGGCATGAGTGGGTGGCACCGCGGGCTCGACGCCTCGGGCAAGACGATGTGATACGTCGGGGCTTGTAATGATGTTGTTGGTGAGTTATAATCCAGGGTCAGGGGGGTAACGAAAGGAAGGGTAGTTCAGATGGCGAAAAGGATCGAATTGGCGGAATGGGCACGTGGATTTGCAATGCTGGCCGACCCGACTCGCTTGGGCATCCTCAAGATTCTGTCGGCTGGGCCGAAAAACGTGACCACGCTGTGCAACACGCTCGGCCTGAAGCAGCCGACCGTCAGCCATCATCTCGGCCTGCTGCGCATGGGCCGCCTGGTCATCGGCACTCGCCAGGGCAAGTCGGTCGTCTACGTGACCGACGGCGCGAGCTTGAAGGATCTGGCTGTAGCCATCGGCAAGCTGACCCCCAGAAAGTAGATTCCCTGTCCTCCGAAGCGGCCTGTTGCGTGGGCCGGCATCTCGGAAGGGTTACGTGGGATAGGATCGGGAGCGGCAGAAGCCCCTGACGGGAAGTCTCTAACTTGGACGGGGCGCCGGATTAGCGCAAGAGCTACGAAGATGAAACCGTGGAGGCGGCCGCAAGCCGCCTCCACGTATTTTTCCCGGACGGCTCTCGACGCCGCGGCGCGGCTTCGGTACAATCAGGGCCGGAGCCTCAACCGTGAGGCCAGAGCGAGGTCCGGAGGAGGTGCTACATGAAAGTTCGCGTCGATCCTGAGTTGTGCACGGGGTGCGGTCCTTGCGCCGACATCTGCCCGGAAGTCTTCGAGATACGCGACGACAAGTCGGTCGTCCTTGTGAAGGAAATTGCCGCCGCGATGGGGGATTCCGTCCGCGAGGCCGCCGAGGCCTGCCCGACGGGCGCGATCATCATCGAGGAATAGCGCGGCAACGGTCCTTGGGCCACCGCCTGAATTCTGTTGGCGCATGGGGTGCGCGCATGATAAGACTCTGGGGGTCAGCCGGAGTGGTTCTCCATGTTCCAGTTGCGTGAGCACCTCACCACCGTCGGAACGGAAATTCGTGGCGGCCTCGTCACTTATCTGACGCTCTCCTACATCCTTTTCGTTCAGCCCGCTGTCCTGGCCGCCGCGGGCATGCCGCCGAGCGACGTCTTCTTCGCGACGTGCGTGGCCTCGGCGGCGGCGTGCTTCCTGATGGGCGTGCTGGCGAACTACCCGATCGCCCTGGCGCCCGCCATGGGCCACAACTTCTTCTTCGCGTTTACCGTGTGCGGCGCGATTCCCGTGGGCATGGGCTTCACGTGGCAGGAAGCGCTCTTCGCGAACTTCCTGGCGGGGTCCTTCTTCGTGTTCGTCAGCGTGTTCGGCCTGCGCGAAGCGGTGATGACGGCGGTGCCCGACGGCCTCAAGTACGCCATTGCGGTGGGCATCGGCCTCTTGATCGCGTTCGTGGGCCTCCAGTACGGCGGCCTCGTGCAGAACAGTTCCGCGGTGCTCGTCCGCCTGGGAGACTTGCGGAGCCCGATCGCGCTGGTGGTCCTGGCCGGCATTGCCATTGCAGCGGTGCTGGCGTCGCTGAAGTTCCGCGGGGCCGTGCTCGTGACGATCCTGGCCACGGCCCTCCTGGCGCTGGCGGTGGATTACCTCCAGCCCCGGTACTATCAGCCCGACGGCCTCGAGGTGATCACCGAGGCCCAGTGGCTCGAACGGGCCGGAATCACCAAGGGCAAGGTCGATCCCGCCCCGCCGGTCAAGCCGGGCGACGTGCGGGTTATCCTGGCCCAGCCGCGCGCGAGCGAGAGCCTCCTCGGCCGCGTGGTGGCGCTGCCTGAGCTGCCGCGGACGACGTTCGGTGCGATCTTCAAGGACCCGCTGGCGCTCTTCCGCGACCATTCCATCGCTGACATCCTTCTCGTGATGTTCATATTCTTCTTCCTCGCCCTGTTCGACACGGTGGGCACGCTCATCGGCGTGTGCGAGCGAGCGGGCCTGTTGGATGCGCGCGGCCAGTTGCCGCGGGCGCGCCAGGCGCTCCTGGCCGACGCGATCGGCACGGTGGTCGGCACCGTCGTGGGCACGAGCACCGTAACGTCCTACGTCGAGAGCGCCGCGGGCGTGCGCGAGGGCGCGAAGACCGGCCTCGCGACTATCGTGACGGGCGTGCTCCTCCTGGCGTCGCTCATGTTCGCGCCCGTGGTCGAGATGGTGGGCATGGGCACGCACTTCATCCATGCAGGCACGGGCGAGGCGCTGCGGCAGGTCGTCATCGGCACGCCGATCGAGATCAAGTTCTACCCGGTCATCGCGCCCGTGCTGGTGCTCATCGGCGTCATGATGATGGGGACGGTGGCGCGGATCAAGTGGGACGATTACTCCGAGGCGATTCCGGCGTTTCTCACGATCGTCATGATGCAGTTCAGCTTTTCGATCACCGACGGCATCGCGTGGGGCTTCATCACGTACGCCCTGCTGAAGGTCGTGACCGGGCGCGCCCGCGAGCTTCACATCCTGGTGATCGTGTTTGCGATCCTCTTCGCCGTGCAGTACGTTGCCCGGTCGCTGATGATCGGGTCGTAGTACGTGTTTAGCGTTATGGCTAGATACGACGGGCGGCCACACGGGGCCGCCCCTACGGCGCGTTCTTCGTAGGGGCACCCCCATGTGGGTGCCCTGGAGCGGCCAGGAACGGCGAAATAGGCAATGACGCTGAATACGTGCGGGTGGTAAGGCTCGGGCGGCGCGATTCGGCGCCGGGCGGCTGGCGTCACCGCTTCAGGAACACGCGGCAGGGCGCGGCCTCGGCGGCGGTCACGTTCAGGGGGCCGCAAAAAAGCTCGTACTCGCCGGGTTCCAGGCCCGCCAGATTCAGCCACTCGATGGCGCCCCTGATTTTGCCGCTGCCCAGGATGGTCATGTGCGCCGGGTGGCCGGCTGCGCCGCGTACGTCCAGCGACGGGGCGTCGATGCCGATGAGGACCGGCCCGATGTCGACCAGGCAGCGTGCCCCGTCGGCCGAGAACGCCACAAACGGCTCCTGGAACCGCTTGCTGATCCACGCCGAGTTCTTCGTGCGGAAGAGAATCCGCTCGCGGCCTTCCAGCCTCAGCGGCTTCAGGACATCGGGCGTGATCACGTCCACGCCGCCGACATCCACCAGCAGGCACGGGCCTACGAGGACCTCGGGCGGGATGTCGCCGATCTCCGCCCCGCCGCGGATGAAATGTGCGGGGGCGTCGATGTGCGTCCCATTATGCGACCCCATGCACAGGCGCGAGTTGTTCGACGTGGCGCCGGCCTCCAGCGTCCTGTACATCTCGAAGGTGAACGGGGCGTCGCCGGGGTAGATGGGGGTCGCGGGCGTCAGGGGCAGCGTGACGTCAAAGATGGGCATGGGTAGCGCTCCTCAGGCACATGTTCCGATTCCAGTTGCCATGCACCCCAACCTCATTGGCCGCGTGGTCTATGAGAGGAAATGAGGCGCGGCGGACGCCAAGGGTTCGCCGGGGCCTTATGAAAAAAACGCGGCGGGCCGAAAAACCCGCCGCGCAGAGTCTGAATGGCGCTGCCGAACTAATTGAGCGGCTTGATCTTGATGTTGCGATACCACACCGGGGCGCCGTGGTCCTGAAGGCCGAGGTATCCGACCTTGGCCATGTCCTTGTAGGCCGTCTTGAACTTGTTCTTCGTGCCGTCGGGGTTCTCGCCCGCCGTGGTCCAGTGGTCGAGGCTGGTCTCGATGACCTTCTTGCCGTTGAGCTCGATCGTGATCGAGTTGCCCTTGGCGGTGAGGACCATGTGGTTCCACTCGCCGGCGGGCTTGTCGGCGAAGACGCTTGGCGCGAGGCAATCGTAGACGGCGGCGGTGGTGTGCTTGTCGGCCTTGCCGCTGGCCGGCGGGGCGAGGATCTGGATTTCGATGGAGCCTTGGAGCCAGTTTTTCTCACCCTCGGGCGACCGGAGGAACACGCCGCTGTTGGTCGAGTGGATGCCGGCGGCCTTGTCTTCCAGGGCGCACTTGAACTCGAGGTCGATCGTGAAATCGCCGAACTTGTCCTTCGTCCAGATGTCGCCGCAACCCTTGTCCCACGTCATGATGCCGTCAACGACCTTCCACTTCTTGGCCGGCGGCTCCTGCCAGGCATCGAGGTTCTTGCCGTCGAACAGGGTGATCCAGCCTTCGGCATCGGGCTTGAGGCCCGAGCCGGCGGGGGCGGGCGTCTCGGCCTTGGCGGCCGGGGCCGCGGGCTTTGCAGCGGGTGTCTCGGCCGGTGCCGCATAGACGGAAACCAGGCCCAGCGCTGCCAGGCTCGCCACAGCCAGTGCTACCAGAACGATGCGACGCATGAGTGTCTCCTTGTGTGAGTCCTCCGGCAGCGCGATCGCGCGCCGCCGGAGGTCTCCGGTATCCTTGGGGGTTACTTCTTCTCGGCCGGCTTCTTTTCGGCCGGTTTCTTCTCAGGCTGAGGCGCCAGCTTCGGGCCGGGGGCCGCTTCGATCTTCAGCTTCGCGGTGGGCGTGGCATCGGCCTTCAGGTCGCCCATCATGTACTGGATGCCGGCCAGGTAGAACTTGAGGATCGTGGGATTCCAGAAAACCTCGTGCTGATGGCCGAACGCGCAATAGAAGACGTGGCCCTTGCCGAAATCGTGAATCCATGCCAGGGCGTAATCATTATCGTCGCGGTTGCCCTTCGGCAGGCTCGCGTTCTCCCAGTCGACGCTGAGGAGGATGTGCAGCTTCTCGCGCGAGTACGGGTCCTTGAACGTGTAAATCTCGTCGCTGAACTCGAAGCCCTTGCCCTCGAACATGGCGGTCAGCGGGCTCTTCGGATCATCGACCTTCACCGAAATCTTGTGGAACGGGTGCCCCTTGAAGAAGCCGCCCATCATCTCGCCGTATTCCGGCCACTTGTCATAGAAGGCATCCGTTGCGGAATGTGCGCCGCCGATGCCCTTGCCGCCCTTGACGAAGTCCAGCAGGCTCTGCTTCAGGGCCGGGTCGTCGATGAGGTTGCCGGTCGTGTTGTTCATCATCACGGCGTCGAACTGTTTGAGCTTGTCCGGGGCGAAGATCGACACGTCGGTCGTGATGACCGTCTCCCAGGCGCCGGTCTTCTTGCCGATGATCTCGAACGCCTTGCCGCCGACGCCCACGGAACTGTGCGGGAACCCTTTCGTGAGGCTGAACACGAGCAGCTTGCGCGGTTGGGCGGGCTTGACGAAAGCCGTGTCCGGCGCCGCCGCGGTGATCTTCTCGATCTCGTCGGGCTTGGCCTCGGTGGGGGGCTTGGGCTCGGCCTTGGCCTTCTCGGCCGCCTGGATGCTTGCGGATACCGCGAACAACAGCGCCAACGATCCGACGACAGCCGGTACGACCCATTTACGCAACATGGTGCCTCTCCTTTTCAAGACCTGGTTGAGCGGCCGTGGCGCCTCTCCCGCGCGCCTTCCCGGCCCATGTTCGCCAAACGAAATAGCTATTCTGCCCGAAAACCTGCCGCAGTTCAAGCATCTGCCTCAAAATCAGGCGGCTCGACCGGATTTTTCCTGTGTGATCACTGATTGAACCGCGAGAAGAGTACAGAGGCCCGGAGAATCTGAGAGCAAGCGCGGGCGTCTTCGGGCTTGACGCCGGGGGGTTCGGACGCTACTTTCTAGCGACACACAAGGCCCCGGAACCGGTTGTATAGGTGAGGATGGGCGGAACCATCCCGCGGGGATGAACCGGACGCAATGTCCACAGGAGCAGGGGAAGAGCGTATGAAGACGAGAAGGTATTTGGCGTTGGCGGTGGCTCTGGCGGCGGGCCTGGCGGGCCTTGCCTTTGTCATGGGACCGGCCCTTCAGGCGACGGCCGCGGATGCGGCCAAGCCGGCCGAGGCGGCCAAGGATCAGCCGGCCGCGAAGACCGGCCCGAACGGCGAGAAGCTCGTGCCGCTGCCCATCAAGATGCCCAAGGCCATGTTCGAGGGCACGCCCAAGAACATCAAGCCGTCGCCGACCCTCGAGAAGTACGTCGACAAGAACCGCGATCCGTTCTTCGCCCCCGAGGGCTCCGCGAACCTCGCCGCCGGCAAGCCCGTGACCTCCAGCGATTCCGAGCCGATCATCGGCGAACTCAAGCTCATCACCGATGGCGACAAGGAAGGCACCGACGGCAGCTTCGTCGAACTTGGACCTGGGAAGCAGTGGGTTCAGATCGACCTTAAGCAGAAGGTCAAGATCTATGCCATGCTCGTGTGGCATTATCATGGCGAAGGCCGCGTCTATCACGACGTCATCGTCCAGGTGGCCGACGATCCGGACTTCATCGAGAACGTCAAGACCGTGTACAACAACGATTTTGACAACTCCTCGGGTCTCGGCATCGGCAAGGATCTGGAGTACATCGAGGACTTCCGCGGCCGTCTGATGGATGCCAAGGGCGTCACGGGCCGCTACATTCGCCTGTACAGCAAGGGCAACACCTCGAACGACCAGAATCATTACATCGAAGTTGAGGCTTACGGCACGCCCGAAAAATGAAACGCCATGCGGCGGTTTTCGGAATCTGTCTCCTGGCCGTGGCAGTCGGGGCGTTAGCGCTCCGTCTGCCACGGTTGGCTTTGCGGCCGATGCACGCCGACGAGGCCAACCAGGCCGTCAAGACCGGCGAACTGTTTGACGACGGCACCTACCGTTACGACCCCGGCGAGCATCACGGCCCCAGCCTTTATTACCTGACCCTGCCGTCGCTCTGGCTTGGCCAGGCCAGGACCTTCGCCGAGACCGACGAGTTCCAGTACCGCATCGTCCCCGCGATCTTTGGCGTGGCGCTCGTGCTGCTCCTCTGGCCGCTCCGCAAGGGCCTTGGCATGCCCGCGGCGGTCTGCGCGGGGGTCCTGACGGCTCTCTCGCCCGCGATGGTCTTCTACAGCCGCTATTACGTCCAGGAGATGCTCCTCGTATTTTTCACGGCGGGGGCCATTGTGTCGGCCTGGCGATACACGCAAACGAAATCGGCGGCGTGGGCCGTGGCGGCGGGCGTCTCGATCGGCCTCATGCACGCCACGAAGGAAACGTGGGTTCTGGCCGGGGCCGCGATGGTGGCGGGCCTCGTGCTCACGCATCTCTGGGCGCGACTGCGCGACGGCCGGGGCCTCGCCTTCCGCGAATGCCTGCGCTGGCGGCCGCTCGTGCTGGGCATTGCCGCCGCGATCATCGTGGCGTGCCTGCTCTTCTCCTCGTTCGGAGCCAACTGGCGGGGGCCGCTTGATTCGCTCCTGAGCTACACGTCCTATGCCGGCAAGGCGGGCGAGAACGGAATCCACACGCACGCGTGGTACTTCTACCTGGCGATGCTCATCTGCGACCACCCGGCCCGCGGGTTCACGTGGACAGAGGGGCTTATCGTGGGCCTGGCGATCGTCGGCTTCGTGGCTGCGCTGCGGAAGAATGACATCCCCGACGCCCACCGGCCGCTCGTGCGGTTCCTCGGTTTCTACACGCTCGCCCTGACGGCCGCGTATGCCATGATTCCGTACAAGACGCCGTGGTGCATGCTCAGCTTCCTCCACGGGATGATCCTCTTGGCGGGCGTGGGCGCCGTGGCGCTCGTGAGGTGGATGCCCTGCCGCTGGAGCCGGGGGGCCATGTGCCTGGTGCTGGCGGCGCTGGCCGTCCACCTGGGCTGGGAATCGTACCAGTTGAATTTCCGCTACTACGCCGACCAGCGGAACCCGTACAACTATCCGCCCACCTCGACCGATGGCGTGGAAATGGCGCGGCTGGTCGAGCGTGTGGCCGCCGTCGCGCCCGACGGCCGCGAGATGATCATCAAGGTCATCACGCCCGAGAATTACTGGCCGCTGCCGTGGTATCTCCGGAAGTTCGACCCCGATCACATCGGCTGGTATCACGAGATGCCCGCGAACCCGGACGATCCGCCGGCGTCGGTTATGATCGTCGCCAAGGAGGTCCAGGAAGAACTCGACGCGCGGCTGCGCGGCCCGTATTTCCGGACGGGGATGTTCGGCCTGAGGCCGAGCGTGCTCATGGTGGTGTACGTTCAGGACGGCCTGTGGCAGAAATTTGTGGCCTCGCAGGAACCGAAGGCCGCCGGCGGCAAGCAGGCGGAGCGGCAACCATGAGCCGGATACCCGATGCCTTCTCGGTGACCACGGACAGCAAGCCCTCGTCGCCGGTCCATCGCTTCTCGCACGTGGCGATGGCCTCGGTGTTCGAGATTCTCATCGCCGGTGAGGATGCCGAGTACGCCCGCCAGGCGGCCGACGCCGCGTTCGCCGAGCTTGATAACCTGCACCACGAGCTCAACCGCTACAGTTCCACGAGCGACATCTCGCAGATCAACGCCCTTCACGCGGGCCAGGGCGTCCGCGTGGGCATCGCCACGATGGACTGCATCAAGGCGGCCGCCAAGGTCAACGCCGAGACCGGCGGGGCCTTCGACGTGACCATCGGCTCGCTGCTGGCCTGCTGGCGCGATCCCGACAAGAAGCCCCGCACGCCCACCGAGGAGGAACTGGCGGCCGCCCGTGCGCGGACCGGCATGTACCTCCTGGACATTCGCGAGTCGGAACACCTCGTCGGCGTGAAGGCCGACGGCGTGAGCATCGACCTCGGCGGCGTGGGCAAGGGCTACGCGGTGGACCAGATGGTCGCGCTGCTGAAGGAGTGGAGCATCAAGGCGGCGCTCGTCAACGGCGGCACGTCGAGCGTGCTGGCGTTCGGAGCGCCCCCCGGCCGCGACGGCTGGCGCGTGTCGCTGAGGGACCCGGAGGACGAGTCGCAAACGCTCGGCAGCGTGCTCCTCAAGGAACGGTCGCTGAGCGGCTCGGCCATGCCGCCGGGCAACCCGCACATCATCGATCCACGCACGGGCCGGCCGGCCGCGGCGAACGTGGGTTCATGGGCTGCCGCAACCTCGGCCACGATCACCGATTGCCTGTCGACCGCGTTCTTTATCATGTCGCCCGCCGAGGTGGAGGCGTACGTCAGGAACCATCCCGACACCTCCGCCATGCTGATCACGAAAGATTCTAGTGGGCGCAAGGTCCTCCGATTTGGAAAATGGGAGTCTTGATTCCCGGCCGCAACGCCTGCGATTCAAGGAGCGAACGATGAAGCGTGCATCAACGATTCTGGCGATGTGCCTGTTGACCCTGGGTCTCGGCGCCTGCCTCCTGGGCGTCCACGCCGTAGCGGCTGCCGCTGCCGAGAAGGCCGCCAAGCCCGCGGCCCCCAAGCCCGGCGAGGAGCCGGACGATGGCATCCAGGGCGAGTATAACGGAACCTACACGCCGGCCGGCCAGAACGCCGGCATGAAGGCCGAGGCCAAGGTCATTGGCGAGGGCGGCGGCAGTTTCCGCGCGGTCCTCACGGCGGGTGAGGGCGACAAGGCCGTCCGCGTCGAGCTCAACGGCAAGGCCGAAGGCAAGCAGGTTCCGCTGGCGAGCAAGGCCGGCGATGCCGAAGGGAAGGGCACGATTGAGGGCGGGCGGTCGCTCGTCGCCGAATCGAAGAGCGGCAAGTTCGACATGAAGTGGGAGGTCCGCAAGTCGCCGGCCGAGCTTCAGAAACCGCCCGCCGGTGCGATCGTCCTTCTGCCGTTTGAGGAAGGCAAGCCGCCCACGACGGATGCGTGGGTCAGCCTGAACGGCGACAAGCCGTGCCCGTGGGTGCCACAGGACGACGGCAGCCTGCTCGTCAAGGGCGGCAACGTCAAGACCAAGCAGGCGTTTACCGATGTGCAACTGCACGTCGAGTTCCGCAACCCGTACATGCCGGCGGCGCGGGGGCAGGGGCGCGGCAACAGCGGCGTGTATCTCCAGAGCCGCTACGAGGTGCAGGTCCTCGACTCGTTCGGCCTGGCGCCGAAGGACAACGAGTGCGGCGGCATCTACAGCGTGGCGGTGCCCAAGGTGATCGCCAGCCTGCCGCCGGACCGGTGGCAGACGTATGACATCACGTTCCACGCCCCCAAGGTCGAGAACGGCAAGATCGTCACGCCGGCGACCATCACGGTGATTCATAACGGCATCAAGATTCATGAGAACGTGAAGATCGATCACGTGACGACCGCCGGCGTCGCCGGCCCGATCGTGTCGCCCGCGCCGCTGATGCTTCAGGATCATGGCAATCCGGTGCGGTTCCGGAACGTTTGGCTTGTGGAACTGAAGGACGGCAAGTAGCGGGGTGTCAAAGAACTCATCACGGAAAGGGAGAGGCGAATGAGTATCCGGACGATGCTGCTCGTGGGGCTGGCGTTGTGCGTGGTTGCGGCGATGCCGGTGATGGCCGCCGAGAAGGCGAGCAAGGGCGCCGCCAAGTCGTCGGAGCCCAAGGCGCCCCCGGTCGAGTCGCCGCCCGACAAGATGGTGGGCGATTACGTGGGCACCTTAAACACCGGCGGCAAGGACGTTGCCGCCGAGGCCAACGTGGTGCGAGAGGACCCGTCGTACCGGATCGTGCTCCGCGCGCCGGCGGCCGGCGAGAAGTTCGCGTGGGTCGATCTGCCCGGCAAGGGCGACGCGAGCAAAGTGACGTTCTCGGGCGGTGACGATGCGTGGACCGGCACGATCGAGAACGGCCAGCTCAAGGCCGAGTCGAAGGCCGGCAAGGTCGATCTCAAGTTCACGGTGAAGAAGTCGCCGACGGAACTCCAGAAGCCGCCGGCCGGCGCGGTCGTCCTGCTGGCGTACGAGGAAGGCAAAAAGTCCGACACCGCGGCGTGGACGCAACTCAAGGGCGAGCCGTGCCAGTGGGTCGCGATGGACGACGGCAGCATCCAGGTCAAGGGCGGCGACATCAAGTCGAAGCAGACGTTCGGCGATTTCCAGATGCACGCCGAATTCCGTATCCCGTTCGAGCCCACCGGCAAGGGCCAGGGCCGCGGCAACAGCGGCATCTTCCTGCATGACGTCTATGAGATGCAGGTCCTCGATTCCTACGGCATCAAGCCGGAAGCCCACCAGTGCGGCGCCATCTACACGCAGACGGCCCCGCTGGTGAACGCGTGCTTCCCGCCCGGCTCGTGGCAGACGTACGAGTTCACGTTCCGCGCGCCGCGGTTCGATGCCGACGGCAAGAAGATCAAGGATGCGACGGTCACGACCGTGCAAAACGGCGTGAAGGTGCAGGAGAACACCGACATCAAGGCCCCCACGGGCTCGGCCAAGAGCCGGCCGGAAGTGAAGGCCGGGCCGATCCGGCTGCAGGACCATCAGCATCCCGTGCGGTTCCGCAACATCTGGATCGTGGAACTCAAGGACGAGGCGAAGTAGGCCGGCGCGTCGGGCGTGAAACGCCGACGAAGTTTGCCAGGGTTTGCGCGGCGGGTCTCCGTACCCGCTGCGCCGACCGTGCAAAGTCACAAGTTGTCGGGTGTGAACGAGAGAGACAATCCCAGGAGAATGCACATGGCGCACAAAATCGTGACGATGGTGGTGGTGGGTCTCGTGGTGATGGCCGTCGGTGCGTGGCTGTACGCCGCCGAGACGGCCGCTCCGGGCAAGGCCGAGGCGCCCAAGGCAGGGGCCAAGGCCGATGCGCCTAAGGGGCCTGCCAAGCCGCCGGCGCCCAAGCCCGCCGAGGAGGCGGATGACGGGATCCAGGGCCTCTACGTCGGCCAGGCCGGCAAGGCCGAAGTAATCGGGCAGGGCGGCGGCGGGTATCGCGTCAACCTTTATGTGGGCGGCGAGAACGCCCCGAAGATCGAGATGAGCGGCAAGCTGGCCGACGGCAAGGTCGATCTGATCGGCAACGGGAAGGGCCAGATCGCCGACAAGAAGTTTTCGGCCGAGGTGAACGGCGCCAAGGTCGAGCTTGCCTACACGACGCCGAAGTCGCCCACCGAACTCGAGAAGCCGCCGGCCGGCGCGATCATTCTGCTGGCGTACGAGCCGGGCAAGGCGCCGTCGATTGACGAGTGGACGAACACGACCTGGGTGGCCAACCCGGACGGGACGATCAACAAAGGCAAGGGCGATACGAAGACGAAGAAAGCGTTCGGCGATTACCAGCTCCACCTGGAATTCATGTGTCCATATATGCCGACGGCGCGGGGGCAGGGCCGCGGCAACAGCGGCGTGTACCAGATGGACCGCATCGAGGTCCAGATTCTCGACTCGTTCGGCCTTCCGACCGCCAACAACGAAGTGGGCGGCATCTACACCAAGGCCGCGCCCAGGGTGCAGGCGGCGTTCCCGCCGCTGGTGTGGCAGACGTACGACATCACGTTCCACGCCCCGCGGTTCAAGGCCGCCGGCGAGAAGGAAAAGGGCGCCGTGATCACGGTGCTCCTGAACGGGGTGAAGATCCACGACAACTTCGAGATTCCGGGGCCGACGGGTGGGGCGTCGAAGGACGGCGGCATCGAGGTCAAGGCCGGCCCGCTCCGCCTCCAGGACCACGGCAACACGGTGAAGTTCAGAAATATCTGGATTAAAGAACTGAAGGACTAGCGGCTCGTGTGGGGTGGGTCCTCTCTCCAATCTGAAATCTCAAATTTGAGATTTCAAACGGACCCACGCGGGGAAGGCCACAATCGTCAACGGCGACCGCGTGGGTGCAGAGCACCCACCCTACATGACTGAAGGAATAGCGGCTCGTGTGGGGGGGGTCCTCTCTCGAATCTGAAATCTCAAATTTGAGATTTCAAACGGACCCACGCGGGGAAGGGCATAATCGTCAACGGCGGGCGCTTGCGCGGCGGGTCTCCCGACCCACCGCGCTTCTTTTCTTGGCCGAAGCCGGCCTTACGGCTTGTCTTCCTTCAATCGCCGCTTGATTTCCGAGAGTTCCCCGAGGGTGTGCGCCGCCCCGCGGGCCGGGTGCAGCCGCGAGTCCCAGTCGCACCGCCACTCGACCGGAAACTCCCGCACGCGGTAGCCGTGCTTCAGGGCGCGCAGCAGGATCTCGATGTCAAACATGAATCCGCCGCAAAAGCACTCGCCGTAAAGCTGCCGCGCCACGTCGCCCCGGTAGACCTTGAAGCCGCACTGCGTGTCCGTAAGGTCGCGCGGCGTGCCCATGAAATGGCGGACGACGAACCGGAACGTGCGCGAGAGCAGCCGCCGGTAAAGCGTCTGCGGCTTGAGGATGACGCTGTCGGGCAGCTTGCGCGACCCGTGGGCGATCTCACATTCGCCGCGACGGATAAGTTCGATGCCCCGGAGCGCGTTCTCGAACGGTACGCACAGGCCCACGTCGGCGAACATCGCGAACTCGCCGCGCGACGCCTTCATGCCGGTACGGACCGCGCAGCCTTTGCCGCAGTTGTGCTCGTATCGGATGACCTGGCGCTCGACGGTGGGCGGGATTTCGGCGGCAAGGGCGGCGGCGCGGGTGTTATCCGGGCTGCCGTCGTCCACGACGATGATCTCGCCCTTGAGGCCCGACTTGACGAGAAACGCCGCCGCTCCCTCGACATCGTGGCGGATCTTGGCGGCTTCACGAAACGCCGGGATGACGATGGAAAGGTCCATCAAGTCGTTGGCGCCAGAAGGGTTATTTGCGACCGGTTGCGTCATGGCCGGCGCCCCATAGCGGATGGAAGCGCTTGACCCATGCGGCGCTCACGCGGCCGGTCAGGATCGCCGTAAGCGCCCCCGGCTTCGCCAGCGTCACGTACGCGTGCCAGAGGGTCGCCAGCACGAGCACCAGCGTTGACCAGCGGTGCACGTTGTACATGAGCAACTGGCCGCCGGTGCCGAGCACGGGGATCATGCTGAGGAGCATCGAGAGCAGGGCCACGAGCGTCAGGAGTCCGGCCAGCCAGAAGTACATCTTGTCGCCGGCGCTGAAGCGGCCCGCCGGAAGCTCCTTGGTGGCGAGGCATCCGCCGTCGCGGATCCACTGGAGGTCGCACTTCGTGAAAGCGTGATCGGCCGCCCACGTCAGGAACATGATGCCCACGGTCACGGCGAACACGGCGCCCGACGTGGTATGGATCATCAACAGGTATCCATGCATGGGTCCGCCCCAGCCGATGGACGCCGAGAAGCCCGTCCAGGCCAGCACGATGAAGCTGGCGAGCAGGGCCAGGTGGACCAGGCGCTCCCACACGTTATAACGCTTCACGTGGCGCTCGCCCAAGCCGGGATGCGGCTGCCGGCGGGCGAAGAGGACATAGTGAATCGGCATGGCCACGAGGACCGCGACGATGGCAACGGCTGCGTAGAGTTGGAACCCGGTCATTCGTTTATCCTGTCAGCCTCAGCCCTGGGGGGCCTTCTTGCTCGCCCACCGCAGGAATGCGGCCAGGCCCAAGAACAGGTAGAGTGCCAGCACCGCCGCGAGGAGGGCGGCCGTGGCAAACCCCACCACCTTGAACATGGGACGGAACATGTACGACATGGCCCACGCCTTCAGCTCCAGCGGATTACGCCCCTGGAACTCGTACATGACTTTCGTCAGCGGCGCCTGGGTCTCGGCCATCGAATCGGCCGCAACCTGGCCAAAGGCGATCGGCGAATCGGTGCTGTGACAATCGGTGCAGCCGCCCGCGCCCAGCGATTGCGTCTTCGCGCGGACGTCGTGGGCCACCGGCCACGCATACGGCGCCGCGGCGGCGTGCTCGGCACTCGTGAGGGCGCCGCCGGCCAGGCGGTACAGCTTGCCGCCGGTCACGAAGACCGGCTCTCCGGCATCCTTCTTGGCGGCCAGGGCGGTGAGGATCTTCTTGATCTGGTCCTCGGAGAGCGGCTTCCACTTGCGGAGTTCGTCGGTGGCCAGCGCGTCGCCGCCGACTTCCTGAACGGCCTCCGGGGCCATCGGCGTGACCTTGTCGTCCTTCATCCGGCCCCAGAACGCGGGCCAAGCCACCTTGTTCGGCGCGATCCTGCCGCTCTCATCGCGCATAAAGACGGGCCACTGGATGAACGGCGGAGCGTCGTCGCGATGCTCCTTGGCCTTGACGCCCAGGTTGTGAGCCCGCGAGGTCTGAACGTGCATGACGGTCTTGTCGGGCATCGGCCCGCTGTGGCAGGTCGTGCACGCGAGTTTCTTGAAGTGGACCGTGGGGATGCCCTTGTGCGCCGGAACCGGGGCGCCCAGACGCCCGCCCATCGTGTCGGGGCCGGCGGCGGCCGACTGCTCGCCCAGGTGGCAGCCGCGGCACGTCAGCGTGGCCGGTGTGCCGCCGATCGTCTCGCCCTCATAGCCGCGCGCCATGTTGTGGTCGAGGTCGTGGCGGTGGCAATCGGCGCAGTTCAACCCGGCGGCCAGGTGGACGTCGCCGTTTTCCTGGAACTTCTTGGGAGCGTCCTTGCCGAGCGGGTGGTTCGTGTGGCAGAAGAAGCAGCGTTCGTTCGACGGTTTCCAATTGACGTTGAAGAAGACTTCCCAGTTCTTCGCGGGTTCCTTGCCGGTCAGGTTGGCCGCGTTGAAGCGCCACTTGTCATAGACGACCGACGGGGGGAACTCCTTGGGGTTGTCGCCGGTAGCCGGCGTCATGGGGTCCCAGGTCTCGGGCACCGTCTTGGCGTTGCCGCGCACCATGCCGATGGCGCTGGAGGCCGTGGCGGCCCACATAAAGTTCTCGCGTTCGAGGTTGGAGGCCCAGTTGCTCTGGTCCTGCATCGGATCGCCGCTGTGGCAACCCTGGCAGTCGATCTCGATCTTGCCCGAGACCTGCCACCGGGCGGCCGGATCGGCCTGCATGTCGCCGATGAACTTCTCGCCGTAGCCGCCGCCGGGGGTGTGCCCGCCGAAGGCCAGCATGAACTTCCACGGCGTCAGGCCCACGGCCGACGGCTTGTACGTGCCGGGCCAGCCGCGCGGCGAGACGGGTATCTGCGTGCCCGTCTTGAGGTCCGTCAGGAAGTAAGGCTCGCCGGGCCGGCCGGGGGCCACTTTGGGATCCGGCGCGCTAAAGTGCCAGCCGCCCTCGACGATCGCGTAATCGTGGCACCGGGCGCTACAGGTGGCGCGCGGCGAGTAGGGCAGGACGGGCGTGTCTTCGGGGCCGATGGGCTTGTCGTCGCCCTTGAGGACCGGGTCCGCCAGCATCGGGATGCGGTGGACGGCGGCCGAGCGGTTGCCATCGGGAACCAGGAACTTCTGGGCGGCGTCGGACGTTCCGGCTGCCGCCAGCAAGGTCGCCGCCAGCGCGACCAGGGCCATTCCCCGGGTCGCGCCGACGGTTGTCGTTGTGGTGTGCAAGGTGTTACCCCCGATGTTACGCCTTGAACTCTTCGGGCTTGAACTCCAGGCGCTTGGCGGCCACGATGGCATCGTTCACCTTGAGCACGGTGACGGCCGTATCGTAGCCGACCTCGCCCGGGCAGGTGAGCGCGGCGCCTTCGCGAATCGCGGCGATGAAGTTCTCGATGTGCGGCAGGTGCTCCGACTTGTTGAAGCCGGCGACCGTGATCGGCCCGAAGTAGCGGCCGGGGGCCGGAACCGAGTGGCCGACCTTGATGTCGTCGTCGGCGTCCTTCTTCGCCCCGTCCTTCGTCTCCGCCTTCTTCTCTTCGACCTTGGGGGCGGCGGCAGGGGCGGCGTTCGGACCGCTCGGCTTCGGCAGTTCCTTTTCCCAGTCGGCCTCGGCGGCCTCCTGCTCGCGGCGCATGCCGCCCGTTCCGGCGTTCTCGGAAATGATGAGCGAGCCGTCGGTGCCGATGAATGTCTCGGAGTAGCCGCCGTGGCTCGACGTGCTCAGGAGCTGGTAGTAGCCGCGCACCGTGTGCTTCTTACCGCCCTGATCCACGTTATCCCACTCATACAGGGCCGAGATGTTGTCGTACCACTCGATGCCCTCGTAGAAATCGCAGCCGCCGGCCGCCATGACGGCCGCGGGCGATGCCTTGAGCGCCCAGTTGAAGATGTCGATCTGGTGCGAGCCCAGGTCGGCGATCGGGCCGCCCGAGAACTTCTTGTACCAGCGCCAGTTGCGGAAGCGGGCCATCGTGTCGTAGCCGTACTTCTTGAGCGCGGCCTCGTCGAGCTCCTGACCCTTCGGCCAACCCACGTCCAGACGCTTCGAGCGGCTCCAGCCGGCCGACAGGAACGTCAACATGCCGCAGCAGTTCTTCTTCTGCATGTAGTCGATGGCCAACTGGTAGCGCGGGTTCGAGCGGCGCTGGTGGCCGATCTGCAGCAGCTTCTTCGTCTGCTGCGACGTGACGACCATTTCCTTGGCGAGGGCGATGTCGTTCGACATCTCCTTCTCGCAGTAAACGTGCTTGCCGGCCTTGAGGGCGGCGACGGTGCACTCGGCGTGCTTCCAGTCGGGCGTGGCCACGATGACCGCGTCGATGTCCTTTTCCTTGTCGAGCATCTCGGCGTACTCGATGTAGCCGTTCGCCGGGTGGTTGTACTTCTTGAGGGTGCGGACGGCGTAGCCCTGGTTGTAGGGCCAGATGTCGGCGACGCCGACGAAGCGAAGGTTCGGGATCTTCAGGGCGTTCGTCAGGAGCACGCGGCCTTGCGTGCCGACGCCGATGAAGCCGACGTTAACGGTCTTCGAGGCGTTCTTGGCCTCTTCGCCGAGGATAACGGGGGCCAGGACCATCCCCGCTCCGACGGCGCCCGTTACCTTCAAGAAGTCCCGCCTGCTGAGACCGCCACTATTGGTTTCCGTGTGAGCCATGTTAGGTACAACCTCCTCTTCGTCCAGGGTTCCGTGGCCCCGCCGCGCGGGGGCACTTTTTATACGTGAAAGTCCCGTGATTGTACACACCTTTTTTGCAATTGCCAGAGGCGAGTTGCTTCGGGAGGCCACCGGCCGGTTGACCTTCTGGACCCCACAGGTATCTCGCACGGCGAGGCGAAAACCCGCCGACTTTCTAATACTACAGCGCTACTTAAGCCTTTGCGCGGTGGGTCTCCCGACCCACCGCGCAACGAAGCAGCGTTGGCGCGGTCGAGAACGTGGTTGGCGCGGCGGGTCTCCGTATCCGCCGCGTCGAAGACCCGCCGTGGCGGGCCGGCTGCCGCTAAGCTTCGCGAGCATGCGGCATTTATGCGCGGTGGGTCGGGAGACCCACCGCGCAAAGTCACAAGTCACGCTGTCGTACTAAAAACCAGCCCCCCGCGAAGGCAGGGGGCTGGCCGAAATCGCACATCGCAGCGCCATCGTTACTTCTTGCCGCCCTTGCCAAGCTCGGCTGCGGTGGCCGCGAAGAACTCGGCGCACTTCGTCACGTTGTCGATCAACTCCTGGCCGCCGCCAGTCTCGTACTCGATCGAGAACACGCCCTTGAAGCCCTGCGCGTACAGTTCGGTCAGCATGCCCTTGGCGTTGCCCGCGCCGGTGCCCCACGGCACGTCTTTCGGGCCGGGCTGGCCCTTCTCGACCGGCCCCATCTTGTCGAGGTCCTTGAAGTGCAGGCTGATGATGTGGCCCTTGAGCTTCTTCAGGCAATCGAGCGGCACGAAGCCCGAACGCATCCAGTGGCCGGTATCGGCGCACGAACCGATGCGGGTCTGGCCCTCGGAGGCCTTCAGCACGTGATCGACGTCCCAGTAGTACGACGGCTTCGGGTGATTGTGCAGCGAGAGGTTGATCTTGTACTCGTCGGCCAGCTTGGCGAGCATCGGGAACCGGTCCTCGTGCTCTTCCGTAACGATCACCTCGAGGCCCACTTTCTTGCCGAACTCGAAGGTCTTGCGGGCGCTCGCCTCATCGCCGCCGATTCCGGTCACGCCGAAGTTGACGATCCGGACGCCGCCGTCGGCCGCGATCTTCTTCATCTCGGCGATCTGCTCGTCGGTCATGCCCACGCCGACCTTGACGTCCGAGGTGGGCGTCAACTTCTGGCCACCATAGATTTCGACATACTTCATGCCGATCTTCTTGAGGATGTCGATCGTCTCGGAGAAGCTCACCGCGCGGAACGTGTACGCCTGCGCCGCCAGGTGCCAGCCGATCGCGTCGGCGGGTGAAAGATCGACCTTCGGGGCGTCCGCCGGGGCCTTGTACACCGCGATGCGCGGGGCCTTGTTCACCTTCGACTTGGGCGCCGGAGCGCCGCCGGCTGCCTTCAGCATGTCATCGGCCTCCTTCTTGAGGTTGTTGTCTTTCGTCAGGGCAAGGACCTTGGTCATGGCGGCCTGAATCTGCGGCTTCGGGCCGTTGTTGAGGGCCTTGGCCACCTTCACGGTTGCGGCGCAGGCCTCGGCGCCCAGGGCCGGGTCATCGAGGCACGTCGTGAGCATTTCGAGGGCCGCCGTTGACTTCAGGTCGCCCAGGCCGCCCAGGACCAGCCGCTTCTCGTCGGGCCGCTTCGCGGTGTCCCATGCTTCCTTATACATCTTCATCTTGTCGCCGGCGGCAACGTCGGTGCCGGCCGCCAGGCGGACGTAGCCGCGCATCGCCAGGATAGCCGTCTTGCCCTCGCCCTTGGCAATCGCCAGGAGCTCGGGGGCGGCGCTGACGTCCGGCCAGTCGGTCAGAGAACGGATCGCGGCTTCCTGAATCTCCGGAACGGCATCCTTCGCAAGGCCCTTGACGGCCGCCAGCGCCTTGGCGCCGCCGGCACGGCCGAGGGCGCGGATGAGCG
Organism: Planctomycetia bacterium; assembly: GCA_003170085.1. GTDB lineage: Bacteria > Planctomycetota > Phycisphaerae > FEN-1346 > FEN-1346 > FEN-1346. Next base: position 14,165 of record PMZT01000036.1, on the reverse strand, counting down.
CGGCCTTGGCGTCCTTCTCGGCACCCGCCAGCGCCGCCAGAATCGGGTCGACGCAGGCGTCCTTGTTCGTAGCGCGGCTGCACAGCGACGCGAGGGCCTTCTCGGCCGCCGCGATGTCCTTCGGATCCTTTGCCTTCACGATGATCTGCACGATGGCCGGGGCCGACTTCTCATCGGCCAGCGTGTCGAGCGACAACAGGGCCGCGGCTCGGACGCCGGCGTCGGCATCCTGGGCGGCCTTCAGTACGACGGGCACGGCCGTTGCCACGCGGCGGGCGCCCAGCGTGCGGAGGACCTCGGCGCGAACCTTGGCATCGCCCTTCTCGGCCAGACCCAGCAGGGCCGGGTTCACGTCGGCGCCGGGCAGGCGATCGAGGGCCGCACGGCCGGCGTCCTGATCGGGGCCGGCGGCGCCCGTGGCGTACTCCACCAGGACGGTCAGCGTCGAGGCATCGCCGAGCTTGCCGGCGGCCTTGATGGCCGAGAGGCGGACAGCGGCATCGCCGGACTTGATCATCGCCATGACGGCCGGCAGTGTGGTCGCATCGCCGCGCGCCGCCAGGTCGTCCAGCAGCAGCGGCTGGGCCGAGACCGGCGACTTGGGCAACAGGGCCGCGACGGTCTTGGCCGAATCCGGGCCGGACGTCTCGCGGAGGAACCGCAGGGCGGCGGCCTGCATGTCGGCATCGCCGCCGGCGAGAATTTCGGTCACGAGCTGGAGGGCCTTGTCGCCGCCCGACGCGATCAGGCCGCGCAGGGCCGCGATGCGGACGTGCTTGGCCTCGGCGGGCTTGTACATCTCCTGGTAAATCGCGAGGGCCTCGTCGCCCTTCTTCTCGGTGCGGAGTTTATCGGCGACCATGAGCAGGGCGTCGTTGATGACCGGCCGCACCTCGGGCTTGGCGGTGGCGCGGGCGGCCATGAGGGCCTTGGCGGCGTCGGAGCCGTCGATCTTTCCGAGCGCGCTCGCCGCCGAGGAGGCGATCTGCGCATCGGCGTCGCCCAGGCAGGCGGTTACGGCGGCCAGGGCCGAGGCGTCGCGCCGCTCGCCCAGCGAGTTGACGATGCCGATCTTCACCTTGCCCTGGGCCTTGGGCAGCGCGTCGAGCAGCGCCTTCTCGGCCTCGGGCACCGGGATGCGCTCAACCGCGTACCGGGCATAGTCGGAGAGGTCCTTGTCGAGCAGCAGCGCCGCCAGCGGCGGCACCGACTCGGCCATGCCCACGATGCTGAGCTGGCGGCAAACGAACCGCTTGGCATCGAGCGTGGCGCCGGACGGCAGGAGGACCGTCAGGCGGTCAACGAGCTTCTTACGGGCCGCCGGGTCCTTGATCGTATCGCGCAGGGCGTCGGAGATCATCGTGAGCGCCTCGCGGCTCTGGCCGAACTCATACTTGGCGAGGATCGTGAAGGCCTCGTCGAGGCTGGCGGGCTTGGGGCCCTCGGGGATCGTTGCGGCCGGCGAGGCATCCTTCTTGGCCTTGGCGGCGGCGAGGCCCGTGGGGGCCGCCAGCGCCAGGCACAGGCCCACTACCGTCAATCCCATGAGCAGTTTTGTCCAGCAACGCATGATGTACTCCTTCTGTTGCAGGTGCCACGGACCCCCGGGGGCCCGTCTTATCAAGCGATCCGGCCCGGCGGCCTCAACGGCAGCGCCGAGCGGTGCCTATTCTAGTCAACGTAACCCTTGCATAGCAACGAAAACGCGCCGCGTAGCATAACCTCTGAACTAGGGGCGCCGGGTGGCATGCCCACGCCGCTGTTCGCGTGGGCATGCGAACGGGCGTTGCGCCCACATGCCCAGGCAACAGACGGCCTGGGCATGCCACCCTGCAAGCACCTTCTTTACAAGTGCCACGGTGGCCGCATCGGCCGCGTGACGAACGCGTTGGCGTCGCGGTCGCCGATGAACTGCTCCTTTTCGAGGTCCCACCGCAACTTGCGGCCGAGCAGGCACGCGATCAGGGTGAGGTGGCAGAACGACGCCGTGCGGTGCCCGTCCTCGGCCGGGGCCACGGGGGCCTCGCGCGTCTTGATGCAGTCGAGCCAGTTGCGCATGTGCCCGCGGGTGCGCGGCAAGGTGATGTCGCCGGGCGCCAGGACCGTGCGGAGGAGCGACGGCGGGTCGGCCGCGAGCGCCGCGCCGTGGATGGCCACGAAGACCTTCCCCTCGGTCCCCTCAAACAGAATGCCGCGGTGTGCCCCGGTAATGCTACAGATGACTCCGCCGGGCGCATCGCTGCTATCGACGATGAACTTAAGTCCATTGGCATACGTGAACTCAATGTGATACGCGTACGGAACGTTCCAGAGCGGGTCGCGGATGAACGTGCCGCGGCCCTCGATCTCGACCGGACCCACCAGGAGCGGCCCGGCGCCCCACAGGGCGATGTCGTTCACGTGCGCCCCGCGGTCCGTCAGCTCGCCGTCGGAGTAATCCATGACCCACCGGAAGTTGCCGTGGCAGCGGGCCGGGTGATACGGCTCCCACGGGGCCGGGCCCAGCCACGTGTCGTAGTCGAACCCTTCGGGCACGGGCATCGGCCCGGTGGCGCCGGAGTGCTTGTCGCCGGTGGGCAGGAACGTGCGGATGGTGTGAATCTTGCCGAGGTAGCCGTTGCGCACCAGTTCGCAGGCGAACCGCGCGCCGCCCGAGCGTTCCTGGCTGCCCGTCTGAAACACGCGGCCGTAGCGCTTGACGGCATCGGCGGCAGCGCGGCCGTCGGCGATCACCGCGTTCATCGGCTTCTCGCAATAGATGTCCTTGCCGGCCTTGGCTGCCATGACCGAGATGAGGGCGTGCCAGTGGTCGGGCGTGCCGATGACGATGGCGTCGATGTCGGGCCGCGCGAGGACCTCGCGGAAATCGGCGTAAGACTTACAGCCGGCGTAGCCGCCGGCCCGGTCGCGGCCGTAGCGCTGCTCGACGCGGTCCGTGGTCTTGTCGCGATGCGTCTTGTCGACGTCGCACACCGACAGGATCTGGGCGTCCTTCTCTTCCAGCAGGCTGCCGATGTGACTGTTGCCCCGGCCGCCGACGCCGATGTTGCCCACGCAGATCCGGTTCGACGGGGCAGGGCGGTCGCCGGCGCCCAGGACGGTGGCCGAGACGACGTAAGGCGCCGCGGCGGCGGCAATAGCGCCCCTCAGCAGGTCTCGACGGGTGATGCTAAGCGGCTTGACCATGCTTCACCTCCAACAGAGCTTACAGGTGCCACGGCGCCCGCATCGGCCGCGTGACGTACGCGTTGGCGTCGCGGTCGCCGATGAACTGTTCTTTCTCGAGGTCCCACTTGAGCTTGCGTCCGGCCCAGAGCGCCATCAGGCCCAGGTGGCAGAACGACGCCGTGCGGTGCCCGTCCTCGGCCGGGGCCACGCAAAGCTCGCGCGTCTTGATGCAGTCGAGCCAGTTGCGCATGTGGCCGCGGGTGCGCGGCAGCGTGATGTCGCCGGGCGCGAGGACCGTCTTGAGGAGCGACGCCGGCTCGGCCGTGAGCATGCCGCCGTGAATGGCGACGAAGACCCAGCCCTTGTCGCCCTCGAACTTGATGCCGCGCTGGCCGTCGGATTCGCAGATGATCTTCATGCCATTGGCATACGTGTACTCAAGGTGGAACTGGATCGGGACGTCCCACAGCGTGTCTTGGCGGAACTTGCCGTTCGTGGCCTCGATGTCCACCGGCCCCACCAGGAGCGGCCCCGCGCCCCACAGGGCGATGTCGTTCACGTGCGCCCCGCGGTCGGTGAGTTCGCCGTCGGAATAGTCGGTGATCCAGCGGAAGTTGAAGTGGCAGCGCTTGGCCGTGTACGGCTCGTACGGCGTCGGCCCCAGCCAGAGGTCGTAGTCGAAGCCCTCGGGCACCGGCTGCGGCGAGGCGTCGCCCTGCGGCGCCAGGCAGTGCGGCTCCATCGGCAGGAACGTCCGGATCGTGTGAATCTTGCCGAGGTAGCCGTTGCGCACGAGTTCGCAGGCGAACCGCCCCCCGCCCGAGCGTTCCTGGCTGCCCGTCTGGAAGACGCGGCCGTAGCGCTTGACGGCATTGGCGGCCGCGCGGCCGTCGCCGATCACGGCACACATCGGCTTTTCGCAATAGATGTCCTTGCCGGCCTCGGCGGCCATGACCGACATCAGGGCGTGCCAGTGGTCCGGGGCGCCGATGACGACGCCGTCGATGTCGGGCCGCGCCAGGACCTCGCGGAAATCGTTGAACGATGCGCACCCGGCGTAGCCGCCGGGCTGGTCGCGGCCGTAGCGCTGCTCGACGCGGCCCTTGGTGCCCTCGCGATGCGACTTCTCGACGTCGCACACCGCCAGAATCTGGGCGTCCTTCTCTTCCAGCAGGCTGCCGATGTGGCTGTTGCCCCGGCCGCCGACGCCGATGTTGCCGATGGTAATGCGGTTCGACGGGGCCGGGCGCTCGCCGGCTCCGAGGACGGTGCCGGAAACGATGTAAGGCGCTGCGGCGCCAAAGGCCGCGGCCTTCAGGAACGTGCGACGGGTAAGTCGTGTCATGAGCCGGCTCCTACTATTATAAGAGTGAACCACGGCGCCGCCCGCAAGTATCGCCAAGAAAGAGGCCGTGACCCGCGAGGGCGAGCCACGGCCTTGTCGGACGGGTGCTACATAGGCTTTCGCCGCATCCTGACTTATGACGCCTGCTGCGCCGTGGCCGCGGGCATCTGCAAGGTCTTACTTTGGAGGCCGGCCTTGGCCAGCAGCGCGTACAGAATGAAGCCCACGATGAAGGCGGCTACCGGCGGACACGGAACCTGGCCGGCAAGGCCGGGGATGAAGTCGGCCGCGCCCACGGCAAAGCCGAGAATCCACGAAATCCAGCCCGCGGGGTTGAAGCCTGCCCGTGGCCCGTTCCACTTGCAGCCGGAGAGGAGGTAGTCGGCCATCATGGCGCCGCAGACGGGGCCGAAGGAAGCGCCGATGATTGAGAACACCACGATCGCTTTGCCGGCCAATCCCATAATCACCAGGCCGATGGCGACAATCGATCCAAGACCACACGAGATCAGAGGCTTCACGCTCGGCAGCACAGTCTTGAAGCTATTGGCCGCGATGAACGCGGAGAAACAGGCCGGCGGGAATGCCGCGATGGCTAGCAGGTACATGAACACGGCCGCCGTCTTGTCACCGACGATGTTGCCCATGAGACGCGGCGGCTCCATGATGGCGCCGCTCGTCACGATGCCGCTTCCGTACGCGCCAGCCACGATGAGAAGCGCCACGCCGCCTGCGAACACGGTTGAGAGGGCCACGCCCACGAGGCCGCCCAGGTGCACGTCCTTGGCGCCACGGTTGTTCATGCCGAAGTCGGCGCCGGCGGCGCCGGCCGTCGCAAAGAATCCGACGACATAAGTCGCCAGGAGCGCCAAAATGCCGAACGTCGACAGGGCCGGCTGAACGCCGACCGCTGCGGGCGTGGACGTCTCGCCCGCCTTGACCAGCGCCTGGTTGTCAAAGTTACCGATGCCGCCGATCGTCGCCACCAGCAGGACGATCAGGATGGCCAGCGGGATGAGCGGCAGGAAGCTGGCCACGCTCGCCACGTACTTGATCCCCTTGACGCCCATGAAAGCGCCCAGGATGATCCACACCGTCGACACGACCAGGTGCGGCACGGAGAGCTCCGCCTTGTCAAGGAACGGCATGACCAGCAGCAAGCCCGCATAGTAGCCGTTCACCGCCAGCCAGCCGAACTGAAGCACGCCCATCAGCAAGCCGGGCATCAGGAACCCGCCCTGCGCACCGTAAGTGGAAGTGCCCACGATATAAAGGGGCAGCCCGGTCTTCATGCCCAGCATGCCCGGCACGAGATAGAAGAGGAAGTGGCAGATGAGGGCGGCCGCGATCAGGCCGAGGAAGGCCACCCCGAGCCCCTGGGCCAGCGTGCCGCCGGCGAACTTACTGTAGCCATCTCCCCCCGCCCCCAAGGGGATCTGTTGCCAGAATACGAACCACAGCATGATTCCCGCGTACACCTGGGCCGTGTTCTTGTACCACGGCAGTCGATTCTGCATCGGGTTAGGCTTGGCTGAGGCGAGGTAGCTTGGGAGATTCCCGTTGGCCATGTTTCGTCCTTTCGCGAGATGTACCCTTGGATTAGCACGCCAGGCGCCTTGCCCTGCTGCCGATGGCGTCCGGCTGCCGCTGGTCACGCTTAGCAACGGTAGAGAGAGTTTCTACTGCGATGCCGCGCTAAATCAAGGGAAAAATGCAGAGAGGTGTAATGTGCGGTGGCCGGCGCTTGGTGGATGGCCTGGGCCTGTCACCCTCCAAGCACCTTTGACAGAGGCCGTGCCACCCGATTGTTATTCATGCGTGGCGCAGGCCTGCGAGGGCACCCGCACCTCGATCCGCGTCTCGCCCGGCTCCGAACGGACGTTGAACGTGCCGCCGAGGTTGGCCACACGCTCGTTCATCGAGATGAATCCTAGCCCGCGGCCGGCTACCTTGTCCGGGCTGAAGCCTACGCCGTCGTCGGTGATGGTCAGGACGGCGTGGTCGCCATCGCACCCCAGATGGATGGCGATGCGTGTGGCGCGGCTGTGCCGCTGCGCGTTCAGCAGGGCCTCCTGGGTGATGCGGTACAGAGTGATCTCGATATCGTTGGGGAAGCGTGCTGCTTCAAGGGCCGCATCGGTGGTCACCACCACCGGAATACCCTGCTGGCCATCGCCGCCAACGTGCTTGAGGGCCTGGGTGAGGCCGAAGGCGCGGAGGGCCGGCGGATAGAGGCCGTGCGAAATCGCCCGTACCTCGCGTATGAGATCGGAGCACTGACTGACGGCTTCCTTCATGCCGGCCAGCGCGCTGTCGGTCAGGCCGGCCTTGGAGGTGGCCATGACGCGCTCGAGCGTGAACTTCATGCCGATGAGTTCCTGGCCGACGGAATCGTGGAGTTCGCTGGCGAGGCTCAGGCGCTGGCGCTCGCGCTCGGTTTCGAGTTTGTGGCGGGCGGCATCGAGGGCCTCTTCGGCCCGCGCGCGTTCGACGATCTGTTCCTGGAGGACGGCGTTCGTGGCCGCCAGCGCCTCGGTCCGCTGGACCACGAGCTCTTCCAGGTGGTCGCGATACCGCGCCAGGGCCTCCTCGGCCCGGTGGCGTTCGATGGCGTAGCGGATGGCCCGCACGAGGAGACGGCGGTCGGACTGGCCCTTGACGAGGTAGTCCTGGGCGCCTTCGCGGACGGCGGCGATGCCCAGGGTCTCGTCATCGAGGCCCGTCAGGACCACGATGGGCACGCCCGGCGCCTCGCGGCGGATGTTCCGCACCGTTTCCATGCCTTGGCTGTCGGGGAGCGAGAGGTCCAGCAAGGTGATGTCGAAGCGGTCGGCCTGGAGATACCGCACGGCCTCGGTCAGGCGCTGGACGTGGGTGACCTCATAACGAACGACGTCGGGCTCGGCGAGGATCGCGCGCAAGAGCTGCGCATCGGGCGGGCTATCCCCGACGAGCAGGATGCGGGTGACGGGCTCAGCCATTCGGATTGCTCCCTGGGTCAGCCGCACGTTGGCGGGGCTGTCCTCGACCCGGAGGATCTCAATCGCTCTGCCATTTTCCATGGTACCATGTGCATCGTCTTCTTGTGGGATACAAAGTAAAATAGACGGGCGGCGGCCGGAATGTACTTGTAAAGGCCGAATTCGATGCCTATGCTTCCGGGCGAGCATAGGGTTGCGTCCAAGCGGCTGAGTTGGCACCGTTGAGGAGGGGGGCAAAACCGTTGCGGGAAGCGCATGACACCCTGAGGCCGGCCGACGGGGGCGCGTCCGCCGCCCCGGCCGGGCGAAGGCGCCCGCGCCCGGAGCAACTTCGCCAGGTTCTTCGGTCCCGCCACTCCAGCCGCCGCACCGGGAGATCGGGGTGAAGTCAGAGATACCTACAATGGGCTAGTTATATACGTGGCCTGCGGAAATTGCCTATGCAGATCCATCTCAGCATGATTAGGCGGGTAAGGGGGAACACCCATGAACGATGGCGGAACATCCCGGACTCCCGAGGAATTCAAACAGGCCATGCCGCGGGTTGAGGCACGGCTGGACCGATGGCGAGGACGGTGGATTCCCCTGGCGACCGGAATCCTTGGATTCGCGGGTATGACCGCCTTTGAATCGCCGGGAACCGGCATTCTTGCTGGCGTGGGGGGCGCGGTTGTCGGCTTTGTGGCGATTGCTCTTATGCGGATCGGCCCGTGGGGGGCCGAGAGTACCCTCGCTCGTGCTTGCCGCCGTGCGGGACTTTCCAAGGAGGAGGCGGTCCCTTATTTGCCGGTTCGACTCAAGTACGCGCCGGATATTCGCGAATTTCTGGACGCTACGGGATTCAAACAAGAGAGGCAGGCCCGCTTGGATGGAATCCAGAGCCACGTGAAGGCGGTGCTTGCGGAACCCCTCTCCGTAGCCGAGGCCCAAGTGCGAAAGGCCGCCTTAAATCCCACCGGGGAAGTGATCTTGGCGGCAGACACGGCGGATAAGGCACACACCGTACGCCTGCACGCCATTCACGTCGTGGGTAAGGTCATTTCCGACGAAATGCAGCGTATCCTATCGGCCCGCGCGAAACGCGCGGGACAGATCATGCTTGACAGTATTGGCATGCACGCTGACGTGAACACGGCGCTCCAGGTAGCTCTCGCTCAAGCGAATGCGGAGATGGCCCAGGAATGGGCGAAGTTCTACGCCCTTTACGCCATCTTGGGAGGCGCCCTGATGAACGTGCTGCGAGGGTGGGAGGAGGAAGAGGCGATCGACACCTTGATGGCATGGCCCGGTGAACTTCGTCCCTTCCTGGGGTTGGCGAGCTTTCTCCAAGGCTTCTGGGGGGCGCGGGCGGAGGGGGACGTTCCTTCACCCCGAGTGACTGCCGGCCGAGTCATGTGTTGGGTCTACTGCTATCCCGATCGGTGGGAAACCCTGAAGCGAACGATGGAGATGGCCTGTGTGCACGAGGCCGCGCTTCGTCAGGGCAAAATCGCGACGCATGCGCTGAAAGCGCCGTGGCATCAGTTTGCGGGAGAAATCGCCAGGCTGGCAACGATTGTCGCGGAGAAAAAGGAGCACAAGGAAGGAGCAAAAGCAACGCTGGAGCACTGCCGTAAGCTATGAGCGCAAGGGTGCGGACAGTCCGCGGAATGCCGAACCCGGGTGTCGAGCCGCGGCGGACAAGCCGCGCGGCTGCCGCCTCGCGCTGGGCAACCCGAAAGGAGAATGAGAATGGGTTGGTGGCATAAATGGCTGGGCGGTAGTGAAGGGACCGGGGAAAGCGCTCGGAAAAGCGGCGGCGCGTTCCTCGCCGTACTCGGCGCCAAGGGAAAATGTGCGGTCAGTAATCTGAACCCATTCTTGTATCAAGTCATCATAAAGGAGAAGAAGGGAGACGAGGCTCCGGCGATTGTCTCCCTGGACGAAACAGACCTGAACCTCGTGCGCAAGTTGCCGATCGGCGACATTGAGATTCTCTGCCAGTCCGTTCGGGAAGCCCAACAAGGCGATGCGGCCGCAAGCCGGGGAGACATGCCCACGGCGGCAAGGCAGTACCGCAAGGCGTTTGAACTGAACCCCTACAATGATCTTACCCTGATGAGTTACGGCGTCGTTCTGGCCCGGCAGGGCAACCTTCGCGAAGGGATCCAATGGGTTGAGAAGGCGGTCAGGGTGAATCCGGACAACGAAAGAGCCAAGCGGAACCTGAAGGGGATGAAGGCTGACTTGTGAAAAAAAGGCCGAACGGGAAGAGGCCGGCGACGCGATCCCCGCGCGCCTGGCCCGCGCCACCCGGCAGGTAAAAGGAGAAAGATGTGGCTATCTGTGATCTCTGCAACACGCCGGGCATGGGCGCGATTGTCAAGGCGCAAGACATGAGTGCGGCCGTTCGCGACGGTTTCAATCCCTTCAAGGAGGGACTCGTTCCGGATCTGCTGGAGATGATGGGCCTGGGAGGCAGTTCCTATGATTCCTGGCGCGTCGAAGCCATCAACGGACGTCTTTCGCAATCGGACTGGAACGTTTGCGACACGTGCATGACGAAGCTGACGCCCTATCTCCTCTGAATCGGCTTCTTCTTGTCATCGCCCATGACCGTAAGAAAGAGGATGACAACGTTTGACCCGCTTGCCGGCCATTCCGGCTCTGCCGTACCTGCCGGCTGTCAGAGAGCGGTTATCCCCTTGGAAAGGAGCGTTGTTTCATGGCGAAGTCAGTGACGTGTTCCGCGTGCGGCACGGTGTTCGACGGCCATGGCCCGGTGTTCGTCGATTCCTCGGGTGGGGAACGATGGTTTTGCTCGAAGCGCGAGTGTATTGACAAGATCTCAGCCGTATTGGGCGGAAAATGTACGTGGTGTGGCCGGCCGCTTTCTTCCGCGGAAGCCGCTGTTACCGGGAGCAGTCTGGGCGACCGCTATTGTTCCGAGGACTGCCGGCATAAATGCGGTAAGGCGACAGGCGATGCGCAGAGGCGCATGGGTCTTTGGTAACGTCATCGTGTTGTCAGAACCTGCGAAAGGAAGAGGCAAGTGGCAAACCCTTATGAGCAGTTGACCAACGAAGCGATGGCGGACTGCGCCGCGGGGCGATACGCGGAGGCGGAGAACAAGCTCAACCAGGTACTGGCCGTCGAAAAACAATGCGGCGTCGCTCCCGGGGGGAGCAAGGCCATGTACTGGCTGCTCGTAGCCCGATACAAGGGCGACGAGAAGCAAGCGATGCGCGAGTGGTGCCAGATGTAAAGTGAAGAGAACGAACGAGGGTGGATGCGCGAAGGGGAGAGGTTCTCGCGCCGCGGCGGGGCACCTGCATTCACGGTTTCAATAGTGACGGAGCGCTAATACGACAGCGCCACTTAAGTCTTGGCGCGGCAGGTCGGGAGACCCGCCGCGCCAAGTGGCGTTGTAGTCCTAATTCTCCAGCGGCAGAAACTCGCGCTCTCGCCCCGCCAGATTGGTGCGCAGGCGCCCGATCACGCTGTGGTGCAACTGGCTGACACGCGACTCGGTCATGCCCAGCACCAGGCCGATCTCCCTCATCGTCGTCTTTTCGAAGTAATAGAGGATAAGGATCTGGCGCTCGGCGTCCGTGCAACCTCGGGTGATGAGCCGCTTGAGGTCCGCCGCCTGGAACCGGCCGGCGGGGCTTCCGACACGGTCGTCGGCCACCAGGTCTCGCTGGGGAACCGGCTGGTCCCGGCCGGCACCCAGGGCCGTGGCGTCAAGGCTGGTCAGTTTGGTGATCCTGGCGTGCCGGGCAAGGGCCTCGCATTCGGGCCGCGACAGGCCCAGCGAATCGGCCAGTTCGCCGGTCTCCGGAGGGCGGCCGAGCCGCATGTGAAGCTGGTCGCGGGCGGATTGCCAATGGCGGAGGTCGCGGCGGAGCGACCGCGGCAGCCAGTCCGACTGCCGCAGGGCATCGCGAATCGCCCCGTGAATACGCGCGTAGCAATACGTCTCGAACTTCACGCCGCAGCCGGGGTTGAACGACTCGACGGTCGCGGTCAGGCCGGCCACGCCCGCCGAGATCGTCTCGTCGACACCGACCCCGCGGGGCAGGCCCTGGCAGAACCGCTCGCTCGTCGCGACCGCATAGGCCAGGTAGTGCTCCACGAGCAGGTTGCGCAGCCTCACGCGCCGGTTCTGAGTGTACTTCTGCCAGGTCTGGGCCAGGGTGTCTGAGGCAAGCTGCACGGAACTCGTCCACGTGTGCGTCTGGTGCACTCGGTGTTGCATGGCAATTTCCCCTTGTTCGTAAGCTCCCTCAAGCATCGACATACACGGATTCCCGCGCCTGCTCGCTCAGGCAGGGACCGTTACGGCCACTTTCGCGGGCGCTACGAGCGCCGAAAGGCACGGAAGACAGATACGGAAGGTGGTTCCCTTCCCCGGTTCCGACTTCACGGAGACGAACCCGCCGGTTTCCCGCACGAAGTTCCGGACCATGGCCAGGCCGAGGCCCGTTCCCTCGGCCTTGGTCGTGAAGAACGGATCGAACGCCCGTTGCTGGGTCGGGAGGTCCATGCCCTTGCCGGTGTCGGATACGATGAGCATGACGTAGGGGCGGTCGGGCGCGTCGGTCCGGCCGGCCGCGCCATCGTCGCCGCCGCAAACGGTGCGGGTCTCGATCTTCAGCCGCCCGCCGTCGGCCATGGCGTCGCGGGCGTTGATCGCCAGGTTGAGGATGGCGCCCTCCAGCATGACCGGGTCCGCGGCAATGCAACTCTCCGTTGCCGCCGGCGTGACCGTCAGGGCAATGTGGCCACCGAGGACGCGTGCGAGCGGCTTGGCCAGGTTGCACACGACCTGGTTGACGTCCAGGGCCTCGACCTCCGGCTTCTGTCGCCGGCAGTACTTCAGGAGTCGCTGGGCCAGCGACGCGCAGCGGTCGGCGGCGCCCGCGATGGTGCCCAGCCGCTCCGCCCGCTCGGGGGCGTTGGCCGGTGTGTCGCGCAGGAGCTCGGCGGAGCCCTTGATGACCGTCAGTTCGTTATTGAAGTCGTGGACAAGGCCGCTCGCCAGGATGCCCGCCGCTTGAATCTGCTGGGTCCGCGCCAGGTGCGATTCCATCACGGCCTCGCGGCTGATATCTTCGAGAACCAGGAGGATGCGCGTGATCAGGCCGGAACTGCTCCGTCGGGGGGCGCCGGTGACACGCAGGAGCACCAGCGAACCATCGGCCCGCGTGGTCGCGTAGCGCATGCCGCGGATCACCTGGCCGGCGACCGTTACGCGCGCCTGGGGCAACTGGCTTTCCGTGAGGGGCAGGCCCTGCGCATCCAGGAGGTGCAATGCGGCGCCAGGGAGGCGGCCGATGCCTTCCGGGCCGAGGTCCAGCAGCGCCCGGGCACGGGGGCTTGCCCAGGTAATCCGCGATTCGGTGTCCAGGAGGAGGATTCCGGCGGGATGAAGGACCGCGACAAGCCTTAGAACATCGCTGGCCCACGACCGGATCTTCCTGCCGCCTATTGGCCCTGCACCTTGTTGACCTATTGGAGTACGCATGACTCGGCCCCCTCTGCCTGTGCCGCCAGTGCGGCAGCCAATTACGCTACGCACTGCCACGACATCTCTTAGTATCGGCCCTTTACGGGCGGCTGTAAATGCGGGGAACTACGGTCTGGCGCAGCCAAAGGATGCGTAATCTGTTAGGGGGGAACGATGAGGAAGGGCTAGGGGAAACCCTGCGAATCAGCGCAAATTACCGCAGGGAGGTCAGGCGTCGGACGTTGTAAGGCCGTGGCGGATGGCGAACTTCGTCAGCCCCGCCACGTTGTGGATGTCCAGCCGGTCCATCAGCCGCTCGCGGTGCGATTGGACCGTCTTGATGCTCACGTGCAGCTTCGCCGCAATCTCCTTCGAGCCCAACCCTTCGGCCAGCAGTTGGAGCACCTCCCGCTCTCGCGGCGAGATCGTGGCCAGGGCCGCCAGGCACTCGTTGCTCTCTCCGCTCGCACACCCGTGGACCACGACATCGGCCACTTCCGGGGACAGGTAGACATGACCTGCGATCATGGCCCGGATGGCGGTGAAGAGCTCCTCGGCATCGGCGTCCTTGAGAAGGTATCCGGAGGCCCCCGCTTGCAGGGCGGCGATCACGTGTACCGCCGTGCCGTGCACCGAAAGGATCAGGACCTTGATCGCCTCCGTGGCCTTGCGGATCTGGCGCGTGGCCTCGATGCCGTTCAGCTCCGGCATCGTGATATCCATGAGAACGACGTCCGGGCGGTGCGCCGCCGCCAGCCGCACGGCCTCGCGGCCGTTGTCGGCCTCGGCAACGACTTCCATGTCGGGGTTGGTCGCAAGAAGGTGGCGGAATCCCGCCCGCACCATCTTGTGATCGTCTGCCAGAAGTATTCGCGTGCTCATGGCGCGTTCCTGGCCGCTACGGGAGACACGTATGCTTCCAGTTTCTACAACGGGGTGAAGGCTTCCGAGGTGTCGTATCTTATGGGGTGCCGAATCCGCCGGGCGACGCGCCCCCCACGCCGAACGAAGTCGCCAAGCATCACCTTTTGCATACTGTGATTGTACCAAGAGCAGTGCCCGTGCAAGGGGTATTTCAAAAATCCTGCTCGCCCAGGGGTGTGGCCGTGAATTCTGGCAGGTGGTTCCTTTCGTAGGGGCGGCCCCATGTGGCCGCCCTGTCGTTGTTTCAGTCTACCGGGGG
>PMZT01000126.1 GCA_003170085.1 Planctomycetia bacterium | reverse complement strand
CCACTTTTTTTCGGCGCACCCCGGGCCGCGGCGGGTGATGTTGGCTGGTCGCGCGCCATCGGCAAGCACGGCCACGCAAAAGCGCCCGCCACGGCGGGTCTTCGACGAGGCCGTGCCACCCGCGGCGGGCACCGTTCCGGGAGCCCGGGCCGCCGTTTTTCATTCACTGGACACGCGCAAGGGGCGTATAATGCCACGGAGAAGGCGGGTTCAGCGTTCCGAGGTCCGCGATAGAGGCCCCCGGCCGGCTGTGATGTGACCCTGCAGGCCCGGCGTGGGACGGTTGAACCTGGAACCCGGAACTTATCACTTGGAACTCTGTTTGCGGAGGCTTGCTCGTGAAACGCCGGCACAGCGGCTACACCCTTATCGAACTGCTGATGGTGGTCATGATCATCGGGATCCTGGTGGCGCTGATGTTCCCGGTGATCGGCTCGGTGTGGCGGACGGTGCTGGAGGTCCAGTGCCAGAGCAACCTCAAACAACTGGCAAGCGTGATCCTTGCGTATTGCGAGGCCAACCAGGGGCGGTTCCCCGTGGTCGGGCTGTCGTCCACCAACCTGAATCTGCCCCTCAGTGCCGGCGACTGGCTGCTGCTGGGCGGCAACAACCAGGGCCTGGCTGGGGCGACCGACTGGGCCGGTCAATCCGAGGCTTATAAGCAGGACTGGTTCAAGCGCGGCGTCCTGAATCAGAGCAAGTCACTCGGCAATACCGACATCTTCTTCTGCCCGTTGGATCAGAGTTTGGGGCTGCCACGCCCGGACGGGGCCATGGTTATGGGGAGTCCGGCCGCGGCCGTCACCAGTTACGTCATGAACGGTGCGATCACGTATGGCGACCTCCTGATCCATAATGGCATCTACACCGAGATTCATGTGCGCCGGCTCCAGGAGTTCTCGCCGCAAACGTTTATGCTCATCGAGGAAGATGAGACCAGCCCGTTCAACAGGCCGTTCATGGTACCCGACTCGAGCTACCAGTACCGGCTCACCGCCCGCCACCGGAGCGGCGGTTACGTTGCGTGCATGGACGGGCACGTGGATTGGATGTTGCAGGGCAACGGCCCCAACGACATCGACGGGCCGACCAACTTCAAGACCGAGACAACGGACGCCTTACGCGGCAGCCCGTGGTACCAGACGACCGGCAAGACGACCGGCAAGAATGTCGCCAACCGGTGGAGTGGCCGGTAAGGCTGAGGCCTCCCCCGGCGGTGCCAGGGGCTTATTGCTGAAGTTATTGGCGCGCCCCACACGCCGCTTGCGTTTTCGGTGGACTCCGCCGCGCGGGCGGGTTAGACTCTCGCCGCCATGAAGAAACGCGACAAATCGGCCAGGGCGCAGCCCGATTCCGGGGCCGATGCGCCGCCGAGAGAGGTCACCCTCCTCCTTTGCACGGCCGACCCCGGTCTCAGCCGCGCGTGGTCGCAAACGGCGGCGGTGCCGGGGTTCCGCCTGACGACCGCGCCGGACCTTCGCCCGGAGTACCTGGCCGGCGGCAATGTGCACCTCGTGCTGGTCGACGCCACGGCCGTAGCGCAGGCCGAGGGTCCGCTGGCCGCCGCCCTCGAGCTGGTGGCCGACCGGTGCGTCTGGACGGGCAGCGCCGCCGCGCTCGATCGGCTCGGCCGCAACCGTCTCGCCGCCGCTTATGACTTCCTCGTGACGCCGACGTCGCCGCTGCTCCTGGAACAGCGGATCGCCACGTGGGCCCGTAACATCCGGCGCACGGCCGCCCTCGAAGAGGTGGGCCGGCGGGCCGAAACGCTGGCCGCTCAGAACGAGACCCTGGCGGCGCACATGGCCGAGGCGGAGGCCCGCGCCCTCTCCTTCGCCAAGCAGCGCGACGAGATCGAGCAGGTCCTTCAACGGGTCCGCGCCGTGGCCCAGCTCTCGCGCGAGATCAACTCGCTCAACCTCGACCAAATCGTGCGGGTCTGCGTCGGCGAGCTTCCCGCCCTCGTCGCGGCCGAACGGGCAAGCCTGTACCTTTACGATGCGGCCGGCGAGCGGCTGACCCTTCAGGCCGACTCCGGCGGTCACCCGGTGGCCCCCCGCGTGGACCTGCGCGACAACCCGCGCAGCCCGATGGCCGTGGCCGTGCGGCAGGGCAAGCTCCTGGTGATCGGCGACTTCTCCGAGTTCGAGGAAAACGCCGACCTCGTCCTCGAGCGCGAGTTCCAGCAGCAGTACGCCACACGCTCGTGCATCATCGTGCCCCTCATGGGCGGCGGGCGCGTGCGCGGCGTCCTGAACCTGGCCGACAAGCGCAGCGGGTCCTTCGACGAGAATGTCGACCTGCCGGTGATCGAGCAGATCGCCGAGCTCATCGGCGCCGGCCTCTACAACGTCGAGCTTTACCAGGAAATGGAGTGGCGGGCGAAGACCGATCCGCTGACCGACCTCGCCAACCGCCGCGCGCTCGAGGAGGCGCTCCTGCGCGAGACCGACCGCAGCCGCCGCTATGGCACCCCCATGACGGCGATGATGATCGACGTCGACCACCTCAAGGCGATCAACGATCGGTATGGCCACGAGGCCGGCGACGCCGTCCTCAGGAACCTGGCCATCATCCTCAGCGAGGCCGTCCGCAGCGTCGATGCGCCCGGCCGCTGGACCGGCGGCGACGAGTTCCTCATGGTCCTGCCCGACACGACGGCCCCGCAGGCCCGGCGCCTGGCCGAGCGGCTCCTCGAGGCCGCCCGTAACCGGCCGGTCACTGTCGCCGGCGAGGCGATCGTGGCGAGCCTCTCGGTGGGCGTCGCCGAGTACCAGCGCGACGAGTCGGTGGAATCGCTCCTCCAGCGCGTGGACCGCGCGATGTACGCCGCCAAGCACGGCGGCCGCAACCGCATCGCCACCGCCGACGATGCCACGCCCGACGCCCCCTCCGATTCTCCTTCCGATGCTCCTTCCGACGCCCCTTCCGACGCCCCGCAGGACAAAGAGCCGCCGGCCGGCCCGTGATTCCCCACGCCAGTGCGTTTGACCGGGTAACCGCGCAGTTGCCGATGCTGAATCTCCGCAACGGGGTGCCATGCTTTCGCTTGTGCGTGTTTAGCGTTATGGCCGGACACGACGGGCGGCCACATGGGGCCGCCCCTACGCAGCGCGAATCGTAGGGGCACCCCCACGTGGGTGCCCTGGCGCTACGCAGCGCGAATCGTAGGGGCACCCCCACGTGGGTGCCCTGGCGCGGTCGAAAACGCTGCTACAGGCAGCAACGCTGAACACATACTTTGGCCTGCGAAAGCATGGCACCCCTCGAAACAAGCACGGCCACCCAACATCGGGAAGCCGTGCCACCCAGCCTATGTAACTGCGGTATTAGCTCTTTGCCCCTCGCGCAAGTTCGCGCAGGCGGTCGTAGGCGCCTAATGTCCGCTGGGCAGGCGACAAGCCGTCAATGAGGCCCGCCTCGGAGCGGCCGGCCCCCTGGAAGGTTGAAAGGATGTACTCCACGTCGTCGCGTTCGAGGGCGTAAAGGAGGAAGTAGGCGGCGTCGAGTTCGGCCACAAGGTCGGCCCGCTCCTCTTCCCGCCACTTGTGGACGGGCGGATCGAACCCGGCGGCCTTGGCCAGGGGAATCATATCGTTGGCCGTGCAGGTGAGTTTCAGGACGCGCTCCGAAACCCATTTCTCCAGCGACTGCCGCTTGTCCCACGGACACCGCGCCGCATAGGCGTCCGGCGGCAAGGTGGGCAGTTGTTCCACGATGAAGAAGTTCAGGTGCAGGCCTCCCACCTTTTGTCTTGCCACATAGTCGTAGGCGTGACTGTTCAGGTTGGCGAGGAGACAACAAGCGCTGCGAACGGAAATGGACTTGTCCAGCAAGACCAGCGGGGCAGAGTTCATCACCCCAGAGAGTGGAATAAACGTGGCAATCATCGTTCGCTGATTGGTGGAACTGGTCACATCCTTGTAGCAAATGAACGCGGGCCATTCCTCACCTTCAAGGAGCGCCGTCACGCTTTCTTGGGCAACCCAAAAACGCGGAAATGCCGAAAACTGCGGGTCCTGATACTGGACCGACGAGGTCGGTTCCGTCTGGCCCTGGCGCATCCAGTTGTTTTCATCCACCACCACGCCGGCCGCCCGGGGGTCGTAGGCCTGGACCATCTTGGCCTCGTACAGCGGCAGGAACCGTTGTTTGCCCTTCTTCCAGCAGGCCCCGTCGCGTGTGAATCCCTTGGCGACCAGGTCCGGGGCCGTATGGAACAACTCGGCGTCGTTGGTCTGATGAAACATCGTGAAGAACCGGACGCCCCACGGGTTGCCGCCGGTCTTGCGGCCCTCGTTTACCAGGACCGGCACACGGCGGTAGATGGCCCGGGTGAGTTCCGCATCGCGGCGGGTGCGGAAGATGGGGCACGTGAGCGTGTTCGGGTTCAGGCACTTCAGGTCGTCGGGCGTAAGGACAATATGGCGGTCCTTGTCATCGAGGTCTTCGATACGGTGGGCGAAGAAGACGAAGTCGGCCGCCTTGGCCTTGGTCTTGCCACCCCCCAGGAGCAAAATACAGAACTTGAAGGAGCGATGCACATCCGGGAATACCGGCGCCTTGTTCTCGAAATCATAGAGCGCCACCAGGGCGTTAGCGCTCACGAGGTCTCCGAAGAACTCCTTGGTCGTGTGGTCCGTGGCAATGCCGGAGGGCACCAGTAGCCCGACGCGGCCCGCCGGCGCCACGATCTGCCGCGCCAACTCCGAGAAGACCGCATAGGTGTTGATATCGCCCTGGGCGGTCAGGGGGAAGTGCTTGCAGGCGCGCACGTGCGCCAGGGCGCGGTCGGCCACGGCCTTGGCCTCGACATACCGGGCATAGAGTTCGGGATTGGCCTTTTCGAGTTGCTCGATGAGTTGGCGCCGCGAGGCGGCGCTCACGGCCGAGGCGATCTCGGGCGCCACCCCGTCAAAGAACTCCCGCTCCTGCAACTTCATGCGTTCCCAGGGCGGGTTGCCGATGACGCAATCGAAGCCGCCTTCGGCGCGCGAGAACACGTCGGCGAACCGCACGCGCCAGTCGAGCGCCCGCGGGTCCACGGCCGCGTCGGCGACAAGGCTGTTGCCCCAAACGATGTTTTCTGAAATGTCGGCCAGGCTCTTGCGCGGTCGGGCCGAACGCAGCCAGAGGGCCAGTTGCGTGATCTCGACGGCTTCGCGCGAAAGGTCCACGCCGTAGAGGTTCTCCTTGAGGATGAAGTCGGGAACCTCTTCCTCGAGACGCTCGGCGGCCTTGGCGTCGTGAAACATCCAGAAGCCGAGGATGGCCTGGTACTGGCGCTCGAACTCCTCGTAGGCCCGGATAAGAAACGCCCCGCTGCCGCAGGCCGGATCGCAGACCTTGATCTGGCGAAGGGCCTCGAACGAGTCTTTCCAATAGGCGGCCAGTTTGGCATCGGCTTCGGGGGCTCGCTCGGCCTGGCCGCGGTTGATCTTATGACGGCGGTCCACGGCGGCAAGGCGCTGGCGGATGATCTCGCCGATGGTATGGCGGACGATGAAGTCGGTGAACTCCGGCGGGGTGTAATAGATGCCGCCGCGCTTGCGCTCGGCCGATTTTTCCATCCTGGCTACGGGGGGCCGGCGTTCGCCGAACAGGCCGCCCTTGTGCAGACGCTGGAGATCGTTGATGGATCGCTCGAACAGGTGACCGAGCACGTCCACGTTGACGGCACCGTGAAAGTCATAGTCTCCGATGTTCTTGAAGACGTTGGTCCATCGGTCGTCCAGATCAAGTTCGTCAATCTCGCGGTCCTTGTCAGGGTCGAACAGGCCGCCGTTGAAGGGAGTAATGCCGTCTTCCGGTTTTCCCTCATTGAGGGCTTGGAAGAATCCGACGAAATTCCGCCATCGCGGATTCGTGACCTTGGTGATGGGCGGGATCGCGGCCCAGGTTCTTTCGATGCACTTTTCCGGCAACAGGCCGCGGTCCTCGCAGAAGGCCACGAAGATGATGCGGTCAATGAGTTTCTGAGCGATGCGGATGGCCGCGTCCAGAGACTTGTTGCGCGGCGGCTGCCGAAGATGTTGAATCAGTTCGTCGCGCTGATCGGAGTAGTACTTATAGAGCGTTTCGCCGACCTCGCGCTGCTTGGCGCCGGTGTCGTCCAGCAATCGGTCGGCCAGAGGCCGCTGGGCGCGGCTGATGGGCAAGAGGCCGTCTCGGCCGAAGATCGCATAGAACTGCCGGAAAATGTCCAAGCGGCGCAGATCTTGGAGCGTGAAGTGCTCGTAGGCGCGCGGCGTCTTATTGCGATGGTAGAGCCGGAAACTGACGTAGTTGCAGACGATCCCCCAAGGGCAATCGGGCACGGCGTTCAGGTAGTCCCAACATTGCTGGACGGCCGTGCGGCCACTGGCGCGGTGGCGGTCCACGTTGACCAGGGGGCCCTTAAGTTCTATCAGGGCGCGGGGTGGCTCGTGGCCTCCGGGGCGGAAAAGGCCGATGGCGGCGTCGGCCGTTCCGCCATTGACCGGATACTTGGGTTGGAATTCCCAGTGGTCGGCGTTTTCCGCGTTTTCCGAAAAGAGGGTGTAGCCCAGCACCTGGCCGAAGATTTCGGTGCAGAACCCGCCCTCCAGTTGGGTCTCGGTCATGCCCTGGAGTTTGTGGCTGCTTTCCAGATCGGCCCATTTCTTGATGATGGCGTGGGCCTTGGCTTCCTCGGCCTCCGGCAGAAAGTGCTGAGTGGCGGCAAGCCGGAGAAATTCGGGCAGAATGAGAGGTTCATGGGCCTTGACGGCGTCGCCATTGGCAACGGTATGAAGGTCAGGTATGAGGTCAGGCTGGTTCATGTCATCGATTTCGAGAGTCGCGCTTCAAAGTGACCGTATCTTATGCGAACCGCGGCGGCATACAAGATGAATTCCGTGAGGCGGCGGTGCGCGGGTGTGCCGGCGGTTTCCGGCAGCCCAGCGGGAATCGGGTGGCATGCCCACGCCGTGCAAAACCTGGAAAGCTGCATTGCCGGAACTGGGGGGGGGCTCAGTGCCGCGCGCGGCGGCGCAGCAGCCACGCGGCGCAGCCGAGGGCCAGCAGCGTCAGGGTGCCGGGTTCAGGTGTCGCAAGGTAGACATACTCAGTCTGGTTGTCGAGGATGGCAATCGGGGGACCGTTGTAATCGAAAACGCTGTCGCCGGGGCCCCAGCGGATCTGGAAGTCCTCGATCGTGCCCGTGTCGCCGGTCTTGGAATCCGTCACCTTGAGGAACCAGGTCAGGTCGTGGCTGGTGAACTGCGACTCGACGCCCGAGCAATCGATGTCGGTGAGCACCAGGTTGTCGGCGCTCGTGCCGCCGCGGTTCCAGGCCACCGTGCTCCAGTCCGGGTGGGCCGGGTCGCCCGTGCCCAGGGTCACGGTCAGGTCGCCGATGTACGTGTGGGCGATGGAGAAGTAGGCCGAAAGGTGCGGCGTCGGCGTGGCCGACGGCTGGAGCATCGTGCCGGCGTAGACGCTGAAATCATAGCCCGAGTAGGGCTCATTCGACCATTGCCATTCCTGCAATCCCCAGTGCCACGTCGTCAGGAGGATTACGTCCTGCTTGCCGCCGGTGTTGTTGTACCCGACACCCAGGACGCTGTGGCCGACGTAATTGCCTTTGCTGTCCGTACCGCTCAGGCCCAGGTGGACCGGGCGGCCGGCGTCGATCTCGGCGCAGTAGTCGGCGAAGTTCCACCCGCTGGAGACATAGGACGTGGTGGCCGTGAACCGGCGCGACTCGTTCACCGGCGTCCGCCGGTCATCCCAGGCAGCGAACGTTTCAAGACCGTGGGCCATGTCGGCCCGGGCCGTGCTGCCATCGCTCGTACGAAGGAAGTCGGCGATGCAGTTGGGCGCGTGGCCCTTGTAGCTCCCATACGTCAGGCCCTGGCTCACTCCCGACTGCTTGTCGGCCCAACTGGCGATGACGCCGCGGGCGTCGTTGTAGTCGCTCTGGGTCGTCGAGGTGCCGGGGTACGTCGCGGGCAGGTTCCGGTGGTTCCCGGGAAACGCGTCGTGACCATGCTCCTCCCACCAGCCGAACAACATGCCGGCGGCGGTCGGCGAGCAGCCGTTCCACCAGTCGTAATCGGCCGGCGTCCCGGAAATCAGGACCGACCCGGTCTGCGGCCCGTGCGAGGTGGCGGTCTCCAGGCCGATGCCCGCCGGGCCTTCGATCAGGCTGTTGGGGTCGATGTCCTTGGGCTTATTGTCTGCCCATGCGGGGCCGACCGTCGCAAGCATGGCCGCGAGGGCCAGCACCGAGACAAAAAGCAGACCCCAAACACGTTTCATGCAGTCTCCTCGCGCAAAAAAACCGGGGACCGCGCCCCGCCACGCTATAAGCCGCGTGTCGGAACACAGTCCCCGGGTGCATTCGCAATGCACGTCCCTAACTTACAGCAGTATAGCACATATTGTCAGAATGGCAAATCGGTCGTTAGCATGAGGGCAGATTCTTGCGTGGGGCACGGCCGGATGGGCCGGCCGCACTGAACGCGTATGCCTACTACTACAACGCTACTTTGCGCGGCGGGTCTCCGTACCCGCCGCGCCGGCCGGCCTCAGCCCAGGGTCTTCTCGAGTTCCAGCAGGCTCACGTAGAACGACGCGAACATGATCTGGATGCCCAGGATGACGATCGAGATCGAGAGCGTTGCCAGCTTCGTGGCGGTCACGCTGATGCCGCCGCCCGCGGCCGCGACCTGCCACAGGAGCACCGCCGTCACGCCGCCCAGGACGAGGCCCGCCAGGAGGATGAGCGTGGCCGTGATGAGCCCTTTCTCGAGCGTGAAGTGCCGCATCACGAGGCGCGTCACCCGGTCGTCGGGCACGATGCCGCGCGTGGAGTCGAGGATCATCGCGTAGATGCCGAACTGGGCGATCTGCATCCCCAGGATCAGCATCGCCCCGGCGAACACCGCCGTCGACAGGCCCAGCGGCACGCCGAAGATGTGCGCCTCCTTGAACTGGAGGAGCGCCGTCAGCAGCAGGCCCGCCAGGAACAGCAGCGTGCCCGGGTACAGGAACAGCCATTTCGGGGCCAGCACGAGCATGAACCTGAGGTGCCGCCAGCCGTCGTGGAAACTTCGGAGGTGCACGACGCGCCCTGCGGTGGAGGCGTAGTAGTTGATCGGCACCTCGCCGATCTTGAGGCGCGCGCGGGCCGCCTTGACGACCATCTCCGAGGCGAACTCCATGCCGTTGCACTTCAGGCCCAGGCCGTCGATCGCGGCCTTGCGGAACCCGCGCATGCCGCAGTTCGTGTCGGTGATACGGGCGCGAAAGAAGAGGTTCAGCACGGTCGTCAGGACAGGCGTGCCCACGTAGCGGTGAAGCCACGGCATCGCGCCGGGATGGATCGTGCCGCCCAGGCGGGTGCCCATGACGAGGTCGTCGCCGGCCCGCAGGCCCGCCATGAACAGCGGTATCTCGGTATAATCATAAGTGTTGTCGGCATCGCCCATGAGGATGAACTCGCCGCGCGCCTCGGCGAAGCCCCGCCTCAGGGCCGCCCCATAGCCCTTCACGTCGTGCCGGACCACGCGGGCGCCGGCGGCCGCCGCAAGTTCGGCCGAGCGGTCTTTCGAGCCGTTATCGACCACCACGACTTCGCCGGCAATGCCCGCCTGCGCGAACGCCGCCAGCGCCTTCTTCACGCAGGTGGCCACGTTGGCCTCCTCGTTCAGGCAGGGCATCACGACGCTCAGCGTTACGCCCTCGCTCATTTCCGGTCCTCCGGCTTCGAGTGCATCGTCTTCATCCAGTCGCGGAACGTCGACACGCGGAGCCATTGCCGGATCGACACGCGGCCGAACAGTTGCTTCAGCAGGTAGAACGGCCGGTAGTAGAACCGCTTGAACGCCCGCGTCCGGAGGGCCGTCACCTGTTCGCATGTCAGCGCGTCGGTGTGCATGATCGAATCGCCGCCGAAGTCGTACTGCGACCACTTCGCCGGCTTGACCCAGCCCTTCTCCACCGCCATACGCCCCAGCTCCGTGCCCGGGTACGGCACCGCGCAGTAGCATTGCATGAAATCGAGGCCCAGCGAGAGCATGAACCGAATCGTTTCCTCGGCCGTCTCCAGGCTTTCGCCCGGCAGGCCGAAGATGAAGTGGCCCATCGTCAGGATGCCGGCCTCCTTGCACAGCCGGACCGCGCGGCGGGCGTCCTCGGGCTTCTGCTTCTTATGCGCCAGGTCGAGGATCGTCTGGCTCGAACTCTCGATACCCAGCCCCAGCAAGTAGCAGCCGGCCTTTTTCATGACCGCCAGAACCTCGGGATCGACGCTCGTCACGCGCGTCGTGGCCGCCCAGTGGAACTTCAGCCCGCTCTTCATGATCGCGTCGCACACGGCCAGCACGAACTTGTGGTCGAGCGTAAAACACTCTTCCCAGAACAGGATCTCGTCGATCCCGTACTTCTCAACGCACTCGCGCACCTCGTTCAGGATGTACTCGACGCTGTGCTTGCGCACCTTGCGGCCATAGTACACATCGACAATGCAATACGTGCACTGGAACGGGCAGCCGCGGCCCGTCTGCACGAGCGTGAACGGGCGGTTGTTGTGCGGCAGGCGGTAGCGGTCGTTCTTGAGGAGGCCGCGGTCGGGGTGCGGCAACACGTCGAGGTTCTCGAACAGCGGGCGCCGCTCGGTCTCGACGATCGTCCCGTCGGCCCCGTGGAACAGAAGGCCGCGGATCTCCGCGAAGCCGGTCTTCCCGGCGACGAGGGCCGCGAGGAGTTCGTCGAAACCCTCTTCCGGCTCGCCGACGATGCCGAAGTCCAGGAACGGGTGGTTCTCCATCGCCTCGCGGTGCAGCATCGTGAAGTAGACGCCGAAGCCCAGCACCTTGGCCCCCGGCACCGCCGCCTTCAGGGCCTTGGCCACCGCCATGTCGTCGTCGATCGACGGGAACCCCGTGTTGACGACGATGACGTCGGCCTTGAACGAGCGGATGTCGGCCACGACGTCCTCGAGCGTCAGCGTCTCGACGTTGCCATCGACCACGCGTGCGTCGCCGTACTTTTTCGCGATGCCCGCAAGGACCCCCAGCGTCAGCGGCGGCCAGACGGTGGCCCACGAGGAGGCCTTTTGCATGCACCGGCCCTCGCGAATGAACTTCTCGCGCCCCTGGAGCGTCGGAT
This sequence comes from Planctomycetia bacterium, assembly GCA_003170085.1. GTDB lineage: Bacteria > Planctomycetota > Phycisphaerae > FEN-1346 > FEN-1346 > FEN-1346. The sequence goes on along the minus strand of PMZT01000126.1, from coordinate 2,978 downwards.
TGATGAAGTAGGTGTTCATCGGACTGGTCTTCCTCCACGCGCACACGCCGGGCGCCCCCGGCGGTTGACCGGGCTCGACGGGCCAAGCGCATCCCTCACCTTTTTCGGCATTCCGCGGACCGGGAATAAAGTCCATTACATTATAGCGGTTGCCGCCGAGAGGGCTATGGCATCGGGGACCGACAAGGGGGAAATGGCAATGGCGCGGGGTGGATCCTCTGGAGCCACGCGGTCACAGCCTGTGACCTTTCTCGCGTGGTCGCCGCGGCGACCACCCTACCTGCTACCTGCTGCTAAGAACGACCATGCTTTCGCAACAGCGCGAAAGCATGGCACCCACAAGAACATTGTTGACGCGGCTTATGCCTCCGGCACAACGGTCCAGCCCAGCGCGGCGGCCAGGGCCTGGACAGGCTCTTTCAGGTCGCCGTAGGCCGTCACGCGGTGCCAGCCCCACTGGTCCCACTGGGCAAAAAGTTTCTCGATGTCGCCCAGCGGCTCGGCGCAGAGCTTGGTGCGGCACGCCCGGTCATCCGGGTCGTTCGCCACGGCCTTGCCCTGGTGCATGAGGATTTCCTTCTTGTCGGGCCGGATCTGGAGGCTCGTCGTGAGGTAGCCCGTCGGAAGGATCCCCCGGACCGACGCCCCCTGCCGGTCCTCGGAGTGCGTGAGGATATGGAACGGGTTCGTCTCGCCCCGCGGCCCGAACATTTTCTTCGGCGCCACGCAGTGGGCGTAGATGATCTGGCGCTTGGCGGTATCGATCACCGGGTCGGAGATGTAGCCCGACCGGCCCTGCGTGAGCGACGTGATCGCCACCATGGTGGCGGTCGAGCGGACGTCGCACTCGCACCCCCCGACCAGGCCCTCGCTGTTCAGTTCATGGAAGCCAAGGCATGGATAGGCGTGGATGTGTCCACCATAGAATCCGCCAAGGCAGTTGATCGTAATGGCGTTGGCCCCGTGCTTCTTAAGGGTGGCCTTCATGCCCAGGTACATGGCGGCCGAGGTCTCGAGCGTCTCGCGCGAGACGCCCTCGATCGACGCGGCGTCCTTCTGCCAGCGGTCGGCCACCTCGCGGGTCTGGTCCTTGTCGGCGGCCTTCCACGCCTCGTTCACCTCGTCAAACGACACGTACTCCATGGGGATTTCCATGATCGGCGCCGCCGGCCCGGACTTCGGGTCGCGGACGGCAAGGATCCTCGACTCCTTCATCCGCTTGAGGCACTCCTCGGCCGAGAGCGTCTTCAGCACGTCGGCCTTGCAGGCGAGGTCGCCGGCCTTGGGCGTCCGCTCGGTGCGGATGCGGGCGGTGGCCGCCACGAAATCGGCTATCGAGCCGCCTTTCTTCACCGGCGCGAACGCCTTGACCGCCTCCGCCAGGTCCTCGATATTCGACGACGCCACGAAACCCACGTTGGGCGCCTTGGCGCGAAGGAAGGACGCCGTGTACACGAGGAACCCGCCGCTGCCGGCGAACTGGAAGTCGGCGTAGAGCACGGGCTTGCCCGACGCGGCGAACGTCTGCACCACGCGGTTCCAGCAGTTCATCTGGTAGATGAGGTAGCCGTCGATGGCGGCCGAGGCGTCGTCATCGAGGATCTTCTTGGCCTCCTCCGGCCCCTTGGCCATCGAGGTCACGAACTCGAAGCCCGGGCAACGCTTCGCCAACTCGCCGTTGACCCGGTCCATGACGGGAACGAAGTCGAACCCCTTGTTCGGCCAGTCCGGCCCCGGCTGCTGCGGCGCGTGGAGCGCATAGACGATGCGGATCCTCACCTTGCCGCCGCCCTCTTCCGCGCGAAGGAGGCCCGGCACCGCCAGCGCCCCCAGGGCGCCGGCGCACACGGCGCCGCCGGCCTTCATGAACTGCCGCCGATTGAGTCCACAGCACGCACATCCCAGGGGCGACTCAAACGATTTCATCTTGGCATCCTCCTTGGCAGGACCGGTTTTCGTGCATCAAGAAGACGAGGCGGCAAACGACCGCCTGGCAACAGTCTATCACAAGGTTCGTCCGCTGCAAGCCATGAGTTCCGCTTCCGAGGTCCAATGCGTAGGCATAAAAAAGGCAGGAGAGGCGTTGCTGCCTCTCCCGCCGAAAATCGCCATCCGGACGGCTACTGCATCGGGTTCCACGTGTCGTCTTGCGTTACGGGGAACGGCCCGATGGTCGGCTGCCACTTCACCTGCCACTTCCCGTCGAAACCTTCTGGTACTCGCCACGAGTACCGGCACGAGAGAGGTCAGCCAAAGGGCAGTGTGCCGGTTGCCAGCACATTGCCCTTCTCGTCCACAACCTGGAGGGCCAACTCAGGCGGGACCGACTGCCCTTTCCTGAGCGAGTTCAGATCGTACAATTCCCCGGCCTTGCCATAGATACGAAGGGTAAACGGAATGGTCTTGCCCTTCGACCCGTTCTCGGCCTTGCCAACGAGGGTCTTCAGGGTGAAGGGCGGACCGGCGACGATGGGGGTCGTGGCGCCGTCCTGGACCGTAATCTCCTTGAGTTTACCCCAGCCGGCCGTGCCGCCGACGCACTTGATGGTCCAGAGTTCCGTCCTGCCCCGCGCCCCGGGCGCCGCGGCGCCGCACGTAAGCGACGCCGGCTCATACGTGCCGGGGTTGATCGGGACGTCCTTGTCGCTCGGAAGCGGTGCGGCCTTGCCATTGACCTTGAGTTCAAGGACCATGCCGGCGGGAACGTGGATCATGCCGGTCGGCTTCGTCGCCGACTGGACCGTCATCGCCACCGCCAGCGACAGTGCAATCGCCAGCAATACGGACGCTCGTTTCATGGCTGATTCTCCTCAGCGCCTGGCCAAGTGCATAGAGAGGTGCCTGCACCTTTTTATACGCTCACCCTCGGAAAAACGCAACGAATCTTTTGACGCGAAATGGGTGTGACCGCGAATTCTGGCAGGTGGTTCCTTTCGTAGGGGCGGCCCCATGTGGCCGCCCTGTCGTTGTTTCAGTCT
>PMZT01000056.1 GCA_003170085.1 Planctomycetia bacterium | reverse complement strand
TCGCCGAGGTCGTAGACGTCGCGGACCTTGCCGCGCCGCACGGGCAGGTTCGGCAACGAGGTCTCTCGCACTACGTCGGTCATGTCGGGTCTCCGGGCCGCACGTGAGCCCACGTGCATCGCGTATTTCCGGAGCCTTTTTAGCCCGAGGAGGGGCGGGGTTCAAGACTTATTCGCCGGCCTTCAATCTGTGAGCCAGTATCACAGGCCGCGATAGACTTCTCTCCGGTGCCCCACACGGACGATGAGCACCAGAAGCTCAGTGCCGAGGACGGCATAGACAATCACGTAATCCTTGCTGGCATGGACGCGGCGCAGCTCACCTTGGCCTTCCAGCTTCTTGGTGCCCTCTCGGCGCGGGTCATCCACCAACAGATCCAGCCAGCGTGCGACCCGCTTGCGGACATGGGCGGGCAGGCCTTCGAACTCCTTCTCGGCCCGAGGGGTAAAGGCCAGGCGATATCGCATCGATCAGAGCCCCAGCCTTTCCTTGATCTTCTCCCAGGGGACGGCCTTCCTGCCGGATCGCTCGAATTCCTCGAGGGCCCTCTTCCCTTCCTCCGCCCAATATCGGTCTTCGAGGCTTTCGAGAAGCGCCAGGTCCTCTTCGCTCACCAGGAAGACGGGCTTTCCGCCCCGCCGGCTGATGCGCACGCGCTCGCGCTGGTAGGCGACGCGGCTGAACGTGTCCGGCGGAATCCGGGTATCGGATGCTTTGAGCGTGGTCATGGCTTGGCACTCCGTCGACTCGTGCGACATGTACGACTCGCGCGACTAGTATATTATCGGCAATTCGGGCGGAGAGTCAAGATCGACTTTCTGCACGCGGCAAGTACCTTGAGCCCGCTTCAGCGGGCTTTGCGCCGCGAAGCGGCGTTTAGACCGGGGCTTCTAGCCCCGGTTACGGGAGGGCGGCGAATCCACGACGTTTGCCTTGTTTCTGAGCCCACTTGAGCGGGCTTCCTGCGCGAGATCGCAGGCGACTGGGAAGCCCGCTGAAGCGGGCTGATACGCGGTGGAAGAATGAAGAGGGCGGGGCGCGCCGGCGCACGAACCGGGGCTAAAAGCCCCGGTCTATACCCGCCTTTGGCGGGCAATGGTCCCTGAAGGGGCCCAAAGGCCCGACGGTCCCATGCTCTGGACAGGACGGTGGTGACGCGCGGTGCTGGCGACCTATACATTCCGCTTCGCTCAGCCGGCGTGGCTCGCGGCGGCGGTCCTCGTGCCGCTCCTCGTCTGGTTCTCCTGGCGGAACCTGGCGTCGCTCGGGCCGGTCCGGCGGGTCCTGGCGATGGGCCTCCGGTGCCTCGTCACGCTGCTCCTCGTGGCCCTCCTGGCGGGGCCGGAACTTGCCCGGCGGCACGAGCAGGTCACGCTCATCGCCGTCCTCGACCGCAGCCAGTCCATCCCCGTCAAGCTCCAGGAGCAGGGCCTCGCGTGGTTGAGGCAGGCCCTCGCCCGCAGGCCCAAGGACGACCGCCTGGCGGTCATCGACACGGCCGAGGCGGCCATCATCGAGAAGCTGGCCGGCACGGACGACAAGGTCCACGATCGCGTCATGAACCTGTCCGGGGAAGAGACCGACCTGGCGGACGGCGTCCAGCTCGGCATGGCCATCGCGCCGGCCGAGACGGCCACGCGAATCCTCCTCGTGAGCGACGGCAACGAGAACTCCGGCGACGTCCTGGAGGCCGCGCGCATCGCCGCCGCCAACCACATCCCGATCGACGTCCTGCCGATGAAGTACGACTATCCGCAGGAGGTGGTCTTCCGCCACCTTGTGACGCCGACCACCGCCCGCAGCGGCCAGACCATCTCCGTCCGCTTCGTCCTCCAGTCGACGGGCCGCGCGCGAGGGAAGCTCTACCTCTCGCTCAACGGCAAGCCCGTGGCCCTCGGCCCGGAGGGGGGCGCCCTGGCGGCCCAGGTCATCCTGAATCCGGGCACGAACGTGAAGACCGTCTCCCTGCCCGTCGGCACGCAAGGCCTCCACGAGTTCGAGGCCCAGTTCGTGCCGGACGATCCGAGCCAGGACACGCTGCTCCAGAACAACAAGGCGTCGAGCATTACCTATGTCGAAGGGCCGGGCCACGTGCTGGTGGTCGACGAGGACGGCAAGTCGGGCCCGCCCGTGGCGGCGGCCCTGAAGGCGTCGGGGATCGACGCCCGGCCGATGACGGCGTCGGAATTCCCGCAGCGCCTCGCGGACCTCCTGGACGTCGACGCGGTGGTCCTGGCGAACGTGCCCAACGCGAGCTTTTCCCTCGCGCAGCAGGACCTCATGGTCCACTACGTGAAGGAGCTGGGCGGCGGCCTCATCATGTCGGGCGGCGACCAGTCGTTCGGCGCGGGCGGGTGGATCGGGTCGCCCGTCGCCGACATCCTGCCGGTCGACCTGGACCCGCCGCAGAAGAAGGTCATGCCGAAGGGGGCCCTCGTCCTCGTCATGCACGCCTGCGAGATCACGCAGGGGAATTACTGGGGCAAGGTCGTCGCCAAGTCGGCCGTCGGCACCCTCAGCCGCCAGGACCTGGCGGGCGTCATCAGCTACGGCTGGAGCGAGAGCACGAAGTACTGGGACTTCCCGCTCGGGCCGGTCGGCGACAAGCAGGCCATTCACTCGGCCATCAACCTGATGCAGATGGGCGACTTGCCGGACTTCGGGCCGCCGATGCAGGAGGCCTACAACGCCCTCGTCAAGTGCGACGCCGCCCAGAAGCACGTCATCATCATCAGCGACGGCGACCCGCAGCCGCCGAGCGCCGCGCTGCTGCAACAGTTCAAGGAGGCGGGCATCACGGTCTCCGGCGTGGCGGTGTATCCGCATACGAACATGGAGGTGACCAGCCTGACGCGGATCGCCCAGGCCACGGGCGGCCGTTTCTATCACGTGACCGACGCGAACCTGCTGCCGCAGATATTCATCAAGGAAGCCCAGACGGTGCGCCGGGCGCTGATCAACGAGGTGGCCTTCACGCCGCGCGTCATCGGACCGCAGAGCGAGATCCTGCGCGGCCTTCCCTCGATGCCCCCCCTGAACGGCTACGTGCTGACGGGGCCGCGGGGCGGGGCGTCGGAGCTTCTGATGGTGGGGCCCGAGGAGGACCCGATTCTGGCGGCGTGGCAGGTGGGCGTGGGGCGATGCGCGGCGGTGACGACGTCGGCCGATTCCCGCTGGGCGCCGGGTTGGCTGAGCTGGGGCGGCTTCAACCGTTTCTGGGAGCAGACGGTGCGGTGGACGGCCCGCAGCCGGCATCCGCCCGAGTGCGTTGTCTTTGCCGACGTCCAGGGGCGCCAGGTTACGCTGACCGTCGAGGGGATGGACAAGGACGGGAACTTCGTGCAGTTCTCGAGCCTCGCCGGCCGCGCGATCGGGCCAGACATGGTCGCGACCGACCTCGCCCTGACGCAGGTGGGGCCGGGCCAGTACCGCGCCAGGTTCACGGCCGGGCGGTCGGGCAGTTACCTGGTCAACCTCAAGTATCAGCGCGGGGCGGCGGGGAAGACGCCCGCCGATGTGGCACAGCCGCCCTCGGCTGTGAACCCAGAGCATGCCCAGCCGGGGGCGGCTGGGCCACAGGCGTCGAATATGGTGCAGAGCGTGGTGACTGTGCCGTACGCGCCGGAGTTCCGCGACCTGTCGGACAACGCGCCGCTGCTGGAAGAGATCGCGCGCGAGACCGGCGGCCGCGTGCTGCCGCCCGACCCGGCGAAGGTTGACCTTTTCGACCGCGCGGGGCTTGTGTTGCCGGAATCCGCGCAGCCGTTGACGAAGCCGCTCATCCTCTTGTGGCTGGTACTGTTCCTCCTCGACGTGGCCGTGCGGCGCCTGGCGATCGATGTGCCCGCCGCGGCGGGCCGCGCGGCAGGGTGGCTCCGGTCCTTTCTGCCGGCCCGTGCGGCCCAGAAGGCAGTGGCCGTGGATCGCCTGCGCACCCGGACGCAGAAGGTGCGCGAGCAACTGGCTGGCCGGCCTCCCGACCCAAGCAATGTGGCACAGCCGCCCCCGAATGTGGCACAGCCGCCCCCGGCTGTGTATTACGCGGCCGAGCGGTTTGAGGCGCCCGAGGGTGCGTCGCCGCCGATGCCGGAGATCGAAGGCGAGGCGGCAGCCGCGCCACCGCCTCCCGTGCCGGCGTCCGCGCCTGAACAAAAACCCGCGCCGCCTGCGGCCGGAAGCCATCTCGACCGGCTTCGCGAGGCCAGGCGGCGGGCCAGAAGAGATATGGGCAAGGGTGATTCTAATAAGACGTAAGGCTTCGGAAACTCTGAAAGGAAGGTATGCCATGGCAGAGGAAATCCGCGAAGTTGAGGCGAAGTGCCGCGCGTTCCAGCAGACGTTCTCGCGGCTGCGCGACGAAATCGGCAAGGTCATCGTGGGCCACGTCGATAGCGTCGATCACGCGCTCGCCGGCCTGTTCTCGGGCGGGCACGTTCTCCTCGAGGGCGTGCCGGGGCTGGGCAAGACGCTCCTGGTGCGGACGCTGGCGTCGGCGCTCACGCTCTCGTTCAAGCGCATCCAGTTCACGCCCG
>PMZT01000003.1 GCA_003170085.1 Planctomycetia bacterium | reverse complement strand
GGGGCAGCCCCATGTGGCTGCCCGCCGGGTCCGACAACCGCCGCACACCGCGCCAGAGCCTCCGCCCCGCCCCAAGCGAACCCACAAGTCTATCTGCCGCCGCCGGAAAATCAAGATGTGGGGCGATTTGAGCCGCCGCAGGATCAGCGGTCACACAGTGCGCAGCGGGTCTCCGCACCCGCCGCGTAAGAGCTTGAATGAAGTGAAAGCCCCCGGCACCGCCGGGGGATGCCTCGCGCCCCAAAGAACGCACTTTGCGGGGTGGGCCTCCGCTACCGGGAAGAACGGTCACGCCCGACGCAGATCGGTTCAGAATGTGTTTGCATAGGTGGAATTCCTCGGCTACACTTTTGTACAATCAGTGGGCCGAATTCCAGGCGGCCGAATCGGCGCCGTCGGGGGGATACATGATCCAACGCATACAACTTGTGAGGAACATCGGGCAGTTCGATTCGGTGAGCAGTGCGGCCAACCTTCCTCTGGCGAGGCTCACCATCGTCTATGCCGAGAATGGACGTGGCAAGACCACGCTCGCGGCGATATTGCGTTCTCTTGCAGGCGGCGACCCAGTCCCAATCGCCGAGAGAAAGAGGCTGGCGGCTGCGCACCCGCCACACGTCGTGCTCGATTGCGCCGGCGGGCCACAGGCGATATTTCAGAACAACGCATGGAACCGCCAACTCGATAATATTGCGGTGTTCGATGACCAATTCGTGGACGAGAACGTTTGCTCGGGCCTGGCAGTTGATCCGCAGCACCGCCAGAACCTACATGAACTCATTCTGGGCGCGCAAGGTGTGGCGCTAAACCGAACGCTACAGGCGTGCGTGCAGCGGATTGAACAGCACAACACTGCCCTGCGAAACATGGCGGCGGCAATCCCTCTATCAGAACGCGGACCATACAGCGTTGACGATTTCTGCGAACTGCCGGCACAAACCGACATTGACACGAGAATCCAGGCGGCAGAGCGCGAGGTTCAGGCGGTCGGGGAAAAGGAGCCAATTCGCACCGCACTACCGTTCGACGAGATAAGCCTGCCTGAGTTCAACGTCACCGCAATTGAGGCATTGCTTCAACGCGATCTCACGGCCCTTGACTCGTCGGCAGCAGATCGGGTCCAGGCACATCTGTCAAGCCTCGCGCAGGGGGCCGAAGCATGGGTCGCCGCCGGCATGCGGTTTGTGCCACAGGGACAAAGCGGGACGTGTCCTTTTTGCGCGCAAGACCTAGGCCTTTCACCTGTCATCAACCACTACCGGGCCTACTTCAGCCAAGCGTACGCTGATCTCAAGCAAGCAGTGGCCGACACGCTCGCCGAAGTGAACCGCCTTCATGGCGGCGAAGCGCATGCCGCCTTCGAGCGCGCCGTTCGCGTCTGCGGCGATCGCCGCCAGTTCTGGTCGCGGTTTTGCGATGTGGCCGAAGTCGCTCTGAACACCCTTGAGATCACCCGGTCCTGGCGCCAGGCCCTTGATGCCGTAACGGCAGTGCTGCAAGCCAAGCAAGCAGCCCCCCTAGAACGTATGGCCCTCTCTGCTGAAGTCACGGAGAAGATTGCGGTATTCGATAGGCATCGGCAGGTAGTGGCCGCTATAAACCAAGGTCTTCAGCAGGCCAATGACCTGATTCGGGCGGTCAAAGAGCGGGCCGCAGGCGGAGATCCCGTAGCACTTGCCGCCAATGTGGCACGACTCAAGGCCGTCAAGGCCAGGCACGAATCGGGCACAGCGGCGATATGCCAGGACTATCTGGACGAGAAGGCCGCAAAGAGCGTAACTGAGGCACAGCGGGATCAGGCCCGAACCTTGCTCGAACGGTACCGGGCCGGAGTCTTCCCCCAGTTTGAGACTGCAATCAACGAGTACCTGCGGCGCTTCAATGCCGGGTTCCGGCTGGATAAGGTGGCGGCCGCGAACACACGCGCTGGCTCCGCATGTAATTACTGCATCATCATCAATGACTTGCCCGTGGCCGTTGATGGGGCAATCCCTGTTGCGGGCGAACCGACGTTCCGCAGTACGCTGAGTTCGGGAGATCGCAACGCGCTGGCTTTGGCGTTCTTCTTCGCCTCGCTTGACATGGACCAGGCCCCGGACTTGATTGGCAAGGTCGTGGTCATTGACGATCCGATTTCGAGCCTTGACGAACACAGATCTTTAACCACGGTTCAGGAGATTCGCGGGCTTGCCGGGCGGGTCGCACAAGTTATCGTACTGTCACACAACAAGCCTTTCCTCTGCCGAATCTGGGAGCACGCGCCAACCGATATACGAACTGCGCTCGAAGTTGCCCGCGATGCCGTCGGATCGACAATACGGGCCTGGGATGTGAATCAGGACTGCGTTACCGAGCACGACCGGCGACATGCGCTTTTCTGTGGATACTTGGAGAACAACACGCCCGACAACCGTAAGGTTGCAGAGAGTATCCGGCCGCACCTGGAAGCGTTTCTACGCATAGCATGTCCAGAGTGCTTTCCTCCTGGCAAACTGCTTGGCCCCTTCCATAACTTGTGCCAACTGCGTGTGGGGACCGCGCAACAGATTCTGGACGCTGTTGACTTGCGGGAGTTACACGACCTAAACGAATATGCCAAACAGTTCCATCACGATACAAATCCGGCGTGGCAGACCATGGCCATCAACGACACTGAACTTGTAGGGTTCGTACAACGAACGCTAGAGTTTGCTCGAAGGAGATGACCCGTGAGCGTATGGACGCGTATTCCGGGTATTCCGGGACGGGGCATTCCGGGGCCACCCATAACCGTGCCTGTTAACGGCTGACTCTCCAACAGGGGTCATTTCTTGAGTCTTTCCCCCATTTTGGGTTCACGCCCGTGAGGAATATCCTTCCCGTGCACTGGCCCACGATTCCTCCGCCCCGCTGGGGCGGGTGTGTCGATAACGCACCGTTTCCACGGGTTGTGCTCCGCCCGCTTGCAACGGGCGAAGCTCCACCCGTGGCTACATTCCCCCGCCCTGTCGGGGCGGGTGTGTATCCGCGTGGTCGCCGCGGCGACCACCCTACGGCTCCGCATTGTCCGCGTGCGTGCAAGCACGCACCCTACCTACTTTTCCCCGGCCTCAAAAGAAAAAATAGGGCCAAGAGCTGCGATTGGCACGCGCTTTGCGGTTATATTACCCAGCTTACCCAGCCCTCCCATCCTGCGATACTATAATATATATCGAGCGGTTGCCATAAGATGCCCTAAAACGTCCGTTTTGGACACCGATTCGATACGAACAGGGGCATAAAAAA
>PMZT01000300.1:382-6919 GCA_003170085.1 Planctomycetia bacterium | reverse complement strand
GCCCGGTGCGGCAGGCGGCGCTGACGGGGGCGCGGGGGCGTCCGGCGGCGGTGCTGGCGCGAACGGCGTGCCCGGCGCAGCAGGCGGAGCCGGGGGTGCCGAAGCATCCGGTGCGGCTGCGGGCGGCGCAGCGTCTGGTGTGGCCGCCAAGGCGCTCGCCAGGGGCAGCGCGAGCAGCAGGGCGAGGGCGGCGATGCCCAGCCGCCAGCCGGCCGCACTCATTCGTGTGTGCGACGGCCGTCGACCCTGGAGGACGGAAAGGCAGAGCACGTTTCTCATTTGTTGAGTTCCTGTTCGCGCCGCTGGCGCAATCGTTCCAGAATGCTGGCCGCACCGCTGTCGGTGGTCGTGGCCGGAGGACCGGCAGCAGCCGGTGGAGCGGCTGTCGGAGGTTGACCTGGGGAGATTGTTATGGACGGCGCAGGCGCCGCCTGGCCGGGCGTCATCGCATAAGGCGGAGGAGCGCCGGGGCCTGGCGCGGTTCCCGGCGCCATCCCGGGCGGCGGCCCCATCTCAGGCGGCGCCATTCCGGGTGCCGGTACGGTCCCCGGCGCCGCGAGCCCCATGGCCGTGGGGGCCGCGGCCGCGGGCGGGCCGGCGGTTGCCGCGGAAGGCGCCGAGGCGGTGCTGCTCGACGCGGACGACCTTGCCATCGTGACGGCCTTGCCGCTCAGGTTGTTGCCGACCGAGACCCGCGTGAGATTGCCGTCGCAGGCGTAGTGGACGGTGTCGAACGAAATCATCGCCACGCGGCCCTTGCCCAGCGGGTCGCCGGCCTGCAACCGCAGCGTCTTGCCGGTCTGGGTGTTCTCGAAGAAGGCGACGCAGTCCGGCCCTTGCTGAACGATGCCGGTCAGCACGATCGCGTCATCGGTGCTGGATGCACGAGGGGTGTAATAAGTCGTGCGCGGCGTGTAGTAGCTGCGCGGGCCGCGCCGATCGCGAAGGAAGATGTTCCGCTCCGAAAGCACGCGGTAGTTCTCCCACGGGGTGATCTGGAGGCTCGTGGACGTAGCCGGCGCGGTCTTTTGTGAGCCGGCCGACGCAGGCCTGAAACTCTGTGGCGCAGCCGGGGCGGACTTCGGCGCCGCCGCCGGCGCCAAGGCCATGGCGGGCAAGCCCGCCGGGGTCGCAGACGCGGCCGACGGTGTGACTGACAGCGTGGCCGACGGCACGGCCGTCAGCAGAGCCGGTAGTGCCAGCGGCGACGGAAGAGGCGGTGCGTCGGCCCTCCACGGCGGGTCTTCGACGGGCGCGGACGACGGGGTGCCCGCAGACGCGGCAGCGGCCTGGGTGCCCTGCGGCACCACCGAGAACGCCGCTGACGATGAGAACGTCAGCGTGGCGGTCGGTGTGACGGTCAGCGCGGCGGTCGGCGTGACAGTCAAGGTGACGACCGGTGCGGAGATCGGCGTGGCGGTCAGTGTGGCCGATGATTCGACGGTCGGCGCCGTGACCGGCGTGGCGGTTAGCGCGGCGACCGGCGCGGCGGTCCGCTCGGCTGATGATTCAGCATTCGGCGCGGTGGCCGGTGCGCCTGTTGGCGCGGCGGTCGATGCCACTGTTGCTGTGGCCACAGGTGCGAGCGACCAGGAGAACGTTGGTCCGTCAGAGTCGGCCGGCAGTCGCCGCGTCGGCGTCGAGGATGCCGCTGACGATGCGGCTGTCGGCGACGCGATCTGTGTGATGACCGGCGCAGCGGTCGGCGTAACGGTCAGCGCGGCGACCGGCGCCGCGGCCGGCTGAGCGGTCAGCGCAGCGACCGGCGCGGCGGTCGGTGTGAAGGTCAGGGTGGCCGCGGGCGTTGCGGTCAGCGTGAAGGTCAGCGTGGCGGTGCGCAGGGCCGATGATTCGACGGTCAGCGCCGTGGCCGGCACACTCGTTGACGTCGCTGTCGACGCCACCGTTCGCGTGGCCGTAGTCGCGGTTGACCAGTAGAACGTGACCCCGCCCGGCGCCGTGCCGGGGTGCTCCGGCGTGGCCGGGGGCGTTGCCTGCGACGGCGTGGCTGCCGGCGATGCCGCCGCGGCCGCCATCACGAGGAGTGCCAGCAGCCCGAAGTGCATGGACTTAAGCGTCACTTGGTTCCTCCCTCCGCTGGGGCTGGTGCGGCGGCCTCGGTCGGCAGGATCGGTTGGGGCGCCTGGTACAGCGTAGACAGGCGTAACGTCAGCGTCAGGTCGTCGGCGCCTTCCTTGCGTGAGCCCAACTGCATCTCCTTCACCCGAATAGGGACCTTGGCCGTCTCCACCCGCCACAAGAACCGCGAGACGGCGTACATGGTGCCCGTGCCGGCGGCCTGAAAGGTGATCTCCTGGAGGCGTTTCTTCTCGGGCACGCGCTCGGGCTTGAGCGAGGAAAGGCGGAGGCCGGCCTCCTTGGCCCAGTCGCCCACGGCGTGGAGGACCTGGCTTTCGGCCTCTGTCGGGTCGCGCTTCAGGCCCGCCGCGGTCATCTCTCGCCACTTTGGGCTGATCCGGCGCTCGTTCGCCAGCAAGCTGCGGGCGCGCTCCATCTCGTCCAGCATGCTCTGCTTCTGCGACTCGGCGGCCGCCTGCCACTTGCCGAGCGGCGTTATGACGTACCAGTCGAGCGCCAGCGCCGCCACCACGAACAGCGTGGCCGCGATGATGATCTGCTCTCGTCTCGAAAGAATCATGATCCCTCGGCTTTCACCACGAAGCTGAGGCTGATGGCAAAGGACACGTCCTGCGTCCCGCCGCCCACCTCGCGAATGTACAGGGGTTTGACGTCCGTGAACTTCGGGCTTCCCTTGAGGCGATCCAGGACTTCCAGCACGGCGGCCTCGTCGGCGGCCTTTCCGGAGACCATGGCGCGCATGTCGTCGCTGATGGCGAGGCTCGTCGCCCAGATCTTGCCTTCCAACGGAAACGCCAGGGTCAGCTCGCGCAGGCTGTCCAGGAACTTCGGCCGCCGGTCATACCACCCGCGGGCAAAGGCCGTCTTGTCGACGACCTCCTTGGCCGTGGCCACGCCTGCCCGCATGCCTTCGAGCCGCGACCGGAGGTCCTCGATCTCCTGCTGGTCTCTCTGCCAGCCGATAAGGAGGACGGCGCCGCCGATGAGCGCGGCAGCCGCCACGCCCGAGGCCCAGGCGATCTTGCCCTTCAGGGCGAGCTTCTTGCGCGGGCTCAGGCGCGAATGCAGGAAATCCACCGCGTACGTCTGCCGCGTGAGCCCCGCCACCGTCAGGGCCGCCGCGGCCGCAAACTCGCCGGGGGGCGACGGGGGCGCCTCGGCGATCCCCAGGTCTGCCGGGTACCCGCAGACCCGCGTTGCGAGGGAAAGCTGGTCGCCCAGCGTGCCCAGCGATCTGGCAGAGAGCCCGCACGCGTTCCAGATGAGCAGTTCGGGCCTCTCCTGCGCCGCCGACGTATCGGGCAAGAGCGCGAGGACGCGGTGCAACTCGCCCGCGAGATCGTTGAGCCAGTTCTCCGTAGCCGACACGCTCCCCGCAACGTCCATGGGGGAGGGGATCGAGAGCCGCCGCAGCAGCCGGAAGCGGGTGCCCGACTGCACGACCACTTCCGTTCCGCTCGGCGCCAGGTGCAGCACCACGCGCCAGGGGGCCGGGTCGCCGCGGCGACTGGTCGCGGCGGCCAGGCTCAGCGTCGAACTGGTGACGGCGACCGCGCGCAGCCCAGCGGCCTCGGCCGTGGCCACGAGCTGGTCCACATTGCGGCGGGGCGCAGCCACAAGCAGGGCGGCCTGTCCCTGGCCGGTGTCGATCGGCCCGCTGTAATCGCAAATGAGGTCCTTGGGGTCGGAGGCGAATTCCCGCTCGCTGGTGATCGCCAGGAGGCCCGGGATCAGGTCGGCCGTGGTCGGCGGCAACAGCTTCTCCTTGGCGACCAGCCACCGGGCGTTCAGGCCGAACACGCACCGCGACGCGGAGAAATGATTCTGACGCAGGAACTGCCGGAGCGCGGCCCCCAGGATCGCCGGGTCCTGCGCGGCGTCGCCTTCCGGCAGCGGGAACTCGGCGGCGCGGAGGATCCTGCGGCGGCCGTGAGCGGTGCCCACTTCAACGGCAACGATCGACCGCTCCGACACGGCCAGACCCAGCATTTTGCGGGGTGTCATCATAATGAGCCTATCCCTCGCGCAACCGTTTGAACCCCAGGCTCCAGGCCCATGCCGGAGCGCAGTCTCGTTAGAATGTCCGGCGAGAGCGGCCAACCCAGGTGGGTCAGGTTCTGCCGGTAGATGATCTTAGTCGGACTCGTACGCGCGTCCACCACGATCCGGCAACGCTTGAACGCGCGGCCGCTCTGGCCCACGCTCACGATGTCGGCCGAGAACTGGTACGACTTGCCCGTGACCGCGCCGCCGATGCCGATGAGTTTGTTGCGCGGCAAGGCCTGCAGCACCCAGGCGATGCTCGTGGTGCCCGTGTTGGTCGTATCGGACGAGCCGAACGTGCCGGACGATCCCGTGGTGCTTGACGCCACGCGCTGGGCGATCAGGGCGGCCACGTCGCCGTCTTCCAGCATCGGCAGGCACAGCAGCACCTCCCGCGGCGCCGTGTTGATGTTGATGAGGCCCTTCACGGGGGTCCGGCTGCTGTTGGTCGTAAACCGGTTGCTGACCTTCTTGAACTCGTCGAGCGTGAACGCGGCGCGGAAGTAGAAGTCGAACATGTTGCGGAACGGCCGGTCGCGCCGGATGCGGTCCAGCACGCCCGGCATCCGGTCGGACGAGACGACGCCTTGCAGCGCCATCGCAATGGCCGCCAGCGGCGTCGGCGCGTTCACGTTGAGGCGCGCGGTGGCCGCCGGCTCGACGCTGTACACGGTTATGAAATTATAGATGCCGCGGTCCAGGCGGCTGCCCGTGCCGCCCAGGCTCGACGAGCTCGTGGCCGACGACGGGTTTTCGCCGGGGTCGAGCACGCCGTTGCGGTTGACATCGTCGCCGTAGAGGATCTCCTTGGTGGCGCCGCGGACGAGGAACAGTTCCTCGATCGTCTCGAGGGGGCCGTTCTTGCACTCGTACGGATCGGGCAGCATCAGATAATACTCGCTCTCGGCGCCGCCGGTGGTGATGTTGCTGTCCGCGTCGCGCCAGTCGATGATCGACGCCGCGAGCTCCGTCGTCATGTCGGGCAGCTTCGAGAGCATGTCCAGCGTGGCCGTGTTGAGGTTCAGCTTGCCCGCCTCGTCGGTGATGCCGAAGGAATAGGCGGTGTCGCTGGAGGCCGAGGGGCGGAGAATCCAGAACCACCCGTCGCCTACCGCGACGGCCTCGCACGGGGTGCTGGCGTCGGCCGGCACCAGCCCCTGCAGCCCGTCAACGTTGGCCAACACGTACTGGACCGCGCCCTGTTCGACAGCGGCGGCCTGGACGGCGGCCAGGTCGTTGGCGGCGCGGTCGCCCTCCACGCGCATCGAGCGGGCCAGCACCAACACCAGGCCGGCCAGCACCAGCAGGATCCACATGGCGACGATGATCACCGTGCCCTGGGCCCGCCGCCGCGGGCGCACGCCGGGCGGCCGGGCACGCGACGCACCTGGATGTCGGAAGCCAAAGCCCATCAAACGCCTCACGATGATGATGACGACGGGGTAATGACCTGTATCGAACTCGACGGCGCCGGGGCGCAGGGAATCAGGATCACCTGCGACGTGATGTAGCCGCCGACGTTCGGATTCCTGCCGCTCGGGTCGTCCAGTTGCAGCGTGACTTCCACGGCGCACGGCAGCGTGTTGTTCTCCGTGGTGCTGTCCCAGCTATCCAGCCAGTCTGTGCCGTCGAAGTACCGCAGGCCGAACCCAAACACGCCGCGGCACAGGACCTCTTCCGTCGGATCAATCGCGATGGGCGAGAGCAGGTTGGTCGTGACGCGCCGCACCAGGACCTGCGTCTTTCCGTCGTCCGACGGCTCGCACGCGAGCTCCACCTTCTTGATGTCGCCGATCCCTTCCTGCGGCTCCGGGCTGCACGTGGTGCAGTAGAACATCACCGAATCGGAGTCGCGCCCGTGGTTGTCTTTTCCGTCCTGGCTCACGAACGCGCCGGCCAGCGTGCCCAGCCCATCGTATGCGTTCTGGCTGGTGGGAGAAAGAATCTCCACTTCCCCGTACCCGTTGGCGTCCAGGATCTGCCGCAGGTACGGCGCATACTGCCCGAAGCGGCACGGACCCTGCGCCGTCGGCATGAACAGCGCGATCCGCTTCTTGTCCACGCTGGGGTTCTCCACCACCTTCATGAAGTCGCCCACCGTCACTTTCGCCGGATAGCATTCGTCGCCCGACGTGTAGTGCGCCCCCAGTTCGCGCGTCCGGTTGTCGGAAGGCGGAGTAGGCTCGGCTTCCAGACCAATCGCGCGGAAGGCGCTGGCGAATGCCCGCGCGCTGCCATACGCCATCGGCGGAATGTAGATCCGCTTTCCCTTTAATGGGTGGTCGCCGGTCTCGCGTGGGTCGTTGCTTGGGCTGTCGTCGCCGGCTCCGTCGTAGATTGGTAGCATCGCAGAATTCCTTTGCTGTCGAGGTACGCTTCGCAGCGCGTCATGTA
>PMZT01000300.1:0-310 GCA_003170085.1 Planctomycetia bacterium | reverse complement strand
CTCCGACACCACGCGCGCGGCTTCCAGTATCTTGCGGCCCGATATCCAGAACATGTTGGCGTGCTGTTCGCTGAGCGGCTCATTCCCCGTCACCAGGAAATCCAGTGGGATCACGTTGGCCCCATAGCGATGCCGCAGTTTTCGCGGGATGTCGCAGTTGACCCCGCGATCATACATGTTGTACCCGCGCCCCGCCAGCACGATCCCCGGTTCGCCGCTTGCTTCCAGCGCCGCCAGCGCTTTCTGCCCCGCCTCCATCAGCCGTTGCTGGAACTTGCGCTGCTCCGTGTAGGCGTCATCCACCGCGCGG
>PMZT01000303.1 GCA_003170085.1 Planctomycetia bacterium | reverse complement strand
CCGCCTACGCCGCCAGCAAGGCCGGCCTGAACGCGCTCAGCCAGTCGCTGGCCCGGGCCCTCGCCCCGCGGGGGGTCTACTTCTACGTGGTGGCCCCGGGCTGGGTGGCCACCGACATGGCCATGTCCCATCTGGAAGGCGCGGAAGGCTCCGGCATCCTGGCCCAGCACCCCCTGGGCCGGGTGGCCCAGCCCGATGAAGTGGCCGCCGCCGCCGTATTCTGCGCCCTGGACGCCCCGCCGGCCATGACCGGCTGCATCATCGACGTCAACGGCGCCTCCTACTTGAGGACCTAGCTGACATGGCAGACGACAACAAGGCCCCCTGGCTGAACTACCTGGCCCTGACCACGGTGATCGTGGCGGTCTGCGCGACCCTGGCCGCCTTCAAGGGCGGCGGCTACTCCACCCGGCAGGTGCTGTCCCAGGCCAGGGCCTCGGACCAGTGGGCCTACTACCAGGCCAAGGGCGTGCAGGAGACCCTGGGCAAGCTGAAGGACCTGAACCTCCAGGCCCTTCGCCTGGCCGTGGAGGACCTGATCGCCACCAACGGGGACAAGTATCCCAAGGGCAAGGAGTTCCTCGCCCGCCTGGACGCGATGGAGAAGGCCGTGCTGGAGGCCTCCAAGGGCGGGGCGATGCCGCAGGACAAGCAGGTCGCCGTCGTGCAGGATTTCCTCAAGCTCCGCCGCGAGGCCCTGTTGGCCAATCCGCTGCTGGACTTCGACAAGCTCATGGTGGTCAAGCGCAGCATGAAGAACCTCGGCCTGCCGCAGAACTGGCAGGGCAACTCATCGGTCGGCCCGCACGGCTACGATAACGAGATCGACGTCCTGACCGTGGGCGCCCCCGGCAAGCTCGCGACGCTCTATCGGCCCGAAAAGGACGAGTTCGTGGGCGACCTCGAGCTGCACTGGGACGGCGACCGTTTCCTCTTCTCCAAGCCCGGCACGCAAAACAAGTTCCAGGTCTTCGAGATGAAGGTCGATGGCTCGGGCCTCCACCAGGTCACCCCGGGCGATCAGCCTGATGTCGATAACTACAGCGCCTGCTACGTGCCCGACGGCCGCATCCTCTTCTGCTCCACCGCCTGCTACCTCGGCGTGCCCTGCGTCGGCGGCGCCGATCACGTCGGCTCGCTCTATCTCATGGAGACCGATGGCAAGACCATCCGCCAGCTCACGTTCGACCAGGATCATTCCTGGTATCCGCACGTGCTGAATAACGGCCGCATCATTTACACGCGGTGGGAGTACAGCGACATCCCGCACTACTTCTCGCGCCTGTTGTTCGAGATGGCTCCGGACGGCACGTCGCAGTTCGAGTACTACAAGTCGAACTCGTACTGGCCGAACTCGATCTTCTATGCCCGTCCGATTCCGAACGAGCCGAGCAAGGTCGTCGGGATCATCTCCGGCCACCACGGCGTGCCGCGCATGGGCGAGATGATCATTTTCGACCCCGCCAAGGGCCGCAAGGAGGCCGAAGGCGTCGTTCAGCGCATCCCGGGCTATGGCAAGAAGGTTGACCCGGTGATCATGGACGGCCTGGCCAACGGCTCGTGGCCGAAGTTCCTCCATCCGTATCCGCTGAGCGACAAGTACTTCCTGGTCGCCTGCCAGCCCGACGGCCGCAAGCCGTGGGGCATCTACCTTGTTGACATCTATGATAACTTCGTCTGCCTGGCCGAAGAGCAGGGCTGGGCCATGCTGGAGCCGATTCCCATCCAGACGACCGAGAAGCCGCCGATCATTCCCGATCGCGCCAAGCCCGGCGAGAAGGAAGCCACCGTTTACCTGGTCGATGTCTACCGCGGCCCCGGCCTCCAGGGCGTGCCGCGCGGCACCGTGAAGTCGCTCCGCGTTTACACGAACCGTTATGGCTACCGCGGCATGGGCGGCCACGTCAACATCGGCGTCGACGGCCCGTGGGATGCCAAGCGCATCCTGGGCACCGTGCCGGTGAACGAGGACGGCTCGGCCATGTTCAAGGCGCCGGCGAACATGCCGCTCGTGGTTGAGCCGTGCGACGCCGAGGGCAAGGCCCTCCAGGTCATGCGCAGTTGGTACACGGCGATGCCGGGCGAGTTCGCCTCGTGCGTCGGCTGCCACGAGCGCCAGAGCGATTCGCCGGGCGGCGGGTTCCAGACGATCGCCACCACCAAGGCGCCGACTCCGATCCAGCCGTGGTATGGCCCGCAGCGGCCGTTCAGCTTCGACCGCGAGGTTCAGCAGCCGGTCCTCCAGAAGTACTGCGTGGGCTGCCACAGCGGCAAGCCGGGGCCGGACGGCCAGAAGATGCCGGACTTCCGCGGCAAGGCCGAACTGGCCAAGGACAAGCCGGGCAGTGGTTTCGATCCGGCGTACCTGGCGTTGCATCCGTACGTCCGCCGGCCGGGCAACGAGAGCGATCATCATTCGGTCATGCCCGCCGAGTACGAGGCCAACACGAGCGAGCTTGTCCAGATGCTCAAGAAGGGCCATCACAACGTCAAGCTCGACGCCGAGGCATGGGAACGCCTCTATGCGTGGATGGATATGAATGTGCCGTGCCATGGCACGTGGCAGGACCATAACGGCCGTGCCCTCAAGCCCGCCGAGCGCCTGATGGAACTGGCCAGGCTTTACGGCGCCCCGGACTTTAACCCCGAGGTCTACCCCGATATGCCGCAGATGAAGGTCCAGACGATCTCGCCGGCCCCCGAGAGCCCGGTGGCGCCGCAGGCGATCGCCGTCCCCGGCTGGCCCTTTAACGCCGCCGAGGCGCAGCGGCGCCAGACGGCCGCCGGCGGTCCGGTCACGCGGACGATCGACCTCAGCCAGGGCCTGAAGCTCGAGCTCGTGCACGTTCCGGCGGGCGAGTACGTCATGGGCGATGCCGCCGGCTACAACGACGAGCGGCCGCTGGCCCGCGTTCGCATCGAGAAGGCGTTCTGGATGGGCAAGTTCGAGGTCAGCAACGCCCAGTACGCCCTGTGCGATCCGGTGCACGACAGCGGCGTCATCAGCATGCACAACAAGGACCACGACCAGCGCGGCTACCCGGTGAACGGGCCGAACCAGCCGGTCGTCCGCATCTCGTGGGAAAAGGCGATGGCGTACTGCAAGTGGCTCACGAACCTCACGGGCGAGAAGTTCACGCTGCCCACCGAGGCCCAGTGGGAATACGCCTGCCGCGCGGGTTCCGCCCAGGCATTCGCCTTCGGCGACAAGACCGTCGATTACGCGACCTTCGCGAACCTCGGCGATGCCAGCCTCCAGATGATGGCCGTCCAGGGTTGCCCGGCGCGGCCGGTCAAGAACCCGAACCCGATGCTCGACTGGGTTCCCAAGGACATGACGCATGACGATAAGTGCCTTGTGACCGCCGACGTCGGCAAGTACCAGCCCAACGCCTGGGGCCTGAACGATATGCACGGCAATGCCGCCGAATGGACCCTGTCGGACTATAAGCCGTACCCGTATAATGCCGCCGACGGCCGCGACGCCGGCAAGCCCGAGGGCGAAAAGGTGGCGCGCGGCGGTTCCTGGTTCGACCGCCCGATGCGCTGCCGCTCCGGCTTCCGCCTGAACTATCCGTTCTGGCAGGGCGTTTACAACGTCGGCTTCCGCGTTATTTCAGACGGCCGCACCAGCGCCGCCGTTGCCGCCGTGCCTGTTGCCGCGGCAACGAAGTAGGAAGTCGCAAGGGCGGCCGCTGGTCGCCCCGTGTGCGTTAGAGCGGTTTAAGATTGCGTATGTGCGCGGCGGGCAGTCTTGCCCGCCGCGTTCATGCTACTCATAGCCCAATTGTAACAAAGGGTCCATGACCCTTTGTTACATGGGGCCGTCGCTTGACAGCGCGCGATACGGGTGCTATATTATGTTGCATTCAACTAGGGGGCCATGCATGACAATTCAAGAGTTAGCAGAGTGGCGTCCGTATCTCTACCACATCATGCGGCAGCAGGACCAAGAAATGGTCCGGGCAAACGGCCTAAGAAGCGCCACGGCGCTGATCAACAACGGCGCAGTCAACGGTTCAGTGAGTTGGCGATGGGTAAATGCGGTGGCTTGGCAACAGGCAACTCCGCATGATCTCGTCCGGCAACTGCGGACAGAGAGCATAGAGGTCCAATTCAACCCGCAACCCGTAGTGCTGCGGGATCAGCACCCGCTAGGCGGCCCCAACGGGCTGATAGCGTTGCAACAGGTTCTCAATGATGGCCTGACGCCTGAGGACTGGTTGAATGTACTGAATGCGCGCGTATTCTTGTTTCCCTGCCGCGGGCCGAATGACCCTACGATGTGTGCTAAGGGCGAGATTTTCCGTAACGCGAATGGTCCCGACTTGTCTGTGCTTGCGATCAAGACGTGTCGTATTCCCAAGGGGCTCGCTGACAAAATCGAGCTCGCGAAAATCAATGGCGGGGCGGTCAACGGCATGGCAGGGCGCGGCAATGATACTTACACACCGCTTTCCCTCTTCCTTGTAACAGAACAAAACGAGATTCAGGAAATCACAATCCGGAATGGCGCCACGGTTGACGAACTTCTGGCGTGCAGCGTATCGCCGTGGTTCAATGACAACCGACAGGGAGCCGCATAGGAAAACAATGATATTGGCAAACGTAGAAATATAATATAGGTAGCGTCCTCATATTCCCCGGGGGCAGCGTCCCCCTCCGCTCGCCCTACACCCAACGGCTGCCCTTGCACACCTCGAAGATGCGTGTCTGCCCATCCTTCTTGACTTCCTTAAACGCGCAGTGACAGTCTTTGACCGCCGACGGCTTCCATTTTCGGAGATACTTGGCGAACTCCTCTGAAACGACAAGGAAAAGCTGTTCCGCCGGCCATGCGTCTGATGGGCGCAATTTCTTGTCGCAATGCGTCAGCACGCCAAGGCTTACCAAATCCCGGGGCGCTTTGCCGTTTCCATCCTTTTCACTGGCGACGTCGGAAATCTCAAACCTAGCCTTCTTGCCGCTAACCGCAACAAGAATCAGGTCATTGTCGGGCCCGCCGCCGGTATTCTCGCTGCTTGTTGTCGGATGGCACTTCTCGACGTTTGTGTAGGTCGAGTTAGCCCACTCAAGTGCGTCTATCAGCCGCTCCATCGTCGCGCACTGGTTAATAACCTCGACGAGGCTGTGGTCCAAGACGTCCGTGGATACAGACGACGGCTTCGTATCATTGGGCAGACTGACCGGCACCCTCTTCACATTAGCTCCCCAATGACATGAGGTGGATACTTCCGAACTCTTACAAAGGGCTACTGCGCCTTGCCTGGCAAGGTAATCATGCGCTTCCCGCAGCATGATCAGGCACTCGCCAACCGTCTTGTTGGAAATGGCCGGAACGAGATGGCTCATGTTTCTGAAGTCTCCTTAAGTCCAGCACCAACACCAAGGCACACTTCGCCCGTCAGAAGATCCCGCATCAGACCGCAGTCGAGAAGGTCCAAGCGGTACCCAGATTTCCTTCACCGCCTCATCAACTCCCCGGTAGGCCGTTTCTCTTAGCGGACCCGTGGCTGGTTTTGGGTCACTTACCTGCCGCCTGTCGCCGCAACTGCCAGTCGGGGGCATTTATAGTGTCGGCATTTACAATTTCGAAAGTCATCCTCTCTGCAGTTTTGAACGTGATGGTGAGTTTTCCACTCGATAAAGCCCATGTGCCTTCCGCATACTTGCGATCTTGGGCCTTGGGGGCAAAAACCCGACCATCCGCAAAGAAAGTAAATAGCGTTCCGGTGTTCGTTTTCTGCCATTCACCCACGGGGCTGAAGCCCCCCTCGGCCTGTGTTGATGTGGCACGCGGCTTCGCTTCTCCAGAAAGCATACGCAAGCGGACGCTCTGTATAACGGCTTGAGCGTTCATTCCAAGCCCCAAGTAACTTGTTTTGCGCAAAGTACACCAGGTAGGTGGCGACAGCGCCTGTTGCGGGCCTGCCCACTTGGTAAACGGCTTGCCGTTCAACGAGACCGTGATTTCGGCATTGGAAGTATCTGCAATTACGCGGATATTTACCGTGTAAGGTTGTCCGTATTCTAGATTAACGGTCTTTACCGTGGTCTCGTTGGATTTGTAGTTTTTTCCGTTGATCTGCTCCATGCCGCTGGTACTACCGGCCTCTGCGCCCAAGAAGAGGCCGACTGACCGAGACCCTGCCGGGATAAATACATTGACTTCATTTCCAGACTCGCGTACGAACTTGACCTCCAACTCATAATTACCGAAAGGCACCACGGGCATCTCAATTTGCGACCTGCCGCCGTTCGCTGCGAGCCCTGACTTTGTGCTTTCCCACCTGCCTTTGACCACGTCTCTAGTCAGGTCAATCAAGGGCAAGAGGTCGATCCACGCCCCTTGTTTAACCGGTTTCGGGGCGCCCTTGCCGCCCTCCTTGAGGCCAGCCTGCTCTTCCTCAATCAGGGCGATCTCGGCCTGAAGGGCTTCCTTTACGGCCGAATCCGTGGCGGCGGCCTTTCGGGTAAGAACGGCCTGCCGCGCCCTGAGAAGGTCCTGGGCGTACTTCACCTGTGCGACCTTGAGATCGGCCGCGAAGCCGGCCCTGACCTTCTTGGTTTCGGCGCTCTTCCATTCCTTGGGTTCAAACGCCGCGGCATCGGCATCGCGCAGGCGCACGAGTTCTTCCGTGGCGGCGGCCGATTCACCCTGGAGCGCTTCCTTGGATATGGCGTCGGTTGCAGCCGCCGCCTTCGCGTCGAGGACCGCCTTTGCCTTGACGAGGCCCTGCCCATAAGTGGTCTTGGCCGCATCGAGCGCCGCCGCGTAATCCGCCTGGGCCTTCTTGGCCTCATCGCTCTTGAACTCGGCGGCATGGCAGAGACCCGCGAGAATCAGCACGGCAGAAAGCGCAAGGACATGTCGCATAAAGACCCCCGTTGCAGATGCGTGTGTGCGGAGGGATTCTACACCCAACAGTAAGGGCATAGCAAGGAAGTTCAGTTCGGCGGCGTAAGGCCTCAGTTACGTGTGCTTGCGATCCCCGCGCCGGGTGGCATGC
>PMZT01000112.1 GCA_003170085.1 Planctomycetia bacterium | reverse complement strand
TGTCCCAGATCCAGTCCTGCCGCGCCTTGGCCGGCAGGTTCTTGATGAACTCGTGGACGATCAGGAACTCGGGCATGCTGGCCACGTCGAAGCTCGCCCCCATGTCATAGAGCGTCTTGACGATGGCCGGGTCGGGGTTGGCCTTGACGGCGTAATAGGCCTGGACGCGCGGCAGGTACTTCTTGAACTGGCGGTAGTTGGCCCTGAGAACGCTGTGGTCCACCACGAAGAGCGGCGTGCCGTGCTCCTTGGCCAGCCGCTTGAGGAGTTTCAGGTTCGCCATGTCCACCTTCCTTCAAAGTGAGATGTAAAACTGCCGCGATTTGGCGTGCAACCCGACGCTACGCATCAAACTCCTTGCCGGACACCAGAATCTTCCCTTTGTGCTCGTCCCGCCACTTGCGCGATATACCAAGTTGGTACTTGATCGTCTGCGTGGGAGAGACGCCGAAGATATTGTCGATCTCGGCGCCTGTGGCAAGCACCAAGACCGATACCTTGAACTCCGGCGACGGGGCCAGCGCGATCAGGTATCGAATGTCGCGGATTCTGGCCTTGGCCTTCTCGTTCCACCGGGCTTCGACGATTTCCTCGGATGCCGGGTGGTGGTGTCCGAAGTCGATGGTCACCGATTTTCCGGTGTGGTGCTTGACTTCCAACAACTGGTGGCGAACGTCCGGAAAAAGCCCCGATCCCGGCGGATAGTGATAGCCGAGGCTCTTAACCACTTCGTATTCGAACCAGTGCCCCTTGGGCCGGACTTCAAGAATCCGGTTCTGCCCGTCGCGTGGGGCATCGATGCCCATCAGCGGCTTCAACAGACAGCCGAGTTCCTCAAGAGAATACAGCGCCACCGGGTCCGCGGGGGCATTGGCCAACGGTTCGCCGTCCGCTAAGTCCAGGCTGTGGATGTCCCGTTTCTTTTGCGCGGCACTGCGTCGAACGGCGTCCTTGGCGGTCATGGTGTCAACTCCCCCGAGTCTGGTTCCAGGCCAAAGCACTCCTGCGACAGGCGCTCGATTCGCGACTCGACATGCGACAGCGGCGTCTCGGCGGGGCCGCGTTCGCAAGACTCGACCAGTTCCTTGACCGTCGCCACCAATTCACGAGCCGGGCGAGCGGAGGGGTCAGGGTACGGATACTTGCCTACGTACTGCGTGATGTACCTGCGCCGTCCGGCGTAAAGCTTGTTTCCGAACGCCAGGTCGTGAAATCGGGTCATCAACCGGGAATTGGCCAGCCCCAGCAGAAGGTAAAGTAGCTCATCAGAAACTCCGGGGCGAAGAGTCATCCAGTAACAATTGCCGTTGACGATCGAGCCACTCCTGTCGAGGAAGAAACAGGGCTCCGGACTGATGTCCGGAAACACGACCTTGGGGCCCGCCCACCCGGACGGATCCTGGGGCACCCATATCTCGTACCATTTCCGACCGCTCTCGGCCACGTAGCGGCGATCCCGCAGACGCGCCTGATGCGATTCGAGGTAATCCTTTGCTCCAGGAAAGCACGCAAGGTCAATCGCAGTTCGTCTGCCGTCCCGCATTTCGTGCGGATAAAGAACACGAGCCGAGGGAAGATCGCCTTCTTTCCTGGCCCAACGCCGGGCATCCTCGTGGCTGAGCGACGGCAACAGCAACGAATACTCCGGACGTGCGGCCTCCGGCAGACTTTCCCAGTCGGACCGAATAAAGACCGAATCGGCTGTGGTCTTGATTCCAACCCGTATTTGGGCGAGGTCTCCAAAACAGCCGGCGGACCGGCTTCGGACCTGCTGCACCCATTGTGTCTCGTGAGGGGTTGTCAGCGACCAGACACGCCCGGTATCCCGGGCCGTGTCCAGCGTGCCGGTCGAGACACGATAGATTCCCTCCGGCACGCGATAAACCCCGTTCCTGCCCTGTTCCAGAACATCGTAAATGCCGCCGGACTGCGCGGGAGCATCGGACTCCACGGAGGCCGCAGGGACCGAGTAAACACGCATGAACCGGGTTGGCGACTGCGAGACGCGGACTTGGGCCGGCTTCTTCCTTCGCCCGACGATGACCGCCGGCAGGACTGCGGCCTCAAATAACTTGGTGTCTCCCAGGTCGATGACCTCGCACAAATCGTAGTGGTTGGCCAGATAGCGACGGACCGAAGCCCCGGTCACGGTGCTCAGGAATCGGTTGGAGACGATGATTCCCATGATTCCGCCCAACCGTAACGAAGTTGTCGCCGCCACAAGGAATGCTTGATAAAGGTCCACTCGGCCAGACAGGTTGAATCGCTCGGCCAAGCGTCGCGCTTCAGCCGCCCCCAACACCTGCGTTCGCACGTAAGGGGGATTGGCGATCACGACATCGAAGGATTCAGTGAGATCTGCCATCTGCTGCGTTGACCCCCAGAGATCAGCCATTCCCTGGTTTGGACCCGCCATTTCCAGAAAGTCGCCCTGGAGCAATGCCAAGTGGTCCCCCGCGGTGCCGCCCAGCCGGAGGCGAGCCTCCTCCAGCGCGTTCAAGTCCGCCTCCACCCCCACATATTCGCAAGACACCCGCCCTTCGTCTCGTGCGGCTGACTCAAAGGCTTCAAGCAGCGCTCCCGCTCCGCATGCGGGATCCAGAACACGAAGCTTCTCGGCGCGCCCAACATCGAGATTGGACAGAATCCGCCGCGCCACAAACCGGCCGAGCAGCGGCGGGGTGTAGTGGGCGCCAGTGGTCTTCTGGCGACTGATGTTCGCAGTCCGGGTCATTCTCAGTCCCCGTCGGTGATCAGGAAGTTCTTGAACTGCCACGGATCGCTCGGATCAAGGGCCGGCTTGTTGTATCCCTTGAAGGAGTTCTTGTAGTGCTTCAGGGGCGTCCAGTCCGAGGGCGTCGAGATGAACTTGCCCAGGTACGGCCGGGCGATGTCCAGCACGTAGTCGTGCGGCAGGTCGTCGGGCACGCAGACGCCCATGAGCGGGTTCTCGATCATCCACATCGACGCCGCCACCACGCCGATGGCCACCTGCATGGTGGTCGCGTTCTGGTGCGGCACGAGGCGGCGCGATTCCTCGATCGAGAGGTCGCTGCCCGTCCACCACGAGTGGTAGGCGTGGCCCATGATGAGGGCGCCCAGGATGTCGGAGCCGCTCGTGATCTCATCGTTCATGATCCGCTGGTTTTCGACGAGCCGGTAATCGTAGCCGCGCAGCTCGCTCAGGCTGGCGATGGCCGAGTCGCAGGGGCAATACGCATAGTGCACCGTCGGGCGATAGACGGCCTTGCCGTTCTCCCACACCGTGAGCTTGTCGGAGAGCGTGAAGGCCTCGCCGTGGCGGACCACCATGCCGACGATCGTGTAGTCGGGGACCCACGAATTCACCCATGTGTTCATGCCCATGCGGGCCAGGCAGATCTGATTGCGCGGGCCGTCCGGATGCTCAAAGGCATGCTCGGGCAGCGTCTTCTCATGGGTGCCCCAGCCCATCTCGGCGGTGGTGGTGCCTTCCTCGCGGAAGCCCTCGATGCTCCAGGTGTTGACGAACTCGTCCACCTGCTTGGGCTTGTCGGTGATCTGCGTGTCGCGTTCGCTGCAATGAATGACCTTGACGCCCAGCTTCCGGGCCAGGTGGTTGAACGCGCGGTCCTGGATGAGGCGGCGGATCTCCCCGGCATCCTTGCGCTTGACCTTCTTGTCGGCGATCAGGCGCTCGCCGATGTCGATCAGCCCCTGCTTCGTGAAGTGCGAGATCAGGCCGGGGTTGGCCCCGTGCTCCAGAACGGCCGTGGTCCCGCGATCCTTCCAGCCCGCCGTCATCTTGCGGAGGCGCATGTGACGCCGGTAAAGCGTGCGCTCGGTCGGGTGCTTCCCCTCGGCGCCCGTGTACGGGTCCCAGAGTTCCACCGAGGTGTTGATGTACAGCACGCGGGCATCGTGGCACCACTGGAGGATGTCGGTGCACTCGATGTTCCACGCCAGGTCGATCAGGAGGTCGCCGGCCGAGAGGTGCTTCCCCAGGAGCGTGGCCATATTCTCCCGCGTCACGCGATCGCGGACGAAGCGCACGCCCTTGGCAAGCCACGGCTTCAGGGCTTTCCTGCGGTCCTCGAAATCGATGACCGTGATGTTCCCGAGCGGCACCTTGACGTGCTTGACCAGGATAGGCAGCGTGCACCGGGCCACCGAACCATAGCCGACGAAAACGATCTTGTTCTTGAAGGGGACCATCGTCCGCATTCTCCTTGCCTTCCGCGATAGGCCACGGCCGCGCCGGCCGCGCACTTTCGTCCGGCGCGCTCGAAGGCGCCACTCCGCAGCGGATTGTGCCCCATCCGGCCGCGCGGGTCAAGGCATCTTTCGCGTACGGACGATTTCGATTTCGTTCAACAGGGAATTCGGAGAGCACGGCACGCCGTGGTACGTGCCGCGCGCCGCGGGCGGACACACCGGGCGGAGCCCTAATTGCCCAGGAACACTTCCCGCGTGTGCGGGGCAACCTCAGCACTTACGCGAGCCGCGGCCCGTCCAAGGCCGGGCCCGCGCTCCGGCTTTCCAGGGGCTTCCCGCAGAACACGGACGCAGAACGACGAATTTTCGCTCAGGCAAACCCCTCATACCCCGTCATCTTTCGATAAGAGGCGGCCCGCCGCAACCATGGGGAGCGCCCCAGACATCGTCCCCCCTGACGAGGCTCCGGATTCTGGGGCCGAGGGTAGCGCGGGCCGTGAGGCAGAGTGTGCGGAAGTTCCAGAGCCAGGGCCGCCGTGGTTCCCGCTTGCGCGGGGCCAGTGGCATGAGTGGTAGAACAGCCAAAGAGCAACGAGTAATCAGGGAGTCATGGCACAACGAAAACCGAACAAGTTGGGGCGGCGCGACGGAACGGTGCCGGAGTGAGACGCGCACCGGAAGCAGCGGGACCCGACATCGCACCACGCCCCGCCCCGCACCACACGGGAGCCGCCAGAAGCGGGCCCTTGCGGATCTACCGATGCCTCGCTTGAATAAGGGCCGTACCAGTCCGCGCACCATTCCGCCACGTTGCCGTGCATGTCATACAGGCCCCAGGCGTTCGGCTTCCTCTGGCCCACGGGGTTCGTCTTGCCCCCGCTGTTGCTCGCGAACCACGCATAGTCGCCCAAGACGCTATCGGAATCGCCAAACGAGAACCGCGTCTTGCTTCCGGCCCGGCAGGCGTACTCCCACTCGGCTCCGGTCGGAAGGCGGACGGGCTTGCGTGTCTTCTCCGAGAGTTTCCGACAAAACTCGGCGGCCTCGTCCCACGAGATGCTGTCCACCGGATTCGTCGGCCCCTTAAACTGGCTGGGGTTCGTCCCCATGACCGCCTCAAATTGCGCCTGGGTCACTTCGGTCATACCCATGTAAAAGTGTTTAGAGATGGTAACTTCATGCTGCGGGCCTTCGTCGGCTTTACGTCCTTCCTCGGAATCCGGCGACCCCATCGTGAACTTGCCGGCACGGATGAGAACCAGTTTCATCGTGACGCCGTTGCCGAGGTCCAGGGTCAGCGTCGCCGCGCTGGACTTCGGCTCCGGCGCCGGACCCAACTTCGCCAAGGCTTCCTCGATCCTCTTCAGGGTCAGCGTGGCGGCCGTGCGACCCAGGTCCGTGGCCGTGTGAAGCTCGAGGAACCGCTGGTAGTACGCTTGGGCGCGGCGAAGCATCGCGCCCTTGCTCGCGGGAGTGGCTGCCTGGTCCGCGAGGCCCTTATACCAGTCCCCCAGTTCCGTGCACGCCGCCTCCGGCGCGGCCTCGACAGGCCTGGCGGCCGCGGGGACGTATTTACGCGTGGCCTCGTCCAGGGTCTCGTCGAGAAACTTCGCAGCCTCGGCGGGGTTGTCCATCTCCACAAGGTACAAACGCACGAGTTCTTTCCTGGAGGCCGCATCCTTGGGGTTGGCGTCGAGTCTCGCTTGGATTGCCGCAATCTGTTTCTCGGCCTTCTGCTGGGGCGCCAGGTTCTCGAGACGGGCCAGGAGGGCCGCTTTGTTCTCGGACTTGATGGCAGTGGCAACGGCAACCGCCTGGCGCAGGGTCATGCCGGCGGCGTCGGTATCTCCCGCGGTGGCCTGGACCTCGGCCAGCGCGCCGAGCGCCGTAATGACACTCTCGCCCGCCTTTTTCTTTTCCTCACCGCGAGCCGCGGCGTACTGTTTCTGGTAAAGGGCGGCGTTGTTCCGAAGGCACTCGGCCTTCTTGTCCGGAACCTTCCCCGCCAAGAGGTCCATGGCGGCGGTCGCGGTCGCATATCCCGATGGGTCCTTTGAGGCCAACTCATAGGCCTTCTCGCATAGGAGCGTCAGAAACGCAGGCTGGTCACCGGCCTTCTTGGCGTCCTCCAGCATCTGCTTGGCCAGGGCGACATCGTCGGCCGGCTGCGGGGTAGCGACAACGCGTCTCAGGTCTTGTCCGTAAAGCTTATTGAAGGTATCCGCGGCCTCGTCGGCCAAGACAGGAAGCGAGCCGGCCAGAAGAACAGCCGCCAGCGTCAATCGACCTGGAAGGTTCATAAAGTCCCCCTTTATGAGGTTCCGTTCTTGAGAAATTGATGTGTATTGTGGTCCTTCGGCGTAACAGAGTCAACCAAGAACTTCACTTCCTTCCAACCAACACTTGAATCGGTTCCGCCGGGTTCCTATAGTGAATGCCCTTGGCATTGCCCGATGGCAGGAATCATGCTTCCTCACTCAAAGGAGAACATTATGAAAGTCTTTGCAGCTCTCGCAGCGATTGGCGCCGCCTTCGCCCTCACCGCGGGCTATGCGGCCGGTTCCACCGGGGAGCCGTTCTATGGCGATCCGCCCAACGACCATCACCCCTGGGCGATTCACGATCAGAACCGCCCGCAGCCCAAGCTGGTCACCCCCGGCACGTTCAGCACGCCGGAGCAGCCGGGCAAGCCGCCGTCGGATGCGATCATCTTGTTCGACGGCAAGGACCTCTCGCATTGGGAGGCCGACAAGCCCGGCAACGTCGAAACCAAGTGGGTCATCAAGGACGGCGTGATGGAGTGCACGACCGGCTCCGGCTACGTCCGCACGAAGGACCAGATCGGCGACTGCCAGTTGCACGTCGAATGGGCGGCGCCCAAGGACGTCAAGGGCGACAGCCAGGGTCGCGGCAACAGCGGCATCTTTCTCGAGGGCGCCGTTGAAATCCAGGTGCTCGACAACTACAAAAATGAGACCTACGCCGACGGCTTTGCCGGCTCGGTCTACGGCGTCAGCCCGCCGGCGGCCAACCCGCTAAACGCGCCCGGCCAGTGGCAGGTCGTTGACATCGTCTTCCGCCGCCCGATTTTCAAGGACGGCAAGTGCCTGGACCCGGGCTACGTCACGGTCTTCATCAATGGCGTCCTGATGCAGGATCACACCCAGTTGGAAGGCGGCACCGGCCACAAGAGCCGCTCGAAGCCCGGCGCGTTCCCCGACAAAGGCCCGCTGAAGCTCCAGGACCACGGCAACCCGGTGCGGTATCGCAACATCTGGTACCGCGAGTTGCCGCTGCGCGCCGTTGAGGGCGGCACCGACGGCCCGCTCTCGGCTGAGGCCACGTTGGCCAAGCGCAAAGAGATCGCGGCCACGATCCGCCAGAGTGCCGCCAAGCTCGCGGACCCCGCCAACCCGCTGCCCGAGCTGCTGCGCCTGGCCGAGTCGCTCGTTTATGAAGCCGACGCGGCGACCGCACAGAAGGTCGAGCAGATGGCGACGCAGTACCTTGACAGTGTGAAGAAGTTGCCCGCCGACAAGCTGGGATCGAAGAAGGACGATGTGAAGCACCTGAACAGCGCCCTCCAGTATTGCACCAAGTTTAATATCCTGCCGGCGACGTTCGCGCCAAAGGCCGAAGTCGAGAAGATCATCAAGGAGCAGCATTGGGAGAAGTAACGGCCGGCACAGTCGCCGCGGCGACCGATCGCCTTTTCGCTGGTCGGCATCGCGCTGGCGGCGGGGCTTGCGGTGGAAGCCGCAACGCTTGATTGTCGCCGCCCGCTCCGATAAAGTCTCGGCATGGCCTCACGAGAAATCATCCCGGTCACGCAGCCCGTCGTCGGTCGCATCCGGCCGCCGGGGTCGCGGAGCATCACCAACCGCGCGCTCATCGTGGCGGCGCTGGCCGCCGGCCGGTCAACGCTCACGTCGGTCGGCCTCTCCAGCGACACGCTCGTCTGTGCCGAGGCCCTGCACACGCTCGGCATCCCCGTGGAGATCGACCCGCCCGGCTGCTTCATGACCATCGCCGGCTGCGCCGGCCGCGTGCCCGCCGGCCCGGCGGACCTCTCGACCGGCGATTCCGGCACCGCCACGCGGTTCATCACCGCCCTCGTGGCCGCCGGCCGCGGGCGATACCGCATCGACGGCTCGCCGCGGATGCGCGTGCGGCCGATCCAGGACCTCCTCGACGGCCTTGCGGCGCTGGGCGTGCACGCCGAGAGCGAATGGGGCACCGGCTGCCCGCCGGTCCTCGTCGATACGCGGGGCCTGGCCGGCGGCACGGTCCGCGTCTCGGGCGAGGTGTCGAGCCAGTACCTCTCGGCCCTGCTCATGGCGGCGCCCGCCGCCGCGCAGCCGGTGCGGATCGAGGTCGCGGGCGAACTCGTCTCGAAGCCGTACGTCGACATGACGCTGGCGGTGATGCGCGATTTCGGCCTCACGGTCCGCCGCCAGATGCACGCGTGGTTCGAGGTTCCCGCCCCGGCCGCCTACCGCCCGCGCGAGTACGCCGTGGAGCCCGATGCGTCGAGCGCCTCGTACTTCCTGGCTGCCGCCGCCGCCACCGGCGGGCGGGTGACCGTCGAGGGCCTCACCCGCGACTCGGCCCAGGGCGACGCCCGCTTCGCCGACGTCCTGGGGCGGATGGGCTGCGCGGTCGAGACGTCGGCCGAGGGCCTGACGGTGGCCGCCCCGCGCGATCGCCTCCGCGGCATCCACGTCGACCTGAACGCCATGCCCGACATGGTTCTGACCCTCGCGCCGCTGGCCCTGCTGGCCCGCGGGCAGACGGTCATCACGAACGTGGCGAACCTGCGGTTGAAGGAATCGGACCGCCTGGCGGCCCTGGCCACGGAACTCTCGCGGCTGGGGGCAACGGTCGAGCAACTTCCGGACGGCCTCACGATCACCCCGCCTGAGAAGGTCCGGCCGGCCGAGGTCGCCACCTACAATGACCACCGCATGGCCATGGGCATGGCCGTGGTGGGCCTGGCGGTGCCCGGCATCCGCATTGCCAACCCCGAGTGCGTTGCCAAGACCTATCCCGGTTTCTTCGAGGACCTCGAGCGGCTGTGCGGTCGGGCCTGACTCTTTGCTTAATGCCTCAGAAGTTACGTGTGGCGGGTGGCATGCCCACGCCGCTGTTTGCGTGGGCATGTTCTGCCCCGGTCGCACACCATGCCCACGCAACGGATGGCGTGGGCATGCCACCCGGCGCAGGGATCGCAAGCACGCGTAAGTGTGGCCTTAACTCTTTGCGATATCCTCACTTGGCGCCGACCCTACCGCGCGGTAGTATTACGCTCTCTGAATCGGACCCTGGGACTCCTTGGCCCCGTGCGAAACGCCCGAACCATCTTGTTGGTGTTCCTCCTGGCCGCGGCCGCCTTGGCCGCCGGCTGCGGTCCGGCGTCGTGGCGTTGGGGCAACACGCAGACCCGCCGCGACGTTTACCTCAACCTCATGAACCCCCTCCAGCGGTCGCATTACCAGTACCTGGAGGCCACGGAACGCCCCGTCAGCCTGCGATTGGCGTACTTGCAGGAAATTGGGGTTTATCAACAGTGGGCAGAACTGCCGAATAGTATCCAGCAGGCGATCCTGCAGCGCCGGGTCGTCGAAGGCATGGCCCCCCTGCACGTGCAGATGGCGTGGGGCGTGCCGGAAGAGCGCCGCGACGATACCGAACCGGCCGAACGGGCCGAAGGCCACACGAAAATCGTGTGGGAATACGGCGTCCGAACGCAAAAGACGGGCGGCAGCAGCTATGAGCGAAGCGTCTGCTTCCTCGACGACCACGTCCTCTGGGTCCGCCAAACCCGGTAGCGCCCCGGCTGCGCCCTTCTCGATCCTGCTCATCACCCCCCGCGCCGACGTGGCCGCCACCCTCATCGCCCACATCGATCCGGCGTGGGCCGAGGTCCAGGTGACCCCCGGCGGCCCCTGGCCCGACGGCGCCGACCCCGACATGGTCCTCGTCGACGTCTTGCCAGACGACCCCGAATCGATGGAACATGCCCTGGCGCTGATGGCGCGCCTGCGCGACGGCCCGATACCGGTCCTCGCACTCGACTCAAGGCAACTCTCGCGCCGGCACCGCATCGCCCTTTACAAGGCGGGCGTCCTGGCGTTCCTCGCGCCCGACGAAGACATCGACGAGATTGCGGCCCGCCTCACGAGCCTGATGAACGCCAAGCGCACGACCTCGGCGGCCCTCAGGCGCCTGCGCGAGCACACCCGGCACCTCGACGAGCAACTGCGCCTGGCGCAGCGGCTCCAACTCGATTTTCTGCCGCGGCGGATGCCCGACGTGGCCGGCGGCCGGTTTGCCGCACGCCTGGAAGCGGCCGCGTGGGTGGCGGGCGATTTCTACGACATTTTCAGGCTCGACGAGCGGCACCTGGGCTTTTACGTCGCCGACGCCGTGGGGCACGGCATTCCGGCGGCGCTCCTGACGGTCTTCGTCAAGAAGAGCCTTCAGACCAAACGCATCGACGGCAAGAAGTACGAGCTGATCGCGCCGGAGGATGCCCTGGCGCTGCTGAACACGGACCTCCTGTCGGCCGAACTCCAGGAGACCCCGTTCATCACGATGATCTACGGCGTGTACAACGAGG
The DNA here is from genome assembly GCA_003170085.1 of Planctomycetia bacterium. Classification (GTDB taxonomy): domain Bacteria; phylum Planctomycetota; class Phycisphaerae; order FEN-1346; family FEN-1346; genus FEN-1346. Next base: position 39 of record PMZT01000112.1, on the reverse strand, counting down.
CCAGCCGCGAATGCGCCTACGCGCGGGCCGGCCATCCGC
>PMZT01000133.1 GCA_003170085.1 Planctomycetia bacterium | reverse complement strand
GGTCCTGCGCGACCGAGCCGGCGACCGAGGCACAAAAACCAACCAAGCCCCCCCCCCTGCCACGCCCCTTGCTGGACCCCCTGCCGAACGCCCTATCAAACGCCCTGCCGAACCCTGCGACGCACCGGCCCAGAGGGCTTTTTAGCCCTCCGGCCGACCGAAATGATTGAAGCCCGCTGCGTATCTTGCCGACAATTATGGCATCGGGCGGATGGGGCCAACCACGCGGTGTCTGTGTCTCACTGACCGCCGGCACGCACCGGCTGTGCGGTCAGAACCTGCGGGTTGCCCCGGAAAACCGGTTGAAATTTAGCGTTGCTTCGCACCCCCCTACCGCTCGCAAGAGCGATATCTTGTGGTTTACCCGTGCGGTCATGATCGTAACCTATTGCCAGACAACGAGTTGCAATTGTCGTGGCCCGGGTGGCATTCTGGGCGATCTGGGTAATCTGGCGAAGTTTGACCTGACACTGCGGGGCTGTATGCTTTACATAGTCGGGCTCCGGAGAGCCTGCAAGGGGTGCAGGCTCAGTGCCCTTTAAGGAGTACGGGATGGCGTATCGTAAGCGGACATTGCTGCCGATCGGGATCCATCTGAGCGCCGACGCTGTCCACATGGTCCAGTTGGAGGAGGTGGACAATTCCGTCGAAGTTGTCGCGAAAGCCGTTCAGCATCTTGTTCCTGCGACCGTAAGCGTCGGGGCCCGCCGTGGGTCCGCCGACGGCCCAGGCCCCGCCTCGGCCGAACTCCGGTGCGACGCCGCGCGGGATTTTGTCCGTGAGAAGATCACGACCGGCGGTTTTCGCGGCCGAGATGCCATCATCAGCCTGCCGTCTGAACATCTGGTCATCCAGCACGTACGCCTGGCACCGATGCAACCGGACGAACTTGCTGCCGGGCTGCCGGCCGAGCTCCAGGGCAAACTGCCGTTCCCGCCCAGCGAGGCGGTGATCCGCCACATCGTGGCCGGCACGATTTCCGAGAATGGCGAGGCCAAGCAGGATGTCATCGTGCTGGCGGCGCGCCGCGGCGTGGTGGAGAAGCTCGTAACGACTTTCAGCAAGTTGGGGCTGACCATTACGGGCGTCGGCGTCGAGCCGTGCGCGATGTGCTATCCGTACACGTTCCACGCCTCGCACGGCGAGCCCGACCCCGAAGGCCCGCCCGCGCTGATGGTCGTTTACCTGGGTCCTCGCGCCACCTATGTGGCGATCGCGCGGGGCCTGGAAACCACGTTCGTCAAGGGCGTCGAACTGGGAACGGATAATCTGGTTGAGGCGATGGCGTCGGCCCGGAAGATCACGACCGGTGAGGCCGCCACGATGCGGGCCAAGTGGCGTGATAGCACAGGGGCCACCGCCCTGCAGGAAGCCGTGGATGCCTACAACGGCATCCGGTGGAACCTGGAGCACATTGTCGACGAGATCGAATCGTGCATGCGCTACCACGAGTCGTTGGCGCGCGGCGTACGCCTGGACCGAATTGTATTTCTCGGGCCGGAGGCTCGCGACAAGGCCCTGGTCCGTGTCATCGGGGCGCAGATCAACGCGACGTGTGAAATCGGCAATCCTCTGGCCGCCGTGATGAGTACGACGCCGCCGAGCGACGCCGAGCCGGAGTTGGCGGTGGCGATCGGCCTGGGCCTCTTTAACGCTCAATGAGCCAGGAAGGGCGGCATGATTAAGGTCACCAATTTTTTGCCCGACGATTACCAGAAGCGCCGCCTGCGGCGCCGGGCAAATCTCATTTGCAGTTTGATCGGCGGCGGGACCGTCCTGGCCCTCGGCCTGACGATGATCGGCCTGTTCCTGACGAGCCTCGGTACGGCCGCAACACGCCTCCAGGCGGAGCAGCAGTACCAGGAGGCCAGCAAGCAGATCGAGCAACTCAAGCAACTCGAAGAGCGCAAAGCCGGCCTGGTGCACAAGGTGGATCTGAGCACGGACCTGCTGGAGCGTGTGCCGCGCAGCCTCCTGCTGGCGCGACTGGTCAAGTATCTGCCGGAGAACACCAGCCTCATGACGCTGGCTATGAAGCTCGATGAGATCGAGGTCAGGGCGCCGGAGAGCTCCAAGAAGGCCCCGGAGCCTGCAAGCGGCGACGCGGCGAAAGACACGGCCGCCAAGACCGCCGCCAAGCCGGCTATGGTCAAGGTCAAGACGTGCGTGTTTCACCTCACGGGCTTGGCGCCGACGGATGTGGAAGTGGCCGAGTTCATGTCGAAGCTGACCTCCGACCCGCTGTTCAAGGACGTTGATCTGCGGTTCTCGGAGCAGTTCCCCGTGAGGGAAGGTGTTGTGATGCGGCGGTTCGAGATGAACTTCCACCTGGACCCCGGGGCCGCAAAACTCGTCGAGTCCGCGCCGGACGCCCGTGTGGCGGCCGCCGTCGCCCCTTCCGACGAGGGCGAAGACGCCGAGGCGGAGAGGTGAGGCATGAATAGCTCAACGCGAATCCTGGTGACCATAATCGCCGCCGCAGCGCTGGCGGCGGCCGTGGCGTTCTTCGTGATCCTGCCGATGCGCAATCAGGCCGAGGAGAACCGTGCGGCCATCGCGGAACGCCAGGGCCAGTTGACCCGGCTTCAGCGCGTCGCTCAGCGCATTAGCGACCTCAACAAGGAGGTCGCGCGGCTGGAAAGCGCCTTGGCGTTCTTCGAGAACCGCTTACCGCAACAGCGGGAGATTGACGTGATCGTCCGCGAGGTCTGGAAGATCGCCGAGGCCAAGGCCCTGACGACTCGCAGCATCCGTACGACGGCCGGCGAGGACCTGCCGCGCTACAACTCGCAGCCGATCACCATGACGCTGGAAGGGCCGTTCAACGGCTTCTACGAGTTCCTGCTGGGCATCGAGCAACTGCCGCGCATCACCAAGGTGCGCCAGATCCAGATCAGCAAGGTGCCCTTGAAGGAAGGCGTTGTTCAGGCCGAACTGCTCATGGACATTTTCTACGAGAAACCGAAATGAAACACGACGACGAAAACTTCCGCATATCGGACAAGGGCCTCGAACCAATCGGGGGCGACGGCGAGCAGGAAGCGTCGGCGTCTGATGCCGAGGCGCCGGCCGCCGGCAAGAAGAAGCTCGTTCTCCTCGTGCTGGTGGGCGTGGTCGGCGCCGCGATCGTGGGGTATCAGTTTCTGGGGGGCCAAAGCCCCCAGGCGGCCTCGGCCGTCACGTTGCCGGGCTCGGGCTTGGACGGCGCCAGCGCCCCCAATCCGGCGGACGTGGATGCCGTCCTGACGCACCTCGAGAACCCCGCCCCGGACGAGGACGTCTCGGTGGCCCGGGTGGAGAGACTGGTGAAGAAGTTCGATGGCTACGTGCGAGAGAAGCAGATCCCGTTGGCGGACCTGCACAACCAGCCGTTCACGTGCGCGATGGCCATTCCTCCCGCTCCGACGGCCGGGCCGGCCACGGCGGCGACGGCGTTTGCCTCGAACGCGGCCGCTCCGGTTCGCGACGAGGCCGCGGAGACCGAAGCGCGCCGCCAGCGCATTCGCGACCTGGCATCGCATCTGACCGTGGGCGTGGTCATGGTGGCCGGCAAGGACCGCGCGGCCATGATTAACGGGCGATTCTGCCGCGTCGGCGACGTCATCAACCGTCTCAAGGTCGAGGTCATCGAGAACGATACGATCCTGGTGTCCTGCGACGGCGAAACGGTGTCGATCAACATCCTGTCGGAAGCCAAGGGGAAGAGTGCGAGGAGTTCCGATGGCATCTGAAGCCGAACCTGAGGCATCCGTGGCGGTGACAACGGAGACCCCGGCGGCGAGCCCGGTGGTCGGGGCGAAACCCGCGCGCCAAAAAATGGGTGAGATGCTGGTGACGCGCGGCGTCATCAGCCGCGGCCAGCTCGACGAGTGCCTGACGCTCCAGAAGTCCAGCCCCGGCGAGCGCCTGGGCCAGATTCTCATCCGCAAGGGCTACGCCAAGGAAGATGATGTCATGTCGGCCTTGGCTGCGGAATACGGTCTCGACTTCGTGCGTGTCAGCCAGATGGAAATTCCGAAGCGGGTGTACGAGATGTTGCCGCCCGACTTCTGCCGTCAGCAGAAGGTGCTGGTGATTGACGTCGATGACGAGCACGGCGCCGTGACGGTGGCGACGCCCGATCCGGCCAACGTGTTCATGCTGGACGAGGTGCGCCGCCGCCTGGGCCGACGCGTCCGGCTGGCCGTGACGACGCAGACGGAAATCGCCAAGACGGTCGAAGAGTTGATGGGCAACTACGAGGATTTCCACCTCGACGACCTCATTCGCGACATCTCCGATACCTCCGTCGAGGTCGTCGTCGAAGCGGACGACGACATCCCCGACCTGGCGCGCGTGGCGGGCGAATCGCCCGTCGTGCGGCTGGCCAACTACCTGATCTGCAACGCCGT
>PMZT01000118.1 GCA_003170085.1 Planctomycetia bacterium | reverse complement strand
GATCGCGGCTACGAGAAGATCGAAGAAAAGCTGCGTCGGCTGGGCGGGCAGATTCGCCGCATCAAGGAGTCCTGAGGCGGGGCCCATAATCCCTTGTTATGGGTGCAAGAACTTTGTCGCGGGCAGCACCCGTCACTGTGGCGCTGCGCGGTGGGTCTCCCGACCCACCGCGTTTCAGTTGCGCGACGCAACCGCCGCGCATAGGACTATGGGCACGCGTGAATTGCTAGGGCGCCTTGGGATGCGACGGCGGCATCTTCGCCGGTTCATCCGGGTTAGTCGGCGGCGCCGGCGGGGCGGGCGGAGGGGGGAATCTCGCCATGCTCTCGAACGTCTCCGCGCCTCCCACGCCGAAGACGACCCACTGGCCGTCGGCGTTCCTGACGAACACGAGGGTCAGGTCCACGTAGCGCCGCTCAAGCTCGATGTGTACTTCGGCAGGCACCGCCAAGCCGGTATCCGCCGTGGGCACCACGTGGAGCGACAGCAGACGCCGGTTCACTATCTTGCCGGCGTTCTCGAACAGCGGGGCGATGGTCTTGCGGAACTCCTCGGGTCCGGACGCCTGCTGACGCCGGAAATCCTCCGGCATCATCATGAACACCTTCTCGTAACGGCCCGCAAGAATCTCGTCGGTGACGGCGTTCGCCTGGACCTTCACTTCGTCGTAGATCGCGCGGTCGCGTAGCCAGTAATATCCATTATATGATGTGATAGAGAGCGTGACGGCGGCGCCGAGAAGAGCGGCCGCCAGGGCGATGGGCCGCCCCACGACTACCCCCTCCGACCGCCGAATCTGACGCAGGCCCAGCAGGCCGAGGAAGAATCCCAGGACCGAGAGCAGCACGAGCGGCATCGCCAGCAGCCCGGTGATTCCGGCAAGGCTGGCAAGGAGCCCCAGCACCGCCCGCGTGCTGATGGCTGCATACTCCGGGTCGATCGCGCGGTCCAGTTCGCCGTCGGTCGGCGGCGCCGGTAGCGGCTCGACGGGAGAGGCATGCCCGGCGCCGGCCGGACGAACCGTCGGCCCCTGACCGCCCGTCGGGTTCTTGTCGGCTTCGGTATTCATGATTCCGTTTGGGGTAAACGCCTTCATCTCGCCGCCGCGGGCAAGCACCGCATTACACGCGCTTGGCGACCACGGCGGTACGGTCGTCGCGGAATCGGCCGGTTGGGCTGACCGAGTCGGTCAGATCCTCCACGCCCTTCAGCACCGCCGCGGCCGACTCGCCCAGGTGCGCCCGCGCCGCCGCGATGACCGGTTCTATGCCCAGGTCTACGCCGCTACGGGTCTCGCACTCGAAGATGCCGTCCGAGAGGAGCAGTAGCGCGTCGCCCCGCTGCAAGGGAATGGGCGCTCCAAGCTTGAAGGGCGCTTCCGGCAGAATCCCCAGCGGCAGGCCCGTGGACTCGAACTCCTGGCACTCGCCGCTCGCCCGCAGCGCCAGGAGCGGCCCGTGGCCGGCGCTGGCGTAGGAAACGATGCCCGTGGCCCCGTCGAGCGCCGCCAGGGCGAGCGTGACGAAACGGCCCTCGGTCACATCGCAGGCCAGCAGCCGATTCGTATCGCAGAGGACCACGTTGGGGGAAGGCTCGCGCAGCGCCAGCGCCCGCACCAGCGCCCGGACCTCGGCCGCCAGCAGTGCCGGCCCGACGCCGTGCCCGACGGCGTCGCCCAGCATGAGGCCGACGCGTCCGTCGCCCCATTCGAAGATGTCGAAGAAGTCGCCGCCGGCGTAGTCCGACGGGCGGCTCCAGCCGGCCATCTCGAACCCCTTGAGTTGCGGGGGCGACTGCGGCAGCAGGCCCGCCTGGATGTCACGCGCCAGCTCCATCTCCTTCTCGAGGCCGCGCTTGGCCAACTGCTCCTCGATCAGCCGCGCACGCTCCACCGCCACGCCGGCCTGCGCCGCCAGGGCGGTGGCCAGCCGCGAGTCCTGCTCGGTGAACGGCCCGTCGCGCTTGTTCAGCGCCTCGAGGATGCCGACGAGCTGCCCGTCGAGATTCGTCATCGGGATGGCCAGGATGTTGCGCGTCCGCCAGCCCGTGCTGCGGTCTACCTCGGGGTTGAACCGCGGATCGGCGTAGGCGTCGTTGATGATGAGGCAGGCCTTATCTCGCGCCGCCGAGCCGGCGATGCCGCGGTCCGCCGGGAAGCGGATCACCTCGATCTCGCTATGGGTGGCCACGCGGCTGTAAAGCTCGTGGGCCTTGGCGTCGTAGAGGAAGAGTGTGGCCCGCTCGGCGTCGAGGAGGTTGCAGGTCTCGCCGGCGATGCACGCCAGCAGCGGGTCAAGCCGCGGCTCGTTCGCGACGCGCCGGGCCACGCCCAGAATGATGTCGAGGTTGCGGCGGCACGGCGCGTGCACATCATGTTCGTTGGCCATCGGTCATCGCCTTATTCCACCCGCGTGAGGTACGCCGGCGGGATGTCGTCCGAGAGCCACACGGCCGGACCGGCGCGGTAGAACTGGATGCCGGCCTTCCGGGCAGCGGCAGTGTCGACGCGGAAAATGACGGGCTCCGGGCACCGGCGCCGGCCGACCTCGCGGGCCGCCGGGGTGTCGATCGAGAGGTGCACCCGCTGCCGCTCGCCGGCCTTGAGCCCCTCGGCCACGATCTGCTCGCCGCCGGAGGGCGCGGTGCCGTGGAAGAGGAACTCCGGCGGTTCGGCCGGCTCGTACTGGATTGCCTGGGCAAAGCTGTGGCCGTACCTGGCACGGATGAAGTTGCCGGTGATCTCGAACCGCTGGGCCGCGCCGCCGGTCGTCGCCAGCGCCACGAGGGCGTCGCGCGTGACGGATTCGTGGTCGCCCTGGGCCTGGAGGGCTGCGGCCAGGGCGTCGAGGTCCACGGCGCCGCGCTCGTCCAGGGTCAGGCCCACTTCCTCGGGATGGTGACGGAGCACATACGCCAGGAACCGGCTCAGCCGCTCCTCGGCCGGCGGCCTCGGGGGGCGTGGCCCGCGGGAATCGCGAGGCCCGCCCGAGTGGCGGGGACCGCCCGCCCCGCCACGGCGGGTCTTCGCCGCGGCGGGAGAACCGTGGGGGCCGCGCTTGTCTTCGAATCGCATAAGCCACTCCTCTTGTCTAAGCGTCGTCTCCGTTATAAGATAGGCCCTGTCGCCGGCATGGCAAGCGAAAAGCCATGCGGGCGATAATCCCTTAGTGACGGGTGCTTGCGATCCCTCAGTTGGGTGGCATGCCCACGCCGTCCGTTGCGTGGGCATGTTGTACGAGCGGGGCAGAACATGCCCACGCGAACAGCGGCGTGGGCATGCCACCCGGCGCGCAAGACTGCTTACGGCGAATCGGGTTTGTGCCTTGCAACTCCCTTTGCGGCAGGGCTAAGATTACAGAAGGTGGCATCTTGGACGGGGTTGCCTATGGGGCGGCCCGGGCTAGTGGTGAGGAGAGTGAGAATGCGTAACATGCGACTCGTGCTGGTCTTGATCGTAGCCTTGGGAATCATCGTTGTCGGCGGCGTGATGATTCCCGTTTTGTTGAACGTGATGTCGCCGGTGGCCACGGTGGTCGCGAGCGAAGCGGGCATTGCCAAGGCGGCAGCGCCCTTGCCGGCCGCCGTCGAAAATGTGGATCGCCTGTCGGAGGCGTTTCGCGAGGCCGCCAAGGCCGTAGGCCCCTCGGTCGTCGCTATTACGACAACGCAGACCGTAACGGGGTCGGCCGGCCCGTTCTCGGATTTCGGCGATGACTTCTGGCAACGCTTTTTTGGGGCACCCAATGAAGGCCAGGGTCAGGGCAAGGGCAAGGGACGGAATGCCCCGCGTGCCCCGCAGCGCAAGTTCGAGCGGCAAGGGCTTGGCTCGGGCGTTATCGTTGACGCCGATGGTTACATCCTGACCAACAACCACGTGGTGGAGGGGGCACAGGAAATCTCGGTCCACCTGACCGACGGCCGTGAGTTCAAGGCCAAGGTCATCGGCACCGATCCGCCCACCGACATCGCGGTCGTGAAGATCAAGGCCGAGAAACTGCCGGTTGCCCAGTTGGGCGAGTCCGAGAAGATGCAGGTCGGCGACTGGGTCATTGCGATCGGCGCCCCGTTCGGCCTCGAAAACACGGTGACCGCGGGCATTATCAGCGCCACCGGCCGGGCGGGTGTCGGCATCGCCGACTACGAGAGCTTCATTCAAACCGATGCGGCCATCAACCCCGGCAACTCAGGCGGGCCGCTGGTGAACATGCGCGGGCAGGTTATTGGAGTCAACACGGCGATTGCCTCGCGGTCCGGCGGGTACATGGGCATCGGCTTTGCCGTGCCGTCGGATCTGGCCCGCGAGGTTATGAAGCGCATCCGCGAGTTCGGCCACGTGACGCGCGGCTGGCTGGGTGTCGGCATCCAGCGGCTCACGCCCGAGATGGCCGAGTCGATGAAGATCAAGGCCGAGGAGGGCGTCCTCATCAGCCAGGTCTTTGAGGCCGGGCCGGCCGGCAAGGCGGGCATCAAGGTCGGCGACGTCGTCCTGGAGTACAACGGCAAGGCCGTGAAGGCCCCGGCGGAACTCCAGAATACCGTGGCCTGGACGGCGCCGGGCACCAAGGCCGATGTGGTCATCCTGCGCGATGGCAAACGCCAGACCCTTAAGGTGACGGTCGAGAAGCGAACCGAACAGACCGTCGAGGCCGCAGCCGGGGCCGCGGAGCCGGGCGCACCGGCCACGCTGAAGGACCTCGGCCTCGAGGTCAGCAACCTCACCGCGGAGATCGCTGAGCGCTACGGCTACAAGACGGGCCAGGGCGTCCTGATTACCGACGTTGACGCGGGCGGTCTTGGGTCGGCAGCGGGCTTGCAACGCGGCATGTTGATCCTTCAGGCGGCCGGGCAGAAGGTTACGAACGTTGCGGAGCTGAAGTCGGTGCTCGCGAAGGCCGACCTGGCGAAGGGCGTACCGATGCTGGTCCGTGCGGGCGACCGCCAGATGTTCGTGCTGCTGAAGAAGAGATAGAAGCCCCTTCGGCGGTCGGACTCAGGGAAGAGCGCGGGAAAGAGCGCGGCGGGTCAAGGAAAGAGCGCGGCGGGTCTCCGTACCCGCCGCGCACATCTCAACTTATGACTTTGCGCGGTGGGTCTCCCGACCCACCGCGCCGACTGTTATTAGACTTCGCCAACATGCGGCATTTCGCGTGCCACCCGGCGCCTACAACACATCACTTCTCGGTGTCCGGGCTTTCGACGGCGCCCACATCGGCCGCGGCGCCCTGATACCGGTCGTGATTGTAGTGATCCTTCGTGATGTATTCGACGCGCCCCGTGGCGGCGTCCCTGGCCGGGCTGGATTGGGAGGGGACGAACTCCACGGTGTCCACCAGCCCCGCTTGGGCCGGCGTCTCGAAGACGAGGTTGTTCTCGACCACGAGGTCCGGCTGCGGGCCGGAGCCGAGGTGATACACGTAGTTCTGCCGGGGGTCGAACGGCGCGTCGGCCTCCGGCGCGACGATCAGGTTGTGCCGGATGGTGACGCCCGGGCTGTACACGTCCACCAACTGCCCGCAATAGGGCGACTTGCTGTCGGCGGCCTTCCGCGACCTGTAAAGCGTGTTGAAGCATATCTCGGACGACGTCCGCGAGAAGTAGCCCGACGACTTGTCGAGGTCGGCCTGCGGCACGACGTTGTGCTCGTACATCGGGTACTTCCGCTTCTCCCAACTGATGTTGTTATAGAAGCGATTGACGGCGTCGGCTCCGCCGTAGCCCAGCGCATTCAGTTTCATGGGCCAGTTCCGCACGTCGTTGGCCCACTGCCGGGTGAACTTGTTGTTGTACACCTTGAAATACCCGGAGCCGCAGATGCACACGTTGTGGCCGATGGGTGACGCCGCCATGCCGATGTCGCTGAACGTGCACTCGTGAACCTGGAGGTTGAAGCACTTGTCCAGGCCGATCACCGGAAACGCCAGGGCCGCGTTGTCGAAGTTCTTGAACGTGCACCGGGTGATCTCGAAGTCGAGCAGGACGGATTTCAGGTTCGACACGGGCGCGTAGTCGGAACTGGAGATGGCCGCCCCGTTCGTCTTCCTGTCGAAGTCGACGTTCTCCCACTTGAAGTTGTAGAACGTGCTTTCCCGCGTGCCGTTGAACACCTTGGCGGCATCGTAAATGTGAAAACTGTATCCCGTGGCATTCGTAATGTGGAAGTTCTTGAACAGGAGGTCGTGGCTGGCCCCGGTGATATGCATGACCGTGCTCTTGTAGTTCTCGTAGCGGAAGCTCTCGAACCGCACGTGCGCGATGTTGGGAAACTCGTTCGGCTGCGGCGTCTCGGTCGTGAACACCGCCTGGGGGTCGCAGGTCACGGTGATGGGCGCCGCCGCGGAACCGGCGAGATTGCCGAGCGAGAAGCCGCTGTACGTGCCCGCCGCGATGTAGACGGTGTCGCCGGGTCGCAGATCAAGGGCCTTCTGGGCATCGGGATAATGCAGGGCGCCGGAGCCGTTGCCGATCTTCACCTGCCGAGGGGCGGCGCCTGTGGCCCGTCCCGCCAACTTCTCCTCAGCTCCGGCAACGCAGGCGAGGGCAAGGCAGCATGCGATGGCGATCGACGTGGCGAAGATGAGGCGCATAGGGGTCTCCTGGTCCTGGGTGCCGCACGAATCACAAGAGCCTAACCCGAGTCTCGGCTGCGAGCAAGCGTTTGTATCATTACCCCCTTCTTCCTGGCGGACCGCCCTGCGCCGGGTGGCATGCCCACGCCGTCCTTTGCGTGGGCATGTTGTCCGACCGGGGCAGAACATGCCCACGCGAACAGCGGCGTGGGCATGCCACCCACCAGGCAACTTACACAATCGCGCAACGAGCCGCGATCTTCTTGAACCTGCCGTCGCGCCGCGGTATCCTCATGGCTTAGGTCGGCGAAGGGCCGGCCGTTGACATCTTAGGGCGAGGAGACTGACATGGCGACAACGATGGACCTGCGGCCGTGGGTGCAGACCAACGGTTCCAAGATTATCCTTTACGTGTGGGATGGCCTCGGCGGCATTCCGTACGGTCCCGGCGGCAAGACCGAGCTGGGCACCGCCAAGACCCCGAACGCCGACCGCCTGCTCGGCCAGGCCTCGTGCGGCCTGCTGGAACCCGTGTACCCGGGCATTACGCCGGGCAGCGGTCCGGGGCACCTGGCCCTTTTCGGCTACGATCCGGTCGAGTACCAGATCGGCCGTGGGGCGCTCGAGGCGGTGGGCGTCGGCTTCGATTTCCGCGAGGGCGACGTGGCGGCGCGGCTGAACTTCTGTACGCTCGACGCCGCCGGCATCATCACCGACCGCCGCGCGGGCCGCATCCCGACCGACGAGTCCAAGCTCGTCGTGGCGAAGCTCCAGCAGGCCGTCAAGGAAGTCGATGGCGTCGAGGTCTTCTGGACGCCCGTCAAGGAGCACCGGGCACTGATGGTGCTGCGCGGCAAGGGCCTGAGCGACCTCTTGGAAGACACCGATCCGCAGAAGGAAGGCGTAGCGCCGCTGGCCGTGAAGCCGCGCGACAAGTCGGAAGGCGCGGTCAGTTCGGCCAAGATCGCCCAGAAGGTGCTCGCGCAGGCAATGAAGGCCATCGCGGGCGAGAAGAAGGCGAACGGCATCCTGGCGCGCGGCTTCGCCAAGCGGCCGCACTGGCCGACGATGGAGGAACGGTTCGGCGTCCGCGCCGCCGTTGTCGCGGGCACGCCGATGTACCGCGGCGTCGCGAAACTCGTGGGCATGGAGGCGCTGCCGGCCACGAACGAGATCGCCAGGGATGTTGAGAGCCTGGCCGCCGCGTGGGACAAGTATGACTTCTTCTTCATCCATTACAAGCATACCGACAAGGCGGGCGAGGACGGCGACTTCGAGGCGAAGGTCCATTACATCGAGGAGGCCGATTCGGGGCTGCCGGCGCTCGAGAAGCTGAGGCCCGACGTCCTGATCGTGACGGCCGACCACTCGACACCCGTGGCCATGAAGGGGCATTCGTGGCACCCGGTGCCGGCGCTGCTGGCGGCCAGGACGGCCCGGCCCGACGGCGTCCAGAAGTTCTGCGAGTTCAACTGCAAGACGGGCAGCCTGGGTCTGAGGCCGAGCATGTACCTGATGCCGCTGGCCCTGGCGCATGCGGGCCGCCTGGCCAAGTTCGGGGCGTAAGGCGCTCTATCCTCAGTTAAGGGCGCTGCCCGCCGCGGCGGGCGATGTTGGGTGGCCGTGCGCCTCGTGGCGTAAGCACGGCCACGCAAAAGCGCCCGCCACGGCGGATCTTCGACGAGGCCGTGCCACCCGCCTGATAGCGTATGGCAAGCGACGTCCCCACGTAGGATCCTCCGCCATACCCTACCTGGGGTAGTCTTTCCCAAAGCACTACTTCCCCTCGGGATTCGGACAATTCCGGGTGGTATTTGGTCAACATTCCCCCCGTTCCGGGCCGATATACATCCGGTTACAGCCTTTCTACCTCAATGGGGCCACGGACTGGGGTGGGGTGGGGGGCGGCGCTTGAGTGACTTACACGTTTTGGACTGTATAATCCGGCTGGCTGTTCTGCTCGTTGCCGCTGTTGTCATTCCGACAGCGGTGCGCCGGCGCGCCGGCGGGCGCGCGATCAGCTATGTGGCGCTCACGAGCGGCACGGTCGTGTTGCTGGCGGGCGAATGCCTGCGACTGGTCGACCTCCTGGCACCGGAGTGGTGGCCGGGGCTGGGCTCGGCCGGGCTGCTGCTGCGCACGTACGCCGGCGGCTATGTGCTCGTGCTGGTCGGGTTCCTGTCGCTCATGCACGACTTGGGGAAAGCCCAGGCGGCGGCTCGCCGGACCGTATCCGAGGAGCGCGATCACGCCGAACGCGCCCACCTCGAAGAGACCAAGCTGCGGGCGGTTCTCAACTGCGCCAGCGAATACTGCATCATCTCCTGCGACACGGGCGGCCGCATCACCTCGTACTCCGGCGGCGGCGACCGCATCCTGGGCTGGAACGCCGCCGAGGCCGTGGGGCGGATGAGCCTGGCGCAGTTGCTTGCCCAGGGGCAGGGCCCCGCGGCCGAGGTGGTGTTCGCAACCGTCAAGACGTATGGATGTTTCGAGGCCGAAGTCTCATTGCTGCGCAAGGGCGGTGACGTGTTCCCGGCCCTGCTCAGCCTTACCCTCCTGAAGGCGTCGGATGGCCGTCCGACGGGTTATGTCGGCATTATCAAGGATATAGCGGTCCTCAAGGAAGCGCAGAACGCCCTTCGCCGCGAGCGCGACTTCATTCGCGGCATCGTCGAGACGAACGAACTCTTCATCCTTGGCATCACGCTGGCCGACAGCCGCATCACGATGTTCAACCAGGGGGCGGAACTGATTACGGGCTATGTCCGCGGCGAAGTCATGGGCCGCGACTTCATCGAAGCCCTGTTCCCGCCTGAGACCCGCGATTTCGTTCGGCAACGATTCAAGGAGTCTCGAACGGGCAAGAACGGGCTCGTCGGCCAGCGCGAGTACGACATTCTTACCAAGTCCGGCGAGCGCCGCACCATCGCATGGACCTACACGGCGTCACTTGATGAGGCGGGGCAACCGTGCCAAGTCGTGGGCTTCGGCCACGACGTGACCCGCGAACGGCAGATGCAGGCGAGCGTTGAGAAGGCAAGGGCCGAGCTTGAACGGGCCAACGCCGAACTGGAACGCGTGGCCCAGACCGATTACCTGACCGGCCTCTTCAACCGGCGCCAGATGACCATGCTTCTCGAGCACGAACTGGCGCGCAGCCGCCGTAGCGCCAAGCCCTTCTGCGTGGTCCTCATGGACCTCGACCATTTCAAGGGCGTCAACGACACGTACGGCCACGAGGCGGGCGATGCGGCGCTGCGGCACATGGCCGAGCACCTGCGCAGCCGGCTGCGCGGCTCCGACGTTATCGCCAGGTACGGCGGGGAGGAATTCCTTCTCATCCTGCCCGAAACCGATATTGACGGTGCGACCCGCGTGGCCGAGGCGTTACGCCGCTCCATCCAGGAGACCCCCGCCCAGTACAATGGCACCCGGCTGCCCCTGAGCAGCAGCTTCGGCGTGGCCGGCTTCTGCCCCGGCCAGGACGTGCAGGTGGATGCGCTGGTGCGGATGGCCGACGAGGCCATGTACAGCGCCAAGAACCTGGGCGGCAACCGCGTCGTGACCTGGGACCGCGTTCAGCAGGGCGAGGTGGGCCCCAGCCTCGTCAGTTCCAAGGAGGTCCAGAACCTCCAGAAACGTGTCGAGGCCCTCAGCCGGCAGAATCACGAAGGCATTCTTCAGAACCTCTTCCGGATGGCCCAGGATCTGGAAGCCGCGAACCCATACACGGTCGGCCACTCGGTCAATGTGACGGAGTACGCGGTGGCCATTGCGTCCGAAATGGGGATGTCGCCGGCCGAGGTCCTGGTGGTCCGCCGCGCCGCCATGTTGCACGACCTGGGCAAGAGCACGATTCCGGCGGAGATCATCTGGCGAAACAAGCCGCTTTCGAGGGAGGACTGGGCCCTCGTGCACCAGCATCCGATCGTGAGCGTCAAGGTTATCGAGCGGCTGGGGTTCCTGCACCGCGAAGCGCTGGTGATTCGCCATCACCATGAGCGGCCCGACGGCCGAGGTTATCCGGACGGCTTGAGCGGCCTGGCGATCCCGGTCGAGGCCAGGGTCATCGCCGTGGCCAACGCCATCGAGGCCATGACGCGCGACCGGCCGCATCGGCCGGCCGTCACGCTCCACGAAGCGCTGGCCCAACTGCGCCATGGCGCTCCGCAGCAGTTTGACAGCCAGTCGGTGGCGGCAGCGGAGAGAGCAGCCCGCAAGGCCGGCAACTGGCCGCTTCCGACGAAGACGCCGGCCCCCGTGGGCGCGGCGAGCGTGAATTAGAGCATTTCACACGCGGCTGTAGCTGACGCTGCGCGGTGGGTCTCCCGACCCACCGCGTTTCAGTCGCGCGACGC
>PMZT01000201.1:29569-53992 GCA_003170085.1 Planctomycetia bacterium | reverse complement strand
GTGATGCCGCCGACCACCTTGGGGATGGCGCGGGTGGTGAAGTTCGGGTTGCCCGGGTCCTCGCGCTCGGGGCTGAAGGCGACGAGGAAGTCATTGCACGCCTTGAGGCCGAACCGTTCGAGGATCGGCACCATGACCTCGCGGGTCGTGCCGGGGTAGGTGGTGCTCTCGAGGACGACGATCTGGCCGCGCTTCAGGTGCGGGGCGATCGCCTCGGACGTGCCCACGATGTAGCTCATGTCGGGCTCGCGCTCTTTCGTCAGCGGCGTCGGGACGCAGATGAGGATGGCGTCGACCTCGCGCAGCCGGCGGAAGTCGGCCGTGGCAACGAAGCCGTTGCCCTGGCGCATCTTGGCGACGCTGGCGTCCGTAATATGTTTAATGTAAGACTTCCCGGCCGTCAGGGCCTTCACCTTCGCTGGGTCGATGTCGAACCCCACGACCTTGAACCCGGAGGCACGGAACGTCTGGGCCAGCGGCAGGCCGACGTAGCCCATGCCGATGATGCCGACGACGGCCTTGCGGTCCTGAATGCGCTTCAGCAGTTCCTGCATGGATGTGGCTCCTTTTCGCAATGGTCGGAGGTTGCGAATCCGCTTTCTTACATCGGCTCTTGCGAGGCCATTTCTTGACACCGGATGGCGTCCCGTTAGAATCTAGCAGGACTTTTGCTGTATGACGAGCGTTTTTCCGGCCGATGCCTTACTTGGAAGCGCACGGGGGGGTCCCTGTTCGGCACGCGTCTGAACCGGGCGAGTGCGCTCTGTCGTCAGACGTCAGGAGGTTCTCGTGGTCACCTTGGCGGTCATCGGTGGCGGAGGTTGGGGCAAGAATCACGTTCGCAACTTCTACGAGATTCAGACCTGCCGCCTCAAGACGATCTGCGACCTCAACGAAAAGACCCTTGCGGCCCACAAGGCGGCGTGCAAGGGGGTTGAGGTCACCACGAAGTCCGACGAGATCATTGCCGACCCCGAGGTCGGAGCCGTCGTCATCGCGACCGATGCGCCCAGCCACTACAAGCTGGCGCGCCAGGCCCTCGATGCCGGCAAGCACGTTTTTGTCGAGAAGCCGATGACGCTCTCGCCGGCCGACGCCGAGGATCTCGTCCGCCGCGCCGACGCCGGCAAGCGCGTCCTCATGGTCGGCCACCTGCTCGAGTACCATCCGTGCGTCCTCCAGCTCAAGGACCTCGTTGACAAGGGCCAACTCGGGGCGTTGCGGTACGTGTACTGCCAGCGGCTGAACCTGGGCGTCGTCCGTAAGGACGAGAACGCGTGGTGGAGCCTCGCGCCGCACGACGTGTCGATCATCCTTTTCATCTTCCAGGCCGAGCCGGTGTCGGTGACCGCGCAGGGGCAGGCATACCTCCGGCAGGGCGTTGAGGACGTGGTGTTCGCGCAACTGAAGTTCGCCGACGGCCGCATGGCCCACATCCACGTGTCGTGGTTCGATCCGCACAAGGTCCGCAAGGTCACGCTCGTCGGCTCGGACAAGATGGCGACGTTCGACGACATGGACGCCTCCGAGAAGATCCGCATCTACGACAAGGGCGTGAACGTGTCGGGCTCGGTCGTCGGGTACGACCAGGCGATCAGCATCCGCTCCGGCGACATCCTGATTCCGCGGACGCCGGCCGGCGAGCCGCTGCGCATCGAGTGCCTGCACTTCCTCGAGTGCATCGAGAAGGGGACGACGCCGCGCAGCGACGGCCGCGACGGCCTGCGCGTCGTCCGCGTTCTCGACGCCGCGACCCGCAGCCTGAAGGCCGGCGGCGCGCCCGTGAACCTTTAAGACGAGGTGAGCGTTTAACCTGACTTGAGCCTGCCGCGGGGGCGGCTCATCGCGATAGGGCGGCAATTCTACGAAAGGCGAACATGGGCAACCCGGAATACTTCGTTCACGAGTCGTCGTATGTCGATGAGGGGGCCAAGATCGGCAAGGGCACGAAGATATGGCACTTCACGCATGTCATGCCCGGCGCCCAGATCGGCGAGAACGTCTCGATCGGCCAGAACGTCAACGTGGGCGCCAAGGCCAAGATCGGCAACCGGTGCAAGATCCAGAATAACATCAGCGTGTATGATGACGTGGAGCTCGAGGACGACGTCTTCTGCGGCCCGAGCATGGTCTTCACGAACGTGTACAACCCGCGGTCGTTCATCATCCGCAAGCACGAGTACCGCAAGACGCTCGTCCGGAAGGGCGCGACGATCGGCGCCAACGCCACGGTCGTCTGCGGCACGACGATCGGCCGGTACGCGTTCGTCGCGGCCGGCGCGGTCGTGAACAAGGACGTGCCGGACTTCGCCTTGGTGGCCGGCGTTCCGGCGAAGCCGAAGGGCTGGATGTGCAAGTGCGCCACAAAACTGAACTTCGTCGGCTCCAAGGCCAAGTGCGAGGCCTGCGGCGATGAGTATATTCTGGAAAATGGCGTCGTGAGAGAGGCCTGAACGCTTGGCGGGTTGAAATGACAACGAACACGAAACCCCGGACGATAAGGAGTTGCCATGGCCGTTCCGATGCTTGACCTTGTGGCCCAGTACAAGAAACTTCGCGAGGAAGTCCGCGCCGCCATCGACGGCGTTCTCGACACGCAAGGCTGCATCGGCGGGCCGAAGGTGGCCGAGTGCGAGAAGGCCATCGCCGCCTACTCGGACTGCAAGTTTGCCATCGGCGCCTCGAGCGGCACCGATGCCATCCTCAACGCCCTCATGAGCCTTGGCCTCAAGCAGGGCGACGAGGTCATCACGACGCCGTTCACCTTCTTTGCCACCGCCGGGTGCGTGGTGCGCGCGGGCGCGCGGCCGGTCTTTGCCGACATCGACCCGAAGACTTACAACATCGACGTCAAGCAGATCGAGCGGCGGCTCTCGAAGAAGACCAAGGCCATCATGCCCGTCCACCTCTTCGGCCAGATGGCCGACATGGATCCGATCATGGACCTGGCGCGCGGGCACAACCTGGCGGTCATCGAGGATGCCGCCCAGGCCATCGGCGCCACGTACAAGGGCCGCAAGGCCGGCTCGGTGGGCACCTGCGGCTGCTTCTCGTTCTTCCCGTCGAAGAACCTCGGCGGCGTGGGCGACGGCGGCATGATCGTCACGAGCGAGGCCGCCCTGGCCGAGATGTGCGGCATCATGCGCAACCATGGCTCGAAGCCAAAGTATTATCATAAGTACGTTGGCGGCAACTTCCGCCTCGACCCGATCCAGGCCGTCGTCATCACGATCAAGCTGAAGTACCTGGAATCGTGGCACGAGGCCCGCCGCGCGAATGCCGCGTGGTATAACGCGAAGTTCGCCGGTTGCGACAAGATCGTGACGCCGTTCGTCGACTCGAACAACCGCATGATCTACAACCAGTACGTGCTGCGGTTCCGGGCCGACAAGGGCGCCTCGCGCGATCACGTCGAGGCCGCCCTGAACGAGCGCAAGATCGGCAACGCGATCTACTACCCCGTGCCGCTGCACCTCCAGGAATGCTTCGCCGACCTGCGGTACAAGGAAGGCGACATGCCGCACTCCGAGCGGGCGGCCAAGGAAGTGCTGGCGATCCCGATCTACCCGGAACTGACCGAGGCCCAGAAGGAAGAGATCGCCAAGGCGGTGCTCGACGCGGTTGGGGCCTGACGGCGGCTGGTCCAGTTGGGTGAGGAACCGTGCCACGAAAACCAGATGAAAAGAGGAATTGTGGGCACGACCCGCGACCACCCTCAGGCCCAGCCCGAACTATGTCTCAGGGTACTCGATCATTGGGGACCTTGGTTTCCGTCGGCCTTTCCGCGGCGCGCCGCCGGATGGGGCGGGCTGTTCGGCGATTCACCGGGGCCGAAGCCCGCGTGGTGGCGCGTTTGCATCGTACGCCGTGCCTCGTCGTGTTGGCGTACCACGAGGTACTGGACGCCAGCCCCCGGCCTGTTCGGTATTCGGGCACGGGAATTTCCGTGGAGGCGTTTCGCAGCCATGTGGAGTGGTGTCGGCGTCATTTTCCGATCGTCCGTCTGGCAGAGGGAATCCAGCGGTTGCGCCAAGGGACGCTGACCTCTACGCATATCGCCCTGACTTTCGATGACGGCGACATCGGTGTGGAGCGGCTCGCCTACCCGATTCTCCAGAACCTCGGCGCGCCCGCCACGTTGTTCCTGTGCGGCTCGTTTCTGGACACCAGGAACGTCAACTGGCTCTTGAAAGTGCTGCACCTGATTCAGGGGGGGCACGAAGCTGCCGTCCGTACCCTGTTTAGTTGCGACGAGCCTCACTTGGTGCGCGCCTTGCGGACCTCGCCGGACCGTAGGGTGTACGAGCGTCTGGACGCTCTCGATGCCCTGTGGCGACAAGTCGCCCTCCCGCCGCTGGGCGAGGTCTCTCTGCATCGCCAGTTCCTTCGGCAGGACGGTGGCCGCCTTCTCGACCTGGGCAACCACAGCCTGCGGCACGTGAAGTTCTCGTGGCTCACCTATGACGAACAGGTGGCCGAAATCACGCGGAACCAGGAGGCGCTGAGCGAGTTCCCGAACGTGCGGCCGCTGTTTGCCGTGCCCTATGGGACCCCCCCCGACTGGAACGCCGACACGCCGAAGATCTGCCAGTCGTTGGGCCTGGAATTTCTGTCGGCCCATGGCGGCGCCAATCGCGGCGACCGACCGTCGGTTGAAGTCCTTCGGATCGGGGCGGACCATGTCGCCCCCGGCACGTTTGGCGATTGGTTCTGTATGACCGTCGGGGAGGCGATGCGATAGTCGCATGTCATGGCGGAAGAAGCGGAGGGTCAGACCTGCCTCCAGCGGCTGAGAATTGTGTTCGGCGCTGCGCCTTCGTGCCGATGTAATGGGTGGAACAGGCTTCGGCCTCGCCCGGGCCGGGAATGGGAGCCATGGCGGATCAGCCGCGTTCATTACTGCGCCGAGTGTGGGGCTTGCCGTCGATGTGGGTCCAGAACTTGGCGGCCATCGTTGAAGCGATGGTACGGCACTGGCCGGGCCCTCTCGGCTACTGGGTGCGCACCCGCTACTACCGGAAGCGTTTAAGGCACCTCGGCAAAGGTGTTCTCATCGACCCCGGCGTCCGCTTCTTCGGTCCGAAGCACATCAGTATTGGCGATGGTACGCACATCTACTTTGACTGTGTCCTTTGCGCGGGGCCGGCCGCCCACAACCAGGCCGAGGTACGCCGGCTGTCGAATGAGCGTTTTGCGGGGGCCGAGGGGGAAGTCCACATTGGCCGGGGCGTCCATATGGCCGCGGGTTGTTACATTCTGGGCAACGGCGGCGTCCAGATCGGCGATTACTGCGGGTTCGCCGGTGGAACGAGAATTCTGTCGATAACATACCACTACGCCTCGTTTGTCGACCCGTCGCGCCGCGACGTCTACTTCAGCCTCGAGGGGGGGGCGAGCCACGCCTGCTATCTGTCCAGTCCTGTGGTGCTGGGGCGGAATGTTGGCGTTGCCTCCAATGCGGTGATTCTGCCCGGCACCACCTTGGGTGATGATTGTTTTGTCACCATCGGCTCCGTGGTACACCATGGGGAGGTTCCTCCCAATACGGTTGTTTCGGGCAATCCGGCCCGCGGGATCAAGCACCGTTTTGCTCCAGCCAAGGACGCCGCGGCGCCAAAGACTTAAGGGCAGACGCTGCCCAACCCACGGGAGCAGGATCGCGGCCAGAAGGAGGCATCACCTTGCTGCAAGGACGATCACAATCGGAACGTGGCACATCCGAACCCCCGCCATTGTCCCGGCGATGGCGGCCGGAGGACATGCCGGCCCTGCTGGCGGACCGCGCCTTGGTCGATGGCATCGATTATGTCTTCCGCCGGTTTCACGGTATCAAGGTGGAGGCGGTGCCGCCCGATAGCTGTCTGGAAGAACTGGTCCGCCGCGGCATCATTCTGCCCCAGCGAACGGCTTTCACGGAAGCCTTCGGGTTGGCCCTGGCGTACGTCTGCTACGAGTGGCGAAGACAAGTCTTCTGCCCCGACGCCTGGGGCCGCTACATAGAACGGGTGGATTTCCGCGACAAGACGGTGCTCGATGTGGGCTGCGGCACGGGCACCACGCTGCGCCGGTGCCTCGATCTGGGGGCGAAACGGTGTATCGGAGTTGACGTAAATTCGGCCAGCCTGGACCTGGGGCGGATCCTTTTGGCCGGCGAACCCCGCGTCGAAATGAGGATGGGAGACGGTCGCACCCTGGCCTTTGAGAATGACGTCTTCGACGTGGTGGTCTGCCGCGTTGCCTTGAACCTCATGCGCGCCGACGAAATGCTGTCGGAGATGGCGCGCGTGCTGCGGCCGGGCGGCGTGATGTTTCTGGTCGTGCACCACGCCTGGTATTATTTCAGCATGATTCTTACGGGCAAGCCGAAACGGATGCGCTACGGGGCTATCATCCTGGCCTGTGACGTGGCCCGCCAGATTCTGGGCCGCCCAACGGGCGGCGAGACCTTCCTGACGCGCCGCCGCCTCAAGCGTCTGGCTGCCCATGCCCATCTGAGGCCGCGCGAGTTCTGGACGCCGCGGACCTTCGACGCCTACTTCGGGGCTATCCTCGAGAAGCCAGCCGATGTATCCCCGGACACAATGGGTGGGGCCGCATGCTGAAGCGTGAAATTGCCGTTACGTTTGCGGGGAGCTTGGCTGCGACCGCAGTGGGGCTGGGCACCACCATTGTTTTCGCCCGCGTCCTCGGCCGCGACGGCCAGGGCCTGCTGGCGCTGGCGTTGTTCGTGCCCTCGATCTTGGCGACGTTCTGCCCCTTTGGAATGGACGCGGTCAACGCCACGTTTGGCGGCCTGCACAAGGAACAGCGCCGCGGCTTGTTTCTCCAGTCGGTGCTTGTGTCGCTCTTCAGTGGTGTCATCAGTGTCGTGGTCATCGGGGCCTTCTTCTTCTGGCTACCGGTGGAACGAGGGCAGTTCGGTCGCTTGCCGAGCGAGGTGGTCTGGCTCTCGTGTCTCGCTACACCGCTCACGGTGCTCTCGGGGACTCTGAGTTCGCTGGTTCGAGGGGTCGGTCGGATCACGACGTCGGCTGTCCTCGGGGTGGTGACCCCCGCAGCGACGCTGGTGCTGGCCCTGGCCTTGCTCGTTGGCCTCCGCTACGGTCTGACGGCGGCGCTGGTGGCCGCCATCGCAGGCCAGGCGGTGAATGCGGGCATCTCGGTCTGGATTCTCCGAGACTACGCCACGTTACGGCCCTCGCAGTTCTCCTGGGCGCTGCTCAAGAAGAGCCTGGGCCTGGGTTGGCAGATCAGCGTGGCCACGCTGGGCAGTTTCCTGATTTACCGGGTCAACCAAGGCATCCTGGGCTACGAGGCTACGGCCGACCAGATCGGCCTGTTTGTGGTGGCCGTTGGCTTGGCCGAGCGGCTCCGTATGGTGCCCAATTCACTTGGACTGGCCTTTCTGCCCCGCCTGGCCAACGAACTGGCCACCCGGCAGGGCCAGGTGCCCGCGGTGTTTCGGTACAGCGTGCTCGTGTCGGTGGCATCGATGGCCGCCGTGGGCGTGGCGGGCGTCCCGGCCATTCTGCTCTTCTTTGGTTGGGCCTATGCGGGATCCATCCTGCCCTTCCTGATCATGCTGCCGGGTGTGGCGGCGCTGGGCGGCGCGTCCGTCATGGCGAGCGACCTGCTGACGAGGGGAAAACCAAAATATGATATAATGATCTGTTATTCCGTGCTGGCGTGCAACGTAGTCCTGAACGTTCTCCTCATTCCAATCCTGGGCATCACAGGGGCCGCCCTGACGAGCAGCATCAGTTACGGGATGGCATTGGTGCTGTGGGTCGGATTCTATCGATACGAATCGAAGGTGCCGCTCGCAAACCTTGTGCCGCGCGGGGCGGATGTTGCGTACGTGTATCGGGGGGTGTGGCAGATGGCCGGCGAGATGTTCCAAGAGCTTCGGCTCAGGTTCGGGAGAGGCACGGCGCTCGTGCCGCCCGGTGAGGGTATGCCGGGGCCGCGTCCTGTGGCCGGGCCGAAGGTCCTTGTGACGGGGCAGTCTTACTGGCACGGCGTGGCTGCCGCCATGCTGCGCCAGGCCGGGTTTGACGCCTGCACGTGGCGGACGGGGCCGGAGAGCGTCCCGGCCGTGCTTCGCTGGTGTCGGCCTCTGAGGATTGCGGCCTACCTTCTTGGCCGCCAGTTCCGGCAGGCAGCGGTCATCCACAACATTGGCGCCGTTCCGTTCCCGCGGTTCATCCGCCTTGCGCGGTGGCTGGGCAAGCGGGTCGTTCAGCACTGGGTCGGCACGGACGTGCTGGTTCTGAAGGAGGCCGTCGCCAAGGGCGACCGGCGGCTCTTGCAGTTCTACCAGAAGGTTCCGCATTGCCACTTTGTAGACAGCCCGGAGTTGACGGAGGAACTGGCGGACCTGGGCATTCGGCCGGAACTGTTTCGGCTGCTGCCCGACTCGGTTCTGCCCACGGCAGAGGTGCCACTGCCCGAGCGTCCGGCCGTGTTGGCCTATTGGTCGCACGACCGCCGGGCGTTCTACGGCGGCCCCATCGTCGACGCCCTCGCCGAGGAGTTCCGGGATGTTACGTTCTACGTGGTCGGCTCGGACGGCGCCGGCGAGCCGCAGCATCCGAACATGAAGTACCTTGGCCGCCTGGACGGCCTGGAGGATGTCTATCGGAGCGTGGGCGTCCTCGTGCGGATGCCCGAGCACGACAGCCTCTCGGCCATGGTCCTGGAAATGCTCGCCCGCGGCCGGTGGGTGATCTATAGTAAACCGTTTCCGCATACCGAGACGGCGACCAACCTGGACGAGGCCCGCGAGGCGCTGCGGCGGTGCCTGGCCGGCCAGGGGCCGAACCGCGAGGGGCAGGAGTACGTGCGGCAGAACTTCTCGCCGAGTCATGAGGCGGAGCGCATAACGCCGATATATAACCGGATACTGTACCCGGGCGGTCCGGAAGGACGCGGCCAGCCATGAAGATCGTGACGATCGTGAAGCTCCTGGAGAATCCATGAGCAAGCGAGTTCTACTGATTGCCCGCGCGTACTACCCCAGCACCTTCGCCGGGTCGCACCGGGTGGCCAAGTTCGCCAAGTACCTGCCGAAGTTCGGCTGGACGCCCGTGGTCCTGACGGCCGACTGGAACGCCGAAAACAGCAGCGGGTGCTATGATGCGGGCCTCGCCGCCCAGCCCGACGTGTGCAAGGTCGTGCGGGTTCCTTACCAGGTCCCGCGCTCGCGTTCACCGGCCAGCGTTCTGCTGCATCTGACGGAGCTGATCTGGCCGTACGAGGCGCCCTTTCGGTTTACCCGGGACATGCTGAATGCTGCCGAGGCGCTTGGCGCGCGCGAGCCGTTCGACGTGATCTGGTCCACGTTCGCCTCCGGCCTGGCGCATTACGTGGCCGATCGGGTCAGCCGCAAGTACGGCCTGCCGTGGGTGGCCGACTTCCGCGACCTGCCGGATCAGGCGTCGGACAGTTGGAGCGCCCGGCGGGCGGTGAAGGCGGAGACCCAGGTGTGCGTATCGGCCCGCGCCCTGACGGTCACTTGCCGCCCACAGGCCGACAAGCTGGCGTCGCGCCACAGGGCGCCTGTCTCCGTGATCCCCAACGGTTTTGATCCGGAGGACTATCCCCCCGCCGGGGCCACGCGGTCGGACCTGTTTACGGTGGCCTACTTCGGCATCCTGTACGCGTACCGCGACCCCGTGCCGCTGTTTGCCGCGCTCGACCTGCTGGCGGACAAGGGCGACATCGACCCGAACGATGTGCGCGTCCGTTTTTACGGGAGCAACGCCGGCTTCATCCAGTCGCGGCTTGCCGGGCACCGCTGCGGTCGCATGGTGGAGTGCTGTCCGCGGGTGCCGGTCAACGAGATGTTGCGGCTGGAGCAGGCCGCCGTGGTGCTGCTGCTCTTGAAGTCGCCGGAGGCAGGCGGCTCGGTGCCCAGCAAACTGTTCGAGTACATGGCGGCCGGCCGGCCGATCCTTAATGTCCCCGGCGATGGCGACGTGGTCGACGCCATCCTGGGCGAGACCCGGGCCGGCCTGAGCGCCGCCCAGCCGGCCGACATCGCGCGGGTTCTGAAGTTGTGGTACGATGAGTGGAAACGGGCTGGCTGGGTCGCCGGCAAGGGGATCCCGGACAAGGTGGCCCTGTACTCGCGTGAAGTCCAGGCCCGGCAGTTGGCCGAAATTCTCGATTCCCTTTCGACGTGACGCGGGGGCGGGAGACGCCATGACGGTCATTGCCATCCATCCCAGGCCGGGCAGCTTTTCCGACCGCTGGATCGAGTACGGCCACGAGCGCGGCATCGCGGTGCAGCAGGTCGATTGCTACGCCTCCGACGTCATGAGCCGGCTGGCCTCGGCCCAGGCGCTCGCGTGGCACTGGTACCACGGCAGCGCGACGGACCTGCTGATGGCCCGCCACGTCATCATGGCCGCCGAGATGATGGGCCTGAAGGTGTTTCCGAGCACCGCCACCTGCTGGCACTTCGACGACAAGGTGGCGCAGAAGTACCTCCTGGAGGCCGTGGGTGCGCCGCGGGTGCCGACGCACGTGTTCTACGATCTCGACACCGCCCTGGCGTGGATCGGCCAGACGACGTTTCCGAAGGTGTTCAAGCTGCGGCGCGGCGCGGGATCGCGAAACGTCCGCCTGGTGCGCGACGCCGGCGAGGCGCGGCGGCTGGCCCGCAAGGCATTCGGCGGCGGCTTCAAGCCGGCGGGAGGGTTCCTGGCCGACGCCCCGACGCGATACCGCAAGGCCCGCGGTCGCGGCGACCTCCTGGGCGTGCTGCGGCGTCTTCCTACGACGCTGCTGAATATCTATCGAACCAACGCCCAGATCGGGCGCGAGCGGGGGTACGTGTATTTTCAGGAATTCATCGCCGGCAATACGTTCGACACGCGCATCACGGTGATCGGCGACCGGGCGTTCGGGTTCACGCGAAACGTGCGGCCGGGCGATTTCCGCGCCTCCGGCAGCGGCCACATCAATTACGAACTCGATCGCATCAACCTCAAGTGCGTCGAAACGGCCTTCGACGTGGCCCGCAAGATCGGGTCGCAGAGCATGGCGTTCGATTTTGTCAAGGATGCCCAGGGCCGCCCGCTCATCGTCGAGGTCAGCTACGCCTATCTCAATACCGCCGTCCAGCAATGCGCCGGACACTGGGATGAGGCGCTCCGTTGGCACGAAGGGCACATCTGGCCCGAGGACGCCATCATCGAGGACCTGCTGGCGGCGTGCGGGCAAGGGGGGGCGTGACGTGCGGCACGGGCCGGCGGTGAGCCGGAAGCCCGCGGTCAGGAACGGGCAAGCAGCTTCACGAATGACACGATGTGGCGCCACCGCAGGCGATTGAGGTTCCGCAGGACGAAGCCCATGCTCAGTTCGGACCGCTGGAGACGATAGAACCCCTTCTCGATCTCGTCGCGCTGCCGCCAGCACGGGGCGTCGGGGTGATCGAACGCTTCGCTGATCTCCCGGAGGAAAGCCTCGGCCTCCGCGGCCTCGTCGGTCCGGGGCAGGCGGGGCAGGCCGTCCTCGTCCACGAAGATCGGCCAGCCGCGCGCCTCGACCTTCCGGCCAGGGCTCAGTTCGCACCGGAGCACGAGGGCCCGCAGGATCGTCTTCTTATCGAAGTCGATTCCCATCCTCGCCAGGCCGCACTGTTTCCGCCACGTCTCGTAATAATAAGGCATCGCCATCGGGATGATGAAGTTGCCCACGGAGTAGGCGATGGGCGTCTCGTTATAGATTTCAATTCCTTGAATCGTGTGCGGATGCGCGCCGAGGACGAGGTTCGCCCCGGCCTCGACCGCCTCGTGGCAGGCCTCGATGGTGGCCCGCAGGGGGTAGTTGACGGCCTCGATGCCCTCGTGGAAGTAGCCGACCAGGAAGTCGCACCGCGCGCGGGCCTCGGCGACAACTCTTCGCGTCGGGGCGCTCTCGATCGGCAGCGTTCCGGGGCGGTCCGAGGTGGCCACGGTGCCGCCGTTGAAGCCCAGGAACCCCACGCGTACGCCCGAGACGGTCACGATCGCAGGCGCCGTGGCCTCCGCCAGGTTCCGACCGGCCCCGAAGTGGAGGATGCCGTGCGCGTCGAGCGTCCGCAGGGTCGTCTCGAGCCCCTCACGGCCGCAATCGAGAATGTGGTTGTTGGCCAGCGAGACCACGCTGACGCCCAGCGCCTTGAGCGCCTCGACCGATCGCGGCGGCGACCAGAGGACCAGCGAGCTGGACCCAACGGGCGGCACGTCGCTCAGCGGGCCTTCGAGGTCTCCGAGGACGATGTCGGCCTTCAGGAGGTCGCGCACGCCCGGCGCGATCCGGCCCACCGTGGCCATCGGGTCGGCGCCCAGAGGCCCGGCAAAGGCGATGTCGCCCACGGCGGCCAGCGTGATTGCAGACATGCGGCTATCCCCTTGAAACGGCCTTTTCTTTCCACCCGCCGTACAGGTAGTCCTTTGACCACGCGGCCAGCCCGTTGAGGGCCCACTGCTGGAGGTCGTTCTCGGCCACCCACGGCTCGCGCAGCCATTCGAGGCACTCGTGCGGAGCCTCAAGCGCGCCCAGCCACGCGACCGGGAACCCGAAGCCGACCTTGCGGCGCCGCGCGAACTGCTCGCCGAAGATCCGCGCCGTCGCGTCCTTCAGCTCCCGCTTGCCGCGAACGGCCGGCGGCGGCATCTGGAGAAACCGGTTCGAGAGAAACGGCACGCGCGCCTCAATCGAGTGGGCCATGCTCATCCGGTCCTGCCGCGCCAGGATCGGCGGCAGGTACACGGCGCGGTCGTACATCAACTGGCATTCCAGGATCGAGGCCGAGGCCGGCCGGATCGCGTGCGGCAGCAGGCGCCGCAGCCGGCCGCCCGCGAGACCCCGCGGCTTGGGCATGAGCTGCCCAATGAGCGGCGACCCGCCGCGATCGAAGATGCGGCGGCTGCGGTCGTAGCCCTCGAGCGTCTTGCCGTCCTGCCACGCATACCCGCCGAAAAGCTCGTCGGCGCCCTCGCCGGTGAGAAGGACCTCCACGCGCGTCTCGCGCCGGACGTACTCGCACAGCAGGTAAACGCCCAGCGCGTTGGGATGGCGCATGAGCGGCTCGTCCATGTGCCACACGACGGCCGGCAGCACCCGCCGGACCTCGGCCTCCGTCGCCGGAATGCGGTGGAACTGGAACCGGCAGACCTTGGCGAGGACCTCGGCGGTCCTCTCGGCCCACGGGTCTTCGCTCAGGCCGGGGTACTCGACCGAGACAAAGAAGCCGTGAACGGCGGCGTTGTGGGTTGCATAGTGATACGCCACGAGCGACGAGTCGATGCCGCCCGACATCTGGACGCCGACCTCCACGTCGGACATCGATTGCTCTTTGACGCTCTCCGTGAGCGCGCTAAAAATGTCCTGCGCCACGCGCGCGAGGCGCGTCGGCCGCGCGTACGGCTCCGCGTCGAGCGAGAAGACGAGCGTTACGCCCGGGCTCACCTGGTACACGCCCTCGATGAGCGTCGGGATGAGCGGCAGGGTCGGGCGGAAACCGCGGAACGCGATCGGCATGGGGCGCGGCAGGCCGTGGCCGTGTTGGAGGAACTCACGCTGGATCTCGGGGTCCAAGTTGGGGCGCGGCGTGAACCACTCGACGCCGAAGAAGCCCTTGAGCTCCGACGAGAACGCCATCTGCGAGCCGTCGTCGCTCAGGGCGATGTAGAGCGGCTTGATGCCCACCGGGTCGCGGCTGAGGACCAGCCGGCGCTCGCGAACGAACCACGCGGCAAACGCGTACATGCCGTCGAGGCGCGCGGCGTCGAAGTCCACGCCCTCGCGGGCCAGCCACTCGGCCAGCGCGACCGTGTCGGAATGCTCCGCCAGCCGGCCGAGCGACGCATAGTTGTAGACCTCGCCATTGTAGGTCAGGAGGACGTTGCCGTCGGCGCTCCACTTGGGCTGCGCGGCACGTTCGGTCAGTTCCAGAATGGCCAGGCGCGTGTGGGCCATGGCGACCTCGGGCAGGGCCGTCTCGCCCGACCCGTCCGGGCCGCGATGTTTCAGGTAGTCGCGATTCAGTTTCGCGGGCGGAAAGCAGCCCAGGATGCCGCACATAAGCAGCCGCGCCTTTCGTTCCCCCATAGTATCGGCTATCGGGCCGCTGAATTCTAGCCCGGATGTGTGCCGGGGGGAAGCGCGTATTTTGGCTTGCGCGTATTTTGGCTTGGCCTCTTTTGCAGGCGTGATCTTCTGTCGGGCACCTTGCCCGTGTGCATCGCCATGTATCGCCAAGATCAGCCCCTCGGGTTCAGCTTTGCGAAAGGCGTACGCAGGCCCCCGCCTGGGTGTGCCAGTGTTTTATGGCAGGGTGGCATGCCCACGCCGTCCNNGCGTGGGCATGCCACCCAACGCAGCGGCGATTGCCAGAAAGTGCTGGCACGCCCCCCCCCCCCCCTTTTAGTTGGACTTTTTGGACCTCGTCGCCGATAAAGCCAGGGTGCGTTGGGGTTGGGATCCCGTGCGCCCGTGGGGCAGAGAGGCGCCCGCTTGAAATGGCCCCCAGGTTTGCATAAGATACATCACTTAGGGCCGGTCGTTGAAGCCCCAGACTTAGGAAAGGCCCATGAGCCGATTCAATAGTCCGCCTCAACTGCCGGCGATGGCGGAGGCTCCGCAACGAGAGACTCTGTCTATCACGGTCGTCCCGCTGGTGTTGTTCATCCTCACCGTGGTTACGCTCAATAGCACGCAGTTCTGGTGGGTGCCGCGCAGCCTGGGCGTCCTCCTGGCCATCGCCTTCGCGATTCAGTCGATCCGTTCCCGCGCGCTGCCGATACCGGAGATGGTTCTGTACGGGCTCTGGCTGATGTGGTCGTTCACGGGCCTGTTCGGCTGCAAGGTTCCCGAGGCGTTCTGGGAGGAATGGTTTACGCTTGCCCAGGTGGGAATTCTGCTGCTGATCGTGGCCGGCTTTACTGTCTCCCGCAAGACCCTGGCGGTCGTGCTGCTGGCCATTCTGGTGGCCGTTCTCGCCATCGGCGCCTATGCCTACGTGACGGGTGCCTACAGGGCGGCTGAAATGGTGGGGGGACGCGCGGCCATCCAGTTTACCAACGTGAACCTCTTTGGCTGGTACATGGTCATCGGCACGAGCATCATTGCGTATTTCTGGATGATGCCCAGCCGATCTCGCCTGGTGAAATACGGCTTGCTGATCGCCGGCCTGGCGCTGACGACCATGGCGTGCATTGCGTCGGGCTCGCGTATGGCCATCATCGGCCTTGTCTTCTTCTACCTGGCATGGATCGTGTTGTGCTATGGGAAGGTAATGCTCCAGCGGCCGTCTGTGCTCATGGCCGTGGTGGGGGGGGGCATCGTGGGCGGTGCGGCGTTCGCCTGGTACTTTGCCCACACGGGTGCGTTTGAACGATTCAGGGGGGCCCTCGAACTCCTGAGCGGGTCAACGTACGGCGGCGGCGCGGGGATCCGCCTTGTGCTCTTTCGGGAAGGTCTGCGGCTGTTCCAGGAGTCTCCCCTCATTGGCGTGGGGCTTAACAACTTTATATGCAATACGCCAACCCGCTTTGTCGGCCACTCTGAGTACATCGAGGTGCTGTGCGATACGGGCCTCGTGGGCGCCGTGCTCTACTTCGGCATGTTCGCCATCTGCGCACGGCGGGCCTGGCTCATTGCGAAGTACTCCAGCGACGCCTTCACCGCCAATATCGGCCGGCTGGTGGTGGCGATCATTCTTACCGTGTTGCTGACGGACTTAGCGAACTACCACTACGGTATGAAGGTCTCCTGGCTTTGGTTTGCCGCCTTCATGGGGTACACCGGCGCCGTGTGGCACGACCTGCGGATACAACTGGCGGAGCGCGCCGCCCCCGCGGCGGCGGGCGATGCCTACGGTCTCTACCCGGGAATGGGGCCGACGGCGGCGGGGCGGGCGATGTCGGCCTTCCCCTCGTCCGGCGGCGACAGGACCTTGCACCCATGACGGCGTCGGGCCGGCCGCAACGAATCCGCGTCCTTTCGCTGTGCCCGGAACTGGAGGCGGGAGGCGCGGCCAGGCAACTGGAGCATTTCTGCCGCTTTGCCGACCGCGACCGCCTGGACCTCCGCGTCATCTACTACGTCAAGCCCGCCCACGCGCGAACGAACCTGGCCGACCTTGGCGTTCCCGTCACGTTCCTCGACCAGCAGCAACTCGGCCCGTGGCACTTGCTGAAGGCCCTGCGGCGCGAGATCAAGGGCTGGCGCCCCGATGTCCTTGACTGCCGTCTGCCCTCCGGCTACCGTTTCGGCCGCTTGGCGGCGCTTGGGGCCGGCGTGCCGGTCCTTGTGGCCGAACAGCGCAGTTGCATCCGCGACGCCGGGCCGCGGCGATGGTTCGACCTTGCGGCCAACCGCTGGACCGACGCCTGGGTGGGCAACTCGAAGGCCGTGGCCGAGCACATTCACGAGCACCTGCACGTGCCTCGCGAGCGAATCCACCTCATCTATAACGGTGTGGATGTCGATCATTTCCGCTCGGCGGCCGGGCACGAGAGCCTCGCGGGCCTCCGCGCGGAGGGGCGGCGCGTGGTCCTGAACGTCGGCGGCCTGAGGCCCGTCAAGAACCAGGCGCTGTTCCTGCGGGTCGCGGACAAGTTGCGGCAACGGTTTCCCGAACTCGTGTTTGCCTTCTGCGGCGACGGCTCGGAGCGGCCGGCGCTGGAATCGCTCGCACGCGACCTGGACCTGACCGGGCTGTGCCGCTTCCTGGGCTACCAGGAGGACGTGGCGCCGGTGCTGGCGGCGGCGGACCTCGTTCTTCAGACGTCCGACACCGAGGGCCTGCCGAACGCCGTCATGGAAGCGATGGCCGCCGGGGTGCCCACCGTGTCGACCGACGCCGGCGGCACGCGCGAACTGATCGAGGACCGCGCCGGCGGCCTGCTCGCCCCCGTGGGCGATGAGGCGGCGCTCGTGACCCGGGCCTCCGAGGTCCTGGCCGATGCGGCGCTGGCGCGGCGACTGTCGGAGGAGTCGCTCCGGAGAATCATCGCGCAATTCTCGATGCAGGCCATGACGGCGGCTTACGCGGAACTGTTCGAGCAACTTGTGGCCCGCAAGCGCGGACTGGCCGCGGGCGATGGCGGTGCCCGCCCGTGACGATCGCGCGGCGGCCGGTGCGGGGGCGGCTGGAGGAGCCTGAACGTTGAAGATCGCGATTCTGGCGCACGGCGTCAGCCCGTTTGCCCATCAGTATGCCAGGGTGTTTGGCGCGCGCGGCCACCCGACGGCGGTCTGGTCGATCTCGAGCTACGACGGCACCGCCGACGTGCCGCTGCGGGTCGTCGGCCCGCCGGAGTTCAAGCCGTGGGACTCGCGGGCCCGCCTGGGCCCGTACCTGAAGACCGCGAGGGCCGTCCGCCGCGCCGTCCGCGAAGAGCGGCCCGACATTCTCTTTGCTGCCTACATGACCTCGGGGGGCGTGCTGGCGTGCCTGAGCGGTCACCCGCGGGTCGTCGTGAGCGCCCAGGGATCGGACGTCAACAGCCATCTCGGGAGCCGGCTGTGGCGGGCGATTTTCCGGTGGGAGGGCCGCCGGGCCGTCATCGTCCACGCGGTCTCCGACGCGCTGGCCGAGGCGCTGCGCGACCGCGTGGGCGTTCCCCCTGAGAAACTCCTCGTGGCGCCGATGGGCGTCGAGACCGACGTCATGGCCTACGTCGATCCCGCCGAGCGGCCGCACACCGGCCAGATCCTGAACGTCCGGGCGCATCGCCCCGTCTACGACCAGGCCACGTTCGTGCGGGCTCTCGTGCGTCTGAAGCAGCGCGGCGTGCGGTGTCATGCCACGTTTGCGCACGCGATGGAAGTCGAGTCCACGCGCCGCCTGGTGGCCGAGTGCGGCGTCCAGGACAAGGTTACATTCATCAACGGCTACACGCTGGCGGAGTTGCCGCGCCTGCTTGCCTCCGCCGACGTGTATGTCTCGGCGTCGCGGAGCGACGGCACGAGCCAGGCGTTGCTGGAGGCGCTCTCGACCGGCACGTTTCCGGTGGTGAGCGATATTCCCGCGAATCAGCCGTGGGTGACGCACGGCAAGAACGGCTATCTGTTTCCGGTGGGCGATGACGCGGCCCTGGCCGACCGCCTGGCGGAGGCCCTGGCCCAGGCCGATCGGCGCGCCGCTGCCGCGCCCCTCAGCCGCCGTATTGCGGTGGAGAAGGGCGACCTGCCGCGTCAAGCGCAGCGTCTGCTGGATGCCTTCGAGAAGTGCCTGGCCGAGAAACGGTAAAGTTACTACCCGATAGCAGCGTTTTGGGCCGCTCCAGGGCACCCACATGGGGGTGCCCCTACAATAAATGCGCCGTAGGGGCGGCCCCATGTGGCCGCCCGCTGTGTCCGGACATGAAGCCGAGCACATGGACAACGTGCGGGGCCGCGCCGCGCAAAAAAGCTTGCGCGGCGGCCCAGAGAGCCGCCGCGCGGGGGCGCAACGTTCGCAACCTTCCCGTCCTACTTGGAAGCCGCGGCCTTTTCGAGGGCGGCCAGACGGCTCTGCATGCGGCCGATGGTCCGGGCCGCGGTATTGAGATGGACGGGGCCGCTGTTGGCGGCGCGGTGCAGGAGCTTGGTGCACGCCTTCAGCTTCTCGTGGGCGGCGGCCAGATCGTTGGTTTCCAGGGCCTTGAGGAACGCCCGTCGCACGGTGCGAATCCGGCTCTTCTCCGCGCGATTCTTTTCCTGGAGCTTGAGGCCCTGGCGAACACGTTTTTTGGCGGATAGCGTATGCGGCATGCGAATCGTTCTCCTTCCTGCGGGGGACTCAGGCCTGCGCCTCGCCTTCGCTCACCTTGCGGCGAAGGGCCTCAAGACGCTTGGCGGCATCGCGATACTGATAATCCTGCTGCACGATGACGCTGTACCACTCAATGGCCTGGGGTAGTTTGTTCTGGGCCTCGAAACATTTGGCAAGGTTGTAACGCAACTCCTTGCCCAAGGGGTCGCTTGACAGCTCGTACTGCTGAATCGCCGTCTCGAACTGGCTCTGGGCTTCCTGCAGGAGCTTCTTGGCATAGAAGCACTTGCCCAGCCAACTCAGGGCCTGCACGCGGCGCTTCGGGTCGCGGGTGGCCATCTGGAGCGAGCCGATGGCTTCATCATGAGTGCCGATGCGGTACTGCCGCACGCCCAGCTCGTAGCGGATGCCCATTTCCGTCGGGTACTGCCTCACGCGCTCGTTGTAGACGTCAAGCTCGTAACGGTCGCGCTGCGTCACGGCCTCGGCCCGCTTGGCCTTGAGGTCGGTGCGGTTGGGGTCGGCCTCGAGCTGCTCGTCGATCTCGCGAACGGCCCGGCGGATCTCGGCCATCCGGATATCATCCATGCGCGATTTGAAGCGGTAATCCTTCGAAGTATCGAGGGCCTGCTGGAGGAGCGCCAGGGCCTCGTCCAGGAATCCGCGGCGCCACTGGCAGTCGGCCAGTTGCTGCATCTTGACGGGGTTCGCGGGGTCGGCCTCGAGTCTGGTCTTGAGGTCCTCGTATTGGGCGTCCAACTGCTCTTTCGTGCGGACGACCTGCTGCTGGGCCGACTGCGACGCCTGCGCCTTGTCCTTGACCATCTGGCGGAAGTCGCTCACGTTTTCGAGGCCGCCTTCCTCGATGCTGGCCTGTGCGGCCAGGTTGCGGGCCTGGCGGTCCAGGTCGCGGTCCGACGGGTCGATCTTGATGGCCGTGCCGAGCGCCTCCACGGCCTTCTTGAACTCCTTACGCGACTCGTACAGGTCGGCCAGCGTCGTGAAGATCTGTTTCTGCGGCTTTTTCGAGCGGAGGGTTTCTTCGGCGGCCACTTCGCCGTAGAAGATGGCAACCTCATGGTAATCCTGCCGGCGCGCGGTTTGCATGACCTGCATCAGCAGCGTGATATTCTGCGGGTCGTCGGCCAGGGCTTCCAGCAGGCCCATCATGGCGTCCTTCTGGCGGCCGAGCATCTGGCTGACCGCGCCCTTGACCTGGCTGAAGAGCGACCCCAACCCGCCGCCTTTGCCCGCGGTGCTCTTGCGTAGGGCGCACTCACGGAGGCCCTTGTGGCCGTTCTCGACATCCCGCGGATTGTAGCGGAGACCGTCCATGTACAAATGGATGGCATAACCGAAATTGTTGCGCTGGGTGGCCTGGGCGGCCCGGGCAAAGAGATCCTCGGCCATCTTGCGAAGCTCGGGCCCCACTTCATTGAGATCTGCCGCAGGCTCGCCCTGAGTGGGCTTCTGGCCTTCGGGTGACGACTCCGGTGGCGTGGCTCCTTCCTCGCCTTTCTTTTCAGGTTCCGGCACCGGCACTGCCTCCCATAAAGTGGACCGTTTGACACGCGCCTCGGCGCGTACCACCCCCGCTCCGAACGCATCAGTCTATCCCGCAATTGTTTCCAGTCAACCCAAAAAGACGATACACTCCTTGTAGACGGCGTGGGGGCTTCTTATAATTGGGCGGTGTTGGCGGACGCTCATCTCTCGACGGGAGGCGGAGGAAGAGAGTTCATGGAAATCCGGCAGTACCCCGATCCCGTGCTGCGCCAGCGGGCCGAGGCGGTCGTGACCTTTGACCCGGCCCTGGCCGGCCTTACCCAGGAGATGGTCCGCACGATGCATGAGGCCGGCGGCCTCGGCCTCGCGGCGAACCAGATCGGGCTGACGCAACGCATTGCGATTGTCTCGCCCGAGGACGAGGCGGGGCGCGAGGTCGCTCTCGTGAATCCCCAGATCGTCCATTCCGAGGGCTGGGAAGAGTCGGACGAAGGCTGCCTCAGCTTCCCGGGCATTTACATCAAGGTGGGCAGGTTTACGCAGGTTCGCCTCCGCTACCAGGACCTCCGGGGCAAGACGTGCGAGATGGAGGCCACGGGCCTGCTGGCCCGCGCCATCCAGCACGAGCTGGACCACCTCGACGGGCGGCTTCTGGTGGACCGGATGTCGTTGATCCAGCGGATGACGCACCGGCGGCGCCTTCGTGAATTGACCGACCGGTTTGAGAAACGCACGGCCGAGGCGCGCGAGCGTGCGGAAGCCGGCTCCAAGGCCTCACCCTGACATCGAGCAAGACTATGAGAATCATCTTTGCGGGCTCTGGCACGTTTGGGCTTCCTTCCTTACGCGCCCTGGTCGAAGGGGGGCAGGACGTCGTCCTGATCGCCGTGCAGCCCGACCGCCCGGCCGGCCGCGGCCAGGCCGTCCGCGTAGGCCCCATCAAGTGGTTCGCGCGGGAACGGAACATCCCCATCCTCCAGCCCGAGAACATCAACACGCCGGCCACGATCCGCCGCATACGCGAGTTGCGGCCGGACCTCCTGCTGGTCATTGCGTACGGCCAGAAGATCGGGGCCGAGCTCCTTACGATGCCGCGCTACGGGGCCGTCAACCTGCACGCGTCGCTGCTGCCGCGGTACCGCGGGGCCGCGCCCATCAACTGGGCCATCATCAACGGCGACCTCGAGACCGGCCTGACGGTCATGTCGATGACCGAGCAGATCGACACCGGCGACATCCTTGGCCAGCGGGCCGTCCCGATTGAGCCGAACGAAACCGCGGGCGAGCTTTTCGAACGCCTCTCGAAGCTGGGGGCGCGCCTGGTGACCGAGGTCGTCCGAGAGATCCCCCTGGAAGAGGTCGAGCGCCGCCGCCAGAACGACACGCAGGCCACGCGGGCGCCGCGCCTCAAGAAGTCCGACGGCTTGATTGACTGGGGCTGCTCCGCCCAGGAAGTCTTCAACCGCATCCGCGGCCTGACGCCGTGGCCCGGCGCCTTCACCCACCTCGCGGCCGGCTCGAGCAAGACGCCGCTCCGGATCGTCGTTGAAAAAGCGGCCTTGGTGGCTCCCACGGGCACCACGGGCAAGGGCGAGCCGGGCACCATCGTGGCGGTCGGCCCGGAAGGGATCGATGTCGCGACCGGTCGCGGCACCCTCCGCCTCCTTGAACTGACGCCCGCCGGCAAGCGAGCGATGAAGGCCGCGGCGTTCGTCAACGGCTATCCCATCGAGCCCGGCCGGCGATTCCAGACATCGGACGCCCGCCGTGATTAACCGGACGCTCATCGCCCTCAATAACCTCTCCGTTCGCCTCCGCCGCACGCGGTGCAAACCCGGCGAGCTGCTCGTCCTTTTCTCGCGATGCCTGCAGCGGTCGGCGTGCGAGCGCAAGCTCGATGAGACCGTTGCCGCCTGCGCCCGCTGCGGCAAGTGCCCCGTGAAAGATTTCCTTGACCTTGCCGACAAGTACGGCATCCAGGTTTTCATGGCGACCGGCGGCCGCCAGGCTGCGGCCCGCGTCAAGGTGCGGGGCGTCAAGGCGATTGTGGCCGTGGCGTGCGAGAAGGAATTGCGGTCGGGCATTTTTGCGTCGCTGCCCAAGGCCGTCCTTGCCCGCAAGATCGCCTGGCGGGTCGAGGCCTGCAAGGACACCACCATCCGGATGGAGGAGGTCGAGGAGGCCGTGCGGTGGTTTCTCCGATGAGCGACCCGCCGCCGTCCGCCCGTGCCGCCGCGCTTGAGGCCCTTCACCAGGCGTATCGCGGCGAAGGATTCCTCCGCGACGCGCTCCACGCCGTCTTCCGTGTGATGCCCCTTGAGCCGCGCGACCGTGCGCTGGCCACGCAGCTTGCCATGGGCACCGTCCGCCACCGTCGCACGCTACGGCTGCTCCTCAGCCACCTGAGGCGCGGCAGCGGCCGCGAGCGCGACATCCAGCCGGAGCTGCGAGAAATCCTGGAGCTTGGCGCGTTTCAGCTCCTCTTCCTCGATCGCGTGCCGGCCTACGCCGCCGTAAACGAGGCTGTTGAGCAGGCGCGGCAGGCCGGCGGCGGCAAGACCGCGGGGTTTGTCAACGGGATGCTCCGCGGTCTCAAGCGGCTCATCGCCGGCCGCGACCCGGAGGGCCATCCCGCGCGCGACGCCTTGCCGCATCCCGACGGTGGCGTGGTACACCTCAAGGCGGCCGTGCTGCCCGATCCGCAAGAGAGCGTCGCGTCGTTCCTTGGCGCCGCGTACTCGTATCCCGACTGGCTGGTGGCCCGCTGGCTGGGCTCGTTTGGCGACAAGGCCGAGGCGATCTGCCGCTGGCAGAACCGCCGGCCGCACATCCTTGCGCGGGTCAATGCGTCGAAGGCGCCGCCGCCGGCCGATCTGCCCGCCGGCCCTCGGCCGGGCACGGTGGATGTGTCGGGCCTCGCGCCGGCTGCGCTTGAGGCGCTTCTGGCCGTGGGGACGCTGACGGTGCAGGATCCGTCGGCCATGGAGCCGGTGCTGGCGCTGGCCCCGGTTCCCGGCGAAACGGTGCTCGACCTGTGCGCCTCGCCCGGCACGAAAACGACGCAAATCGCCGAGTCGTTGGCCGGCAAGGGCAGGGTGGTGGCGTGCGACCGCACCGAGGAAAAGCTCAGACCGATCCGCGAGGCGATGGCGGCGCGCGGCGTGACGGGCGTGACGACCTGCCTGTCGACCGACGTGGCGGCGACCGTGCCCGAGGGCGGATTCGACGCGGCCCTCGTTGACGCCCCGTGCTCGAACACCGGCGTCCTGGCGCGGCGGGTCGAGGCCCGGTGGCGCCTGCGGCCCGAGGACCTCCAGGAATTGCCGCGCGTGCAGTTGGAACTCGTGTCGCGCGCCGCCGCGCTGGTTCGCCCGGGCGGGCGGCTGGTCTATTCCACGTGCAGCATTCAGGAAGAAGAGAACGGCTGCGTGGTGGCGGAGTTCCTGAACGGCCATCCGGAGTGGCACCGCACCCGCTCCGAGCTTGTCCTTCCGGGGTCCGACCACGACGGCGTCTTCTGGGCGCTGTTCGTGAAAGGGGCTACGGTCCGGTCGCCCATGCACTTTCAGGCGCTTTCCTGCCGCTTGATACCCAGAAGCAAAGGGGCCGGCCCTCTTACAGGGCAGCCCCCTGCGAAGTAAAATGAAGACGTCGTACGGAAGTTACTTCTTCAGCACGGCTTCCTTCGCGGCCTTCGCCACGCGGAACTTCAGCATCTTCTTGGCCAGGATCTTGATCGGCTCGCCGGTGGCGGGGTTACGGCCCATGCGCTCCTTGCGATTCACCAGGATCAGCTTGCCCAGGCCCGCAATGGTGAAGCCATTCTTGGCTTCCTTGTACGCCAGCCCGACCAGCGCCGCCACGAACTCTGCCGCCGCCTTCTTCTTGATGTTGAGCTTCTCAGCCAGTGCCGACATGATCCGTGACTTCGTCATTGCCTTCGCCATTTCCCGCACTCCTTCTGGATAAATGCCCCACTGCCGTGGCCGCGTCCTCCCCGGGATCGCGATGCGTTTGTGTCCGTTTTCCGGGGTATCCTGGAGCCACACGACCCCCGGGAATACAAGCATGTTGCGCAGGCGAGCGCAGCGAGTCAAAGAAAATTTTGGAAATCCTTGAACCATTCGCGCGTTTCGCGTCCGCGGGGTGTGCCAACACTTTCTGGC
>PMZT01000201.1:0-29551 GCA_003170085.1 Planctomycetia bacterium | reverse complement strand
CCCGGCCATAAAACATTGGCACAGCACCCGTAACTCGGCGGGCCAGGCAACGCTTGCGGTCGCGTCGCAAATCGGTATCCTGTAAGCCCTGGGCGAGTGGCGGAACTGGCAGACGCTCGGGACTTAAAAGACCCGGTGACCCTGTAGCACCCTTGTTTTCGACCCTTCCAGACGGCTTTCCGTGTATGTCCCTCCCCCCCTGTGTCGGCGCTTACACGCACCCCAGAAGCACCACGGATTATGGACATGCGCTGTTGAAACACCATCCGGGGCCGTCGCCGGTTTGACCCGCACGCGAAAACGCCGGCGCCGCTGGCGGGGCGCCGGCGCCAGTGGGCGTCGAGGCGCGGAGTCGGGTCGATAGACGCCCGGATCGGCGCGGGCTTCCTGGGGCATCCTGGCGCGTCGGCCGGGAAAGTTCTTGCACCCGACGGGCCGACGTGGCATCTATGACGCCGCGGGCCGCCCGCCGGAACCCTCCGGCACCACCCTTCGGGGAAATCCAGGCGGCCCCGCCTGCCGGCAACCATCGACAAGATTCCTCTTGACGCCCGCGGGCCGCCAAGGTAGCATTGCCGTTGCGATGAACAGTTCCACTACCTTTCGACTTGGAAGTTCCAAACTCAAACGGGCCACGCTGCGCGGCGAACTCCCTTCGGGGCTGTTCATCGCACCGCCAGCGTGGCCCCTTGAATCGAAAGGGACTCACCATGAAGACCAGACGCAGCCGTAAGCCGTCGCCTCACGTCTCACGAGCCCGCCGCCGCGTCGCCGAGCCTGAGCCGCTCCGGATTGTGAGCTTCAAGATCATCCAGGAGAAAGGCCGCGGGGCGAACATCGACCCGCAGCGCTTCCTGAAGGCCCTGCCAAGATCCCGCGGCAAGACCGGCCGCCACGGGTTCGCTATGGAGGTCCGCGACGACACACTCGTTCCGCACGTCCGCGCCGGTGATGTTGTAATCGTGGGCGTCGCGCCGCCTCGGGAAGGATTCCCCGCAGCCGTCAAGATCCGCGGCGGAGCGTGGATGCTGCGGCTTTGGCGTCCTGTCGCCGGAAGTGAGAACGTGCTCGTTGATCTTGAGGCTGGCGACGCGAGCCGGATACGCGCCTACAAAGACTGCGTAGACGCGCGAGAGATCCTGTTGATCGTGGCCGTGTGGCATCCGTCGGCCGAGGAAGTCGACACCATGAACCGCTGCGGGCTCTTGAAGAAGCGGGATGGGAGGCTCGAACTTGCAACTGCCTGACGACCTGCGCACGTTCACCGTTGAGGCCGTCGCCGATCTTCTCGGCGTCCGGGCCGGGTCCGTCAGGATCTGGGCGCGCGAAGGCAGGATCGAAGCGATGCGTTGGGGAGGGCGGTTGCACTTCAGCGCGGCCGCCCTCCAGGCGTTTCAGGAAGCGTGCCGGGTCAAGGTGCCCGACGCCCGCGCGTTCGTCCGCAAGATGAGGCGGACCTACAAGCCGAGGGGAGAATAAAAAATCTTCTGGTTGTGTGATTTTTAACTTGACGCCGGTTGATGAAGTTGGTTGTATGTTAATGCGGAACTGGGCGAAGCGACCCCGACGCTGCCACGGGATGGCAGCTAGGAGCTTCTGCCCATGTCTTTCGACCCCGCCGTAGAATCCCCAATCCCCCTGAGCGACGTTTCCAAGTTGGAATGGCTGCCGCGCCGACAGACCGGCCGGGAGATCCACGTCGCCACGATCCTCCGCTGGGTTAAGTTCGGCCTGGCCGGCGTCCGCCTGGAGGCCGTGCGGATCGGCGCAACGCTCTGCACTTCGGAGCCGGCCCTGCGCCGCTTCTTCGCGGCCCTCACCGCGGCTGATCCGATGCTGACGCCGCCCGCCAAGCCGAAGGGCCGCGCCCGGACCCGCTCCAGGAAGGCCCCCACCGTCGCCTGATTCCCGACGTTCAACCGTGCCGGTTTCACCCCCGCGCACGGTCCGGGAGGATGCTTCAGGTCGACGCGGGCCAAGGTCCGGGGACAACGCTTTGACATCAACGAATCTATCCACGAACGCACAGCACGGCAAGAGGCCACGACTGGGCCCCGGCGAGGAATGCCGCCGCGCGATTGCGGAACTTCAACGGCTTGAAGCGATTGCGCACGACCCGGACCTGACGATCGCGGAGCGGATGGTCCTGACAAATCTAGTACTTCACGTGAACCGAGCGACCTGGCAAACCTTCCCTGGCGTGCGACTGCTCCAGAAAGAAACGCGCTGCCGCCAGAGCACCATCGACGCCGCCCTGATCAAGGCCGAAGGCCGGCATGTTCGCAAGGTCCGCCTCGGCGGGCACGGCGTCCAGATTTTCGAGGTTATTCCGTGGGCGGAGAACCTTGCCAGCGCTTCCCCTATGGAAGCGCTGAAAACGGGCAGCGCTTCCCAAGACGAGGGACAGAATGCTGCCAGCGCTTCCGCCGTACCTTCCCAGCGCTTCCCCAACTGCGGAAGCGCAACCAAAAGGATTGAACCAGAAAAAGCGGGGAGGGAACCAGCCCCCGCCCCCGAGTCGCGCCTGACCGGAAACGGCAACGGCAAGGGGAAACCGCCGGCGGACCTTGACGCCCTGGCTGAGCGGACGGCGTATGAGGCCCTCGGCGGCCGCTGCCCGCTTTCGGAAGTTCGGGGCAGCATCGAGGCCGACGTTGCGGCGAAGGTCTACAGCCTGGCCGCACTCGGGGCCTGGCTTGACTCTGGCGGCCGCGCCGACTGGCCCCGCAACCTAAAGGCGGTAGTCGCCGCCCACGCCGCCGTGGCCGTGGCCCACGCCGCCGCCTCGAAGGCCCTGGCCCTGGCCGAGTTGATCCGCCGTATCCACGACGACGGCCGCACGCGGGCGACGCACGTTGGCAGCGGACGCACGGCGGCCGTGGTCGACGCGGACGCCGAGGCCGCCCGGATCGTCCTGGAGGAACGTGTCGGCGGCGATCCGGGGCGAACCGCCGAGGAACTTGAGGCCGCAATCGCCGACGTTCGCCCGTCGTTCAAGGGAAGCGGTTACGAGCGTGTCCTCCTCGAGCGCCTGGCCGCCGTCCAGGCCGGCCGCCCCGACCCCGCCGCCCGGCCGCCCGAGCGCCGGCGCCTCGACATTCGCACGGCCGAGGCCCTGGCCGAGTGGTGTTTCACGGCGCCAACCCCGGCGGCCGTGCCCGTGGGGGTTTCCCCATGACGACCATCGAGGCCGTTCTATTGGGATACCTTAATAAGAACTGCCGAGGCGCCAAGGCCGCCCGCCCGCAACCTTGAGGCCCTCGGCCTGGCCGTCCGGGTTCGCGACGTGCGCGATGGCGTGTCGGCGCTCTCCCTGGGCGGCTGGCCGGTGGGCACGTCGGCCGAAGGATGCTTTATTTGCGCGACCGGCCGCGACTTCCGGGCCGCCTACAAAAATCTGGCCGGTCGCATGAGGGAACAAGGCCGCCGCTGCCGCGCGTTCAAGACGACCGCACGCGAGTTCCTGAGCGGCCAGCGGCATCTTGACTGTGCCGAGGCCGCGCGGCGGTTTGAGGACCTGGAGCGGCAGCCGCTACTCGCCGCCGTGGAGGATGACCGAAGATGATCCGCCCCGCCGAAGACCGCCCGTACCAGCCGGCCACGCCGTCCGCCGCCACGTCGGCCGAGCCGGCCGTCTTGACCGCCGAACAGGTCAAGGAGCTCCTTCAGCGGAAAGGCCGGCCGGATCAACTACTGCGGCGGCTGCAACGCGAGGGGCTCCGCGTCCTTAAGGTTCTCGGCCGCCTGGGGGTTCGCCCCGCGGACCTGGAAGCGTTTCTGGCGTCGGCCGACGCCGAGGCCCCCGTGGAAAGGCAGAGTCGATGACGCGCCCGACCCTGATTATCCCCGCCGTCAAGTGCCCGAAATGCGGGGCCGTGTCTCACAACCGCGACCGTCTCGGCCGCAGCGTCCTGTGTTGCGTCGGGTCTCGCGTGATCGGCCGGACGCGGCACCAGGATTACTCATGCCGGGCCTGCGGCGCCACGTTCATCGTGCTTTGGCGCTTCGACTGGCAATCGGGAACGGCCTCGGCGAAAGCGACGATTGTCAATGCGTGAAATCCAAGGCTTGGAGAACGGAATCTTGCGTGGC
This sequence comes from Planctomycetia bacterium, assembly GCA_003170085.1. Classification (GTDB taxonomy): domain Bacteria; phylum Planctomycetota; class Phycisphaerae; order FEN-1346; family FEN-1346; genus FEN-1346. Next base: position 25,459 of record PMZT01000201.1, on the reverse strand, counting down.
ATCGGTCGCGCGGGCAGAATGCCGGCGGCTTTGGAATGTGAAACCCGAGTCGGAACCTGAAGGAGTAGCAACCATGCCCCAGATCTTCAAGAACGTCGCCGGCCCCATGGCACACCTGAATCGCGCCGACCCGCGCGCCACCGGCCTTACGTTGCCCTTTGACCGTGCGCGCACCGTCGGCTTGTCGGCCTCGGAAGATGCGCTGGGCCTTCCCTTCGACCCGCACGCCGTCGGCTTGACCGCCCCGGAGCGGCAGGATTTCGAGAAGGTCCGGGCCGCCTGGGTCAACGCGATTGCCGACGCGGCCCTGACGCCGGCCAGCCGGCCGCAGCACAGCCTCGGCAGTTTCGCGCGGAGCTGGGCCGCGTTGTTCGGATACGAGAACATGCCCGCGAGCGAAAGCGCCTGTCTGCGGCGCCTCCTGTGCGGGAGACTCCTGGACGATCCCGCCTACCTGAGCGCCGCAGCCGATTTCCCTTACGTCCTGGCCGACGCGCAGAACAAGGTGTTTCAGGCAATCGCCCCGACCTTCAGCCCGACCTGGTGGGCGATTGGCAAGGTGGCGGCCGTCAACTCGCTTCTCCCCGTCCAGACGAGCATGCTTCAGCCCGTCGGCACCCTGCCCGTCGTTGAAGAGGGCGAGGAGTACAACGAGTTCAAGGGCGCCGGAGACGACGGATCGGTCTACCTGATGCACAAGCGGGGCGCCCTGTGGGGCGTGTCGTTTGAGGCGCTCGAGAGGGACGGGGCGGCCGCCCTCCGCGATCCCGCCGAGCGGTTCGCGGCCGCGGCCGTCGCCACCGAAGACGCCGAGGCGTGGGGGCTCTTCTTCGGCAACCCGGTGATGAAAGACGGCAAGGCGCTTTTCTCGGCCGACCACGGCAACCTGATGAGCGGGCAGGCCCTGAGCCCGGCCACGCTGAAGGAAGCCCGCAAGGCCCTGGTCGCGCAAAACGCCCCCAACGGCGAGCCGCTGTATTTGCGGGCCAAGAGCCTGATCGTACCGTTGGCGATGACCGACGACGCGGCCGGCGTCCTCAAGGGAATCGGCAACACCGAACTGCCGCCCGAGGACCGCCTGGAACTGGTCGTCGAGCCCCGCGCCGATGTGTTTTCACAGAGCGCGTGGTACCTGGCCGCGGACCCGGCCCGCTGGCCGGGGCTCCAGGTGGCGTTCATCGGCGGCGTCCAGCAGCCGACCGTGCGCAGCCAGTGGGACATGAGCCGCGATACCCTCGTGGTCAAGACGACGCACATTTTCGGCGTCGGCGTCGGCGACTGGCGCGGGTTCGTGATGAACCCGGGCGCCTGACGTCGGCCGGTGAACTCACCAACGGAAAGGAATCGCATGGATCTGCAAGGAACAAAAACGCGGGACGTGGCTGAGGTCCTGCGGGACTTCGAGGTCAAATGGGATGTGGCCAAGGCCGATCTGTGGCGGGCTTACGCCGCCCTGCTCATGGACGGTCAGATCCCGCCGAAGACCGACCGCAGTTTCCTTTTCAGCATCATGATGCATGTCGGCCTGGTGGCGCCGCCTGTCACCGCAAGCCCCGCGATGCTGGGCCGGATGGCCGAGGCCCTCGGTCTCTCGCCGGACGACCAGGCCAAGCACGTGGCCGCCGTCGCGATGTTCAAGGACAACGCCAAGAAGCTGGCGGCCCTCGGCGCCGATCCGCGCGTCCTGGGGAAGCGGTATGATGAGGCGCAGGCCGCCCTCGGTCGGGCGTATGACGTGGAAGCCAAGGCCGCGCAGGCCAGAATCGACGCGCAGGCCAAGGTGGTGATGGCGCAGGGGCACGTGGGCGCGGCCTTCCAGCATGAGGCCGTGATCCGCAACTGCCGCAGCGATTACCCGGAGTTGTTCGCCGGGATTCCGGAGTCCTTGTGCGGCCCCGGTACGCCGATCGCTTAGGGTTTTCGGTCCCTAAGTGACGCTGCCGGGCACGGCGGCGCCGGGCCCATCTCCTCCCGGCGCCGCATCTTTTCAGGAGGAATAGACCATGCCCGATAGGTCAATAGATATCGTCCTTCGTGCCCGCGACGAGGCCAGCGGCGTCCTGGACTCCACCAGCGGCCACATGGTCAACAGTTTCCTCCACCTCTACGGGGCGACTTACGCGCTGCGTGCCGGCTTCACCGGCCTTACGGCCGCCAGCTCGTTTCTCCGCGGCGACATGGAGGGGCTGGACAAGGCGATGGAGGGGCTGCCGCGCGGCCTCGGCGAGATCTATAGCGTCAGCAAGGCCGTGATCGGCGAGTTCACCGGCTGGACCCGCGAGATCAAGCGCGTAAAGGAAGAGGCGGCCAGCTTCAAGGCGTTCATGGACGGGATGGCCAAGGCCGCCGCAACCTCAGCCGAACTCCGCTTCCGCGTTCTTGTGACGGGCATGCCCGAGGCCGCGGCACACATCGAGGAGATTCATAAGGCGCTAAGAGACAAGACCAAGGAAATCACCGCTGCTGCTAAAGAGGCGGCCGAAAAAGAGCAAGTGGCCAATCAGGCACAGATGAACAATTATAGCCCTCAGTTCAAGGGGTTGTCTTCCATTCCCGCCATGTTGTTGTTTCGATATATGAAGCCAGCGGAAGGGTTTCATGCGCCGACGCCGGCTTGGAACACGCCTCAAGTGACGGGCGCGATTAAGGATGCGAAAGAGGCGGCTGCCGCGCAGATCAAGGACCTCCAGGACAAGGCCAGCGCGGCCCAAGGTGTCACGATCGCCGGCATCGACAAGGCGATTCGGCCCAAGCCCACAACGCCCCTGGCCGAGAAAATCCAGGGACTGAGGGATGAGGCGGACGCTCGCAAGAAAACGCTGGAGGATGAGGCCAAGAATGCCACCAGCGTGGATGTGATTCAGCGGGCGAAGGAGGCCAAGGGCCGGGTCTGGCTGGCATTTCTGCGCGACAAGGCGGACGCGGAAAAACAGGACGCCAAGGAATCGGCCGAAACCGTTACCGAAATGATGGCCCACATCAACGGACTCGGCGTCGAGGGTTTCGCCCGCGAGAGGCTGGCGGAGAACGAGCAATTCCGCCAGAAGCGCGAGAAGTACAAGGGCCAGACGAACGAGTTGGTCGCTGCGGCCAAGGAGCACGCGGCCAACATGGCGGACATCAACAAACGCGCCGCCCGCGAGGAACTCGACAACCAGAACCGCCTGCGCGATGAGATGGCGGGAATCGTCCTTCGCGGCCACAACAAGGAACTGTACGACTTTGGCCGCCACTTAGAGGATCTCCGCCGCGAAGCGATGAAAAAAGGCGACTATCGCGCCATGCAGGAGATCGACAACCTGGAGACCGCGGGCGCTAAGCGCCTTGGCGCGGAGGACCTCGGCCGCCGTGACTACTCGTGGAGGTCGTCCAGGTTTCTCACGGGAGCGCCGGGGGCGGCGGCGGACCCGATGCTTGCCAAGACGACAACGCTGGTAGACGTGCTCAAGCAAGTGCATACCGTGATGCAAGAGGTGCGCGACCGGATGACGCCGCCCGTCTTGCTTGCGGAAGCCGGCTGACCCACCGAGGGGGCTATGGGTCCTCCCACAAGGGGTAGACCCTCGCGGGTATCCGAGGCCCGCGCTTCGCACAAAACCTGTAGTGGTCGATTGACCCTAACACCCTAACGGTAGGAGGCGCGATCGAGAGACGCGGGGCAAAAAGTCGGAAATGGCACGAAACCGGCCCTGCGGTCCGAGATGCCCGTCGGCGCCTAGCGCGCCGTCGCCCGCGGCGGAGAAATGTCTTGAAGGCCGCGCCGTCGGGCTGGTATGGTGAGTTGGGCAGAGCGACCGGAGAAAGAAAACCATGAACCGCCCGCCGCCGTTGCCGGGGCACCGTTTCAAGGTATCCGTGTACGTGCGGAGTGATCGGCGCTGGCCGCTGTGGGTACGCATCACCGACAGGTTGACGGGGCGGGTTGTCCGCGAGGCCCTGGAGGGGCTGACCGTTCGGCAGAAGGCCAGGGCTTACGCCCGGGCGCTTGAACGGCAGAACCAACTGAATTCCGTCACGTCGGCCGACCTGAAGCCCGTCGACTGGAAGACCGCTTGCGCGGAGTTTCTTGACCTCATGGCCGCCGAGCGTCGGCCCGCCACGGCGTATCTGTACCGCCAGGTTCTGAAGCGCTTCGGCGAGTTCTGCACGGAGACGATCGCCCGGCGCCGGGATACTTTCTTCCTGAGTGAAATCACCGTGGTTGCCGCCCGCCAGTACATCACGTGGCGCAAGCAACGGAACTGGAAGCGAGACCAGGCCGGGGCCGAGAATTCGACCGTCAACAAGCACCTCAGGATGCTCAGGGCCGCGTGGGCCTGGTGGAAAAAAACCGGGTACGTTCAAGCGAACCCGTGGGCGGAACTCTCCCCGCTGGCCGAAATGAAGCGGCACCGCCGGCGGTTGTCCATCGAGGAACGCGACCGCCTTCTTGCCGTCGCCGGCGAATTTGGGATCCGATTTGAGACCGCGCTTGCGCTGGCCCTTGAGTCGGGAATGCGTCTTGGAGAAATCAGCCACGTCACGTGGCACCACCTGGACGTGGACGGGCGGGAGCTGCTCATAACACGCGAAGCGGGCTTCACGCCGAAGAACCATGCCGAGGGCGTGTTGCGGTTTTCACCGGCAACCGCGATGCTTCTGCGGGACCTGTACCAGAATCAGATCGGTGCCCTGATTCGCGCGACCGAGGTTGACGGCAACACCGCCCGCGAGATGCTCGCCGGGCAAGGTGTCTTCGGCTATCCCATGAAGAGTGGCGCCAACAAGCTCGAGCGGGAGTTCAACGCGACGCTTCGGCGGGCGTGCGCCCGGGCCGGGATCGCCACTATCACGGCGCACGGCCTCCGGCGGACGGCGGCCAGGCTGGCGATCGACGCCGGGGCAGCCCCAGATGACGTGCGCTCGTTGCTGCGGCACGCTTCCTACCAGACGACGCGGACGTACATCGGAGACAACCAGGCCGACGGAGCTTCGCGGGCCTTTGAGGCGCTCACCAAGGTGCAGACGCACCCTGGACGCACCAAGGCCGATGCCCCCGACCTGGAGGCAGCCGGCGACGTTGACGCAACCCCCTGAGAAACCATGACTTGTGACCTTTCGGGCGAGTGGCGGAACTGGCAGACGCTCGGGACTTAAAATTCCGTGAGGGCAACCTCATCCGGGTTCGATCCCCGGCTCGCCCACCAATGCCGGTATTGACAATTAGCCACAAGTAGCCACGTTGCAGGGGGTGACTGTGCGGCGGCCCGCGCTACGCCTGGCGATTTTTCTGTCTGTCACGTGCGTGTCCGCTGGTGCGATGCCGCACCCAGTCCCGCCGCCCAACGGGAGAAAATAGGTATCGTGTCCCAACGGCCCCGGAAACCGCGGGTCGCTTAGAAATTGACTTCCACGGCGCATGCACTACAATGTACCGCATTATGAGCAACCTGACGATTCGCATCCCGAAAACGTTGCGTGAGGAGTTGAAGGCCCTGAGCGCGCGGCAGCAGCGGCCCACGAGTGAAGTCGTCCGGGACTCGCTGCGGCGGTACATTGCAGCCGAGAAGTTCCGGCGGCTCCGGGGCAAGACGCTGCCGTTTGCCGAGGCCCAAGGGTTCCTCTCCGACGAGGACATCTTCGAGGCCATCTCGTGAAGGTGGTCCTCGACACCAACGTGCTGCTGGCGGCCTTTGCCACGCGCGGCCTGTGCGAGGCGGTCTTCGAGGCATGCCTGGCGTCCCACGAAATTATCCTGTCGGATCACATCCTCGGTGAACTGGAGCGTCACCTGAGAGGTAAGTTCAAGGTGCCCGCCAGGCAAGTCGATGCCATCCTTTCTTTTCTGCGAGACAGCGCCACGGTGGTTGCGCCGGCCAAGGTTCCTGCCGGTGCCTGCCGTGATCGCACGGACCTGGCCGTGCTGGGGACGGCGCTGGCCGCCGAGGCGGACTGCCTGGTCACAGGCGACCTTGACTTGCTGGCACTGAAGACGTTCCAAGGAATTCCGCTCCTCACGCCGCGCGCGTTCCACGACCGGCTCCGCTAGATCGCCATCCGCACGTTGCCCGCCGCCTGCCGCTCACCTTGGTTGCAGATCACGTCGGTAAGGCTCTTGGTGGGAATGGTGATCTTCATGGCCGGTAAGGGGTCAGTTACGTGCGCCGGGTGGCACGGCCACTGTTTACCCGCCGTGGCGGGCGATGTTGGGTGGCCGTGCGCCTCTGGGCGTAAGCACGGCCACGCAAAAGCGGCCGCCGCGGCGGCTGCCACCCGCGGCGAAGTTTCTGCACCCGTAACTGAGGGGTTACGCAGCCCACTTGTTCCTCCCTATGCATGGCCCAAGGAAAGCGTGTAATATCCGGCAGTCGCAGGCGTTGTACTCTGCGATGGGACCGTGCGGGGCGATGGGCTTGGACCAGACTCTGATCGTAACTTTGAAGCCTCGCGGACGTTTGTCCTAACAGGGTTCCTACGCGCGTGCGCTACGGCGTACCTGGCGTACTTGGCGTACCTGGATGAGGCGGGAGTTCATGGCAAAGACGTCCTTGTTTTCAGCGGTTGTCCTCCTGTGGGCTCTGAGCGCCTGGGGCCAGACCGCGCCGCCGAGTCCCTTCGAGCGCGGCGTCACCCCGATAGCCACAAGCCAGATCGACAAGCTCGTCTTCGGCAAGCTGGAGCAGTTGCACCTTCAGCCGGCCAATCTTTGCACCGACGCCGTCTTTGTCCGGCGCGTGTACCTCGACGTGATCGGAACGCTTCCCACCGGGATAGAGGCACGGGACTTTCTGGTGGACAAGGATCCCAACAAACGCAGCGCCCTCATTGATCGGCTGCTGGAGCGCGAGGAATTCGCCGATTACGGGGCGATGAAGTGGGGCGATCTCCTGCGGGTGAAGGCGGAGTTCCCGATCAACTTGTGGCCCAACGCGGCGCAGGCGTACCACCGCTGGATCAGGACGTCGATCAAAGAGAACAAGCCTTATGACCAGTTTGTCCGCGAGATGCTCACGGCGAACGGCGGTTGCTTCCTTGTGCCGCAGGTCAACTTCTACCGCGCCATGCAAAACAAGGAGCCGCAGGCCATTGCGCAGACCGTGGCCCTGACCTTCATGGGCACGCGGGCCGAGAAATGGCCGAAAGACCGGCTGGCGGGCATGGCGGTCTTCTTCTCGAAGGTCGGCTACAAGGCCACCGGGGAATGGAAGGAAGAGATCGTTTCCTTCGATCCGACGATGAAAGCGCCGGCGGGCGCCGCGGCGCAGGCGGCGATCTTTCCGGATGGAACGCCGGCCCAGGTGGGCGCCGACAAGGATCCCCGCGTGGTTTTCACCGATTGGCTGCTGGCGCCCAAGAACCCGTGGTTTGCCCGCGCCATCGCCAACCGCGTCTGGTCGTGGCTGCTGGGGCGCGGCATCGTTCATGAGCCCGACGACCTCCGGCCCGACAACCCGCCGGTCAACCCCGAACTGCTGGCGTACCTCGAGGGCGAACTCGTTGCCGCGCACTATGACCTGAAGCCGCTCTACCGGCTGATCCTGAACTCGAAGACGTATCAGCTTTCCTCCATCCCCAAGACGCAGCGGCCCGAGGCCGCCGCGAATTTCGCGCAGTATCCGCTGCGCCGGCTGGAGGCCGAGGTGCTCATCGACGCCCTCGACCAGATCACCGGGACGACCGAGAAGTACACCAGCGCCATTCCGGAGCCGTTCACGTTCATCCCGGAGAACATCCGGTCGATCGCGCTGCCGGACGGCAGCATCACCAGTTCCTTCCTTGAAATGTACGGACGCCCGTCGCGCGACACCGGCCTGGAATCGGAGCGCAACAACCGTCCCACCGCCGACCAGCGGCTGCACATGCTGAATTCGAGCCACGTTCAGCGCAAGATCGAGCAGAGCCGGAAGTTCCAGTTCCTGCTGCAATCCAAGACGAATCCGCGCGAGATCATCGGCGGGCTGTACGTGATGATCCTTTCGCGGTTTCCGACGGACGAGGAGGTGCAGACGGCGCTGGCGTATTCCCAGACGGCGAAGCTGGGCCAGCGCGAGGCGGCCCTGGACCTGGCCTGGGCCTTGATCAACAGTGCGGAGTTCCTTTACCGGCATTGAGTGCGGCTGAAGCCTCGGCCCGCCGGGAAGGAACGGAATGAAGGCTAAGGAGGGCGTATGAGCACGAAGCAAGGAGTGGGCGTCGGTATGCCGATCTCCCGGCGCGAGGCGCTGCGACTGGGTCTCTTCGGCGGGGCGGGGTTGCTCGTAGCCAACGGCCTGGGCCTGCGCGCCCTGGCCGCGGCGCCGACCGTTGCGGCGGCGGCTGCGCCCAAGGGCAAGGGCAAGGCCAAGGCGGTCATCCAGATCTGGTTGTGGGGCGGCGCGTCGCATCTCGACACCTTCGATCCCAAACCCGACGCGGGCAACGATTACGCCGGGCCGCTGAACCACCCGATCGCCACCAACGTGCCCGGAATCATGATCGGCGAACTGCTTCCCGAACTGGCGAAACATGCCGACAAGTACTCCATCATCCGCAGCATGACCCACGGCGTGAGCGCCCACGAAACGGCGGCCTACATGGTGCAAACGGGCCGGCCGTCCGGCGGGCGGGATGTCTTCCCCAGCGTCGGCGCCGTGGTCTCGCTGTTCAAGGGTGCCGACGCCGGCTATCGCGGGCTTATTCCGCCTTACATCGTGCTGACCGAGTTGCAGGGGCGGTTCTCCGAAGCCGGGTTCCTGGGACAGCGCTACAAGCCGTTTGCCACGGGTGGCGACCCGGCGCAGACCCGTTTTGCCGTGGAAGGCGTGGTGGCCCAGGGCATCTCCGACCAGCGGCAGAAGGACCGTCGCGACCTGCTCCACAAGCTGAACACGCTGGAGGTCGCCATGAAGGAAGATCCGCAGTTGGTCGCCGCGGACCAATGTGAGAAGCAGGCCTATGACCTGATCCTCGGCGACGCGGGCAAAGTGTTCGATCTCTCGCAGGAGAAGGACGATCTGAGGGATCGCTACGGCCGCACCACGTTCGGTCAGGACTGTCTGGCGGCGCGGCGGCTGGTCGAGCGCGGCGTGCCTTATGTGACCATCAACTACAAGGGCTGGGATACGCATAAGCAGCATTTCCAGACCATGCGCCGGAAGTTGCCGGAACTGGACAAAGGGCTGGCGACGCTGCTGCAGGACCTGTCGGATCACGGCCTGCTCGACAGCACGATCCTCTGGTGTTGCGGCGAATTCGGCAGAACCCCCAAGATTCAGTGGGAGCCGCCGTGGAGCGGCGGGCGCGGCCACTATGGCAACGTCTTCTCGTGCGTGGTCGCCGGCGGCGGGTTCAAGGGCGGCCGCGTGGTCGGGGCGTCGGATGCCAGGGGCGAAGCGGTGAAGGATCGGCCCGTGTATCCGGCCGACCTCATCGCCAGCATGTATGAGTTGCTGGGCATCGATCCGGATGCCAGGCTGCCGCATCCCATGGGCGACGAGGTCCACGCAACGCCCACCGCCAAGGACGGCGTGACCCTGGGCGGGCGCCTGAAGGAACTCGTGTAATTAGCGGAGCCTATTATGAAATTATCCCGATGGTACGCGATGCCGGTGGTGGCGACGCTTCTGGCGGTCGTGTCGGCCGCCCAGGCGCAGCAGTTCACCCCGCACATTGGCTACGTCTTTCCCGCGGGCGGCCGGCAGGGGACGACGTGCGACGTGACGGTCGGCGGGCAGTACCTGGGCACCATTGCCAACGCGCACGTCTCCGGGGCCGGGGTCCAGGCGGCGTTCGTGGAGTTCAGCCGGCCGATGTCGCAAAAGGAGTTCACGGATCTGCGGGAGAAAGTGCAGGAGCTTCAGCAGAAGAAGGACAAGGATGCCGCGACCTTCAAGGAAATGGCCGATATCCGGGCCAAGATCATGAAGAATCCGCCTAACCGGCAGGCCAACCAGGCGATTGTCGAGACCGTGACGGTCAAGATCACGATCGCAGCCGACGCGGAACCGGGCCAGCGCGAGATCCGCCTGGCCGGGCCGGCCGGGCTGACGAACCCGCTTGTCTTCTACGTCGGCCAATTGCCGGAATTCTCGGAGACGCCGGTCAAGGCCGCCAACCCGGACATGGAACGCTTCAAGGCCAAGGCCGGCAAGCAGGAGGCTCCGGCCCCCGCCGCGAAGCCCGAGATGACCGTCACGCTGCCGGCCGCCGTGAACGGCCAGATCAACCCCGGTGCCGTGCACCGCTATCGGTTCGTGGCGCACAAGGGTCAGCGGCTGGTGGCTGCCGCCAGTGCGCGCGAGTTGATCCCCTATCTTGCCGACGCGGTGCCCGGCTGGTTCCAGGCCACGCTGACGCTTTACGATGCCAAGGGCAAGGAAGTGGCGTATGCCGACCGCAATCTCTTCCGGCCCGATCCGATTCTGTGTTACGAGGTGACGCAGGACGGCGAGTACGTGCTCGAAATCAGGGACTCCATCTATCGCGGCCGCGAGGATTTCGTCTATCGCATCACGCTGGGCGAACTGCCGTTCATCACGAGTATCTTCCCGCTGGGCGGCCCGGCCGGCGCCGAGACCGCGGTCGAGGTCAAGGGCTGGAATCTGCCGGTGACCACGCTGACGATGGATGCCAAGGACAAAGGGGCGGGTATCTACTCGCTCTCGACGCGCAAGGATGAACGAATCTCCAACCTTGTGCCGTTTGCCGTGGACACGTTGCCGGAGTGCCTGAAAAAAGGGCCGAACCACGACACCGCCAGTGCCCAACCGGTCACGCTTCCGATCATCGTGAACGGCCGCGTCGATCGGCCCGATGAGTGGGACGTGTTCCGCTTCGAAGGCCGCGCCGGCGACGAGGTCGTTGCCGAAGTCTATGCCCGCCGGCTCGATTCCCCTCTGGATTCCGTGCTCAAGCTGACCGATGCCGCCGGCAAGCAACTGGCGTTCAACGACGACCACGAGGACAAGGCGTCGGCCCTGAACACGCACCACGCCGATTCCTGGCTCTTCGCCACGTTGCCGGCCAACGGAACCTACTACCTCTACCTCGGCGACGCGCAGCACAAGGGCGGCCCGGAGTATGCGTACCGCTTGCGGATCAGCCCGCCGCAGCCCGATTTCGCGCTGCGGACCGTCCCCGCGAGCATCAGCGTCCGCGGGGGCGCCACCATTCCGCTGACCGTGTACGCCCTCCGGAAAGACAAGTTCGCCGGCGAGATCGCGCTCTCGCTGAAGAATGCGCCCAAGGGGTTCGTCCTGAGCGGCGCCCGCGTGCCGGGCAATCAGGACCAGGTGCGGCTGACGCTGACGGCCCCGCCGACGGTCGTGGCGGAACCCCTCAGCCTGTGCCTGGAAGGCCGCGCCACGATCCAGGGCAAGGAGGTTCGCCACGCCGCGGTGCCGGCGGAAGATATGATGCAGGCGTTCGCCTACAGGCATCTCGTGCCCGCGAAGGACCTGGAAATAGTTGTATCGGGACGTTATATGTCAAAGATGCCGCTAAGAATCGTCGGCGACGCCCCGGTCAAGATCCCTGCCGGCGGAACGGCCCGGATTCAGGTGGAAGGGGGCGCCTTCGCGTTCCTCGACAAGGTCCAGCTTGAGCTGAGCGAGCCGCCCGAGGGCATCGCGATCAAGAACGTGTCGGCGGCGCGCGGCGGGGCGGAGATTGTGCTTCAATGCGATGCCGCCAAGGCCAAGCCCGGCCTCCAAGGCAACCTGATCGTCAACGCCTTTGCGTCCATGCCCGACACCGCCGGAAAGGCAAAGGCCGGGGCGGGCCAGCGCCGCGCACCGATGGGAACGTTGCCGGCCATTCCTTTCGAAGTCGTGACCCCCTGACGGGCAGCCGCGGCCTGCCTCCTGGCGTGGGGTGCTTGTGCCTTATCACTCGTCAAAAGGAGACACACATGCACATAGTGCAAACACGTCGCACCTTGCTCGCCGCGGGGATTGCGGCGGCATTTCTGCCCGGCGCCGGCACGGCCCTTGCCGCCGAGGACCTGAAATTCAGCCTGTCGGCCTACGAGAAGATCCCCGCCCAGAAGTACCCGTGGGGATGGATTCGCTGGCTGATGAACTCCGAGATCGACGCGGCCGCGGAGGTGACCCTGGGCATCGTCTTCGTCGAAGCGCACCAGTCCAACCAGTTGCACGTCCATCCCAACTCGGGGGAAGTGCTGCACGTGCTCTGCGGCTCCTGCGAGCATCGGCTGGGCACCCGCTGGGACAAATTGAAGGCCGGCGATAGCCTGTGGATTCCCAAGGGCGTGCCGCACATGGCGCGCACCCAGGACGTGCCGTCCCTGACGATGGTTGCTTACAACACCGGCAAACGCCAGATGGTTCCCGTTACCGACGACAAGTCGCCGTAATCCTCGCGGCGTGGGCGTGTGAACCGGCCGTTGTTGCGCTGGGCGCGGCGGGTCGGGAGACCCACCGCGCAAACCCGTAAGCTGCGTTGTGAACCGGCCGCAAAAAAGGACGGCCACCCTCACAGGCGGCCGTCTCAGCCCAGCATCCCCGGGCGTCAATTCAAGGAGAGTTCAAGACCGTCTCTTACGCCGGCACCGCCAGGCGCTCGCCGACCGGGCGGCGCATCCGCACCTGCGGACGTTCCGGCACCACCGGCTGCACCTTGGGCACGCGCAGCACCGAGTTGAAATCGTGGAAGCTGTTGCGGGTCACGCCGAACGCCGCGAAATCGGTGTACCACTCGCCGTTGGAGTAATACCTGAACTCGTAGGTGCCGGGAGGGAGGCGGAGCATGAGCGTCCACTCGCGCTCCGAGACCCGTCGCATCGGCAGGTGATCCTTCTGCCAGTGGCAGAAGTCGCCGACCACGAACACCGGCGATTCGGTGCCATGCCAGAAAACGAAGGTCACCTTTCCTGTCTCGTCCACGTGAACCATCGGTCAGAATGTCCTCTGGACAAGGGGTCCCATGCGCAGCACCTCTCAGTCAGGTTATCGGTTGACCGGGCGAAAAACATAAACTCTATTTCGCTTTTCGAGCTTCACGGCGGCCCCGCGGGGGAGTGTGACGGTGCTTTCTGGCGTCCGCGTTTGCCTGTGTAGGGGCGGCCCCATGTGGCCNNCTTTTGATGTGGCGGTTGCCCCCTGGTAGACTGAAACAACAACAGGGCGGCCACATGGGGCCGCCCCTACGCAAGAAACCACGGGCGGAGTCTGCGGTTGCACTTGCCGGGGGCCGCCGGCAGACCGTTGCTCTTGGCGGGCGTTTGCCTTAGAATGCCGCCACCTCAAGCCGAAAGGAGTCGAAGCGACGTGGCCAAACTGACGAAACGCAGCCAGGATTACAGCCAGTGGTACATCGACATCGTAACCCGGGCCGAAATGGCCGATTACGCCCCCGTCAAGGGGTGCATGGTCATCCGGCCGTGGGGTTACGCCATCTGGGAGCGGATGGTTCGGGCACTGGACGACATGTTCAAGGCCACCGGGCACTCGAACGCCTACTTCCCGCTGCTGATTCCGCAGTCGTTCCTCCAGAAGGAGGCGGAGCACGTTGAGGGGTTCGCCCCGGAGTGCGCCGTGGTCACGCACGGCGGCGGCAAGGAGCTCGAAGAGCCGCTGGTCATCCGCCCGACCTCCGAAACGATCATCTGGGCCATGTACAAGAAGTGGATCCAGTCGTGGCGCGACCTGCCGCTCCTGCTCAACCAGTGGGCGAACGTCGTTCGGTGGGAGATGCGCACGCGGCTGTTCCTGCGGACCGCGGAATTCCTGTGGCAGGAAGGCCACACGGCCCATGCCACGGCTCAGGAGGCGGTGGAGGAGGCCGAGCGGATGCTGGGCGTCTATCGCAACTTCGCCGAGCAGTGGATGGCCATGCCCATCCTGGCCGGCCGCAAGAGCGAGGGCCAGAAGTTCCCCGGCGCCGTGACGACCTACACGATCGAGGCCCTGATGCAGGATGGCAAGGCCCTTCAGGCGGGCACGAGCCATTACCTGGGCCAGAACTTCGCCAAGGCGTTCGACGTCCAGTTTCAGAACCGCGACAAGCAGCTCGAGTACGTGTACGCCACGTCGTGGGGCGTCTCGACGCGGCTGATCGGGGCCCTCGTGATGGTCCACTCCGACGACGCCGGCCTCGTCCTGCCGCCGCGCCTCGCGCCGCTGGAAGTCGTGATCGTGCCGATCCTGAAGGCCGACGCCGATAACGCGGGCATCGTTACCGCGGCGTACCGGATCGCCGAGCCGCTGGACGAGAAGGTGCGGCTGCGGGTGGATAACCGCGATAACGTGTCGCCGGGGTGGAAGTTCAACGAGTGGGAGCTGAAGGGCGTGCCGATCCGGCTGGAACTTGGGCCGAAGGACCTGGCCGAGAACAAGGTCGTGCTGGTGCGGCGCGATACGGGCGAGAAGATGCCGATCAGCCAGGACGAGGTCGTGTTCAAGGTGCCGGAGATTCTCGAGGAGATCCAGGCGTCGCTCTACAAGAAGGCGAAGGAGCGGCTCGAGGCCGGTTGCCACCAGGCCGGCTCGTACGACGAGTTCAAGAAGGTCCTCGACGAGAAGGGCGGCTTCGTCTTTGCCCCGTGGTGCGGCAGCCGCGAGTGCGAGGCCAGGATCAGCGACGAGACCAAGGCCACCATCCGCCTGGTGCCCGACGGGGCCGAAGAGTGCCCCGCCTGCATGCGCTGCGGCAAGGGTCCGGCCAAGCGCGTTCCGTTTGCGGTGGCGTACTAATTACTGCATCGCCATGAGTTGCAGACGATCAGCCCCGAAGAGGGCATGAGTACGGAAGGAAGCACGGCCACGCGAAGGCGCCCGCCGCGCCACGTCGAAGATCCGCTCCGNNCGCGGCGGGCGCCACCCACGGTGGAGATTCCTTTCCCGTAAGGGATTACATCGCCGGCCAAACAGTGGTTGACGGTAGGCCGAAGATAGCGTATCATTCCGCGGCTAATGCTTTCCAATTGTTAACATTCTCCGGGCGTGAACCAAGTCTCCTTGGGGCGGAGGAGGACCGAAACATCATGCGATTACCGCGGATCGGTGGGATCGCCCTGGCGGCCGTCGCTGCGCTGGCCGGCGCGGCGCGGGCGCAAATGGGCGGCCCGGTGGCGGTCTTCATGGAACCGGCCGAGGTCCGTTCCATCCGACAGTCGGCGGAACTCACCGGCACGGCCGAGCCGCGCCGGGTGAGCGTCGTCGGCGCCGAAACGGCCGGCCGCGTCGAGAAGATGGCCGCCGATGCCGGCGACCACGTGGCTGCCGGGGCGCCGGTCTGCCTGATGCGCCGGCTGCCCGTCGAACTCCAACTCAAGCAGGCCGAGGGCCTCCTGGCTTCCGCCCAGGCCCAGTTCAAGAAGGCCGAGACGGGGTTCCGGACCGAGGAGTTGCATCAGGCCGAGGCCCGCGTCAAGTCGGCCCGTGCCGGCTACGAGCGGTGGAGTCTTGATTACACGCGGACGCAGAAGCTCTTTGCCGAGGGGGCCAGCACGTCGGCCGAGCGCGAGGCCGTGGAGTCCGGCTCCCGCCAGGCCAAGGAGCTGCTGGCCGAGGCCGAGGCCGGGCTGGCGCTCATCAAGGCCGGCAACCGCGTTGAGGACATCGACAACGCCCGCGCGCAGGTCGCCGCCCAGACGGCCGCCGTCGAGGCGCTCAGGGATACGCTTGCGAAGATGACCGTGACGATGCCGTTCGACGGATACGTCGTTCGCAAGATGACCGAGGAGGGGCAGTGGCTGGCGCCGGGGCTGCCGGTGGTTGAGGTGGCCGACCTTGAGGTCGTACGGCTTCAACTGGACGTGCCCGAGCGCTACCTCGCGGGCCTCCAGATGGGTGCCCGGCTGCCGGTGGTGTTCGATGTGCTCGGCGACCGCGAGTTCCCGGGCGTCGTGTCGCAGATCGTGCCGCGCTCCTCCGAGGGCACGCACACCATTCCCGTCCGCGTCGACGTGACGAACCTCGTGGAGAACGGGCGGCCGGCGATTGCGGCCGGCCTGTTCGCGAAAGTCTGGCTGCCGGTCGGCCCGGAGCACCGTGCGATGCTCGTGCCAAAGTCGGCCGTGATTCGCCAGGATGGCCGCGACGTCGTGTACACCGTGGCCGACACGCCTCCGGCCGGCGCCCCGATGCCGCCGGCGCCGCCGCCGAACGGCAAGAGCGGCAAGGATGCGAAGGCGGTTGAGGCCGCGGCTCCGGTCGGCCCGCCGGCGCCGGCGATCCAGTTTGCCGTCGCCATTCCCGTGAAGATAATCGCGGGCTACGGCCGGTACATGGAGGTCGAGAGCGACAAGCTGAAGGAGGGCATGCCGCTGGTGACGCGCGGCACGTACATGCTCTCCAACGGGTCGGCGGTGCAGTTGTACTTGAAGGAGCGGATACCGGCCGGCAGCGAAGCGGGGGCGAAGGCCGTGAAGGCGCCGGCCGGGCAGGCGCCCGCGCCTAAGGCCGCCAAGGGCGAGGCAGGGGCGGCTCGATGAACATCATCGCCTTTTGCATCCGGCACGCGGTGCCCGTCGTCGTGGGCGTCATCCTGGTGGTGCTCTTCGGCATCATCGCGATGTTCATGATACCGCGCCAACTGACCCCGACCGTCGAAACGCCCGTCGTGGGCGTTTCGGTCACGTACCCCGGCGCCGCGCCGCAGGAGATGGAAAGCTCGGTCGTCGAGCGGATCGAAGAGCAGATGAACGGCGTCGACGGCGTCCGCGAGATGACGTCGACCAGCACGGAGAGCAACGCCGACATCCGCCTCGAGTTCGACTGGGGCACCGACCGCAACCTCGCGGGCGTCGATGTCAACAACAAGCTCAACCTCGTCCGCAACCTTCCGAAGGACGCCGACAAGCCGGTCATTTACTTCGGCGAGCGCATGGCGCACCCGATCTCGTTCGTCTCGCTCGTGGGTGAAGGCAAAAACTCCGACGATCTGCGCCAGTACTGCATCGACGTGATCCAGCCGTACTTCAAGCGCATCTCCGGCGTGAGCCGCGTGGATGTTTACGGCGGCCGCGAACGCCACGCGGTGGTCACGTTCGACCCGTACAAGCTGGCCTCGCACCACCTGACGCCCATGGAGCTGGGCGACCTGCTGGCCCGCGAGAATCGCAACACGCCCGGCGGCGGCATCAACGAGGAAACCGGGCGCTGGCCCGTCCGGACGGTCGGCGAGTTCCAGACCAACGAGGACATCGAGTCGCTCGTGATCAAGCGCCTGGGCATGCCCGACGTGCGCCTGGGCGACATCATCAAGGCCGATGTCGACGGTTTCAAGGATGCCGAGAACTACGTCCGCATCGACGCCCAGAGCGGCCTGGTGCTGGCGATTCAGAAGAAGACGGGCGAGAACGTCGTCAGCATCATCCGCGAGGTCCACAAGACCGTGGCCGAGCTCAACAAGACCCTGCTGGCGCGACAGAAGATGACGCTGAACGTGGAGTACGACGAGGCCGCCTACATCGACGAGGCCATCTCGCTCCTGAAGGAGGACGTGTGGCTGTCGGCCGTCCTGGCCGGCGCGGTGCTCGTGTTTTTCCTGCGGAGCGGCCGGGCCATCCTGACCATCTGCATTGCGATCCCGATCAGCTTCGTCGGCACGTTCATCTTTATGTGGCTGCTGGGCCGCACGATCAACGTCATCAGCCTGGCGGGGCTGACGTTTGCCGTGGGCCGGCTCGTTGACGACTCGATCGTGGTCCTCGAAAATATCTACCGGCACCGCGAAATGGGCAAGACCGCCATGCAGGCGGCGCTCGACGGGGCCAAGGAAGTGTGGCTGGCCGTCGTGGCCTCGACCGCGACGACCGTGGCCGTGTTCCTGCCGGTGTTCTTCATCAAGGAAGAGGCCGGGCAGCTCTTCCGCGACATTTCGCTGGCCATCGCCATCAGCGTGGGGCTGTCGCTGATCGTCTCGGTAACGGTCGTGCCGATGCTGACCTCGCGCATCCTCCAGACCGCCAGGCACACCGGCCTTGAGGGCACGGGCACGGGAGGCTGGATCAGCCGGTGGCTCCTTTTCGGCTGGCTCGGATCGGGGTTCCGGCGTTTCGTGACGAACCTCGTGCGATGGATCCTCCAGACCACGCCGCGGCGCGTCGCGACGGTCGCCCTGATCCTCATCGTCTTCGGCGGCGGCATGGTGGGGCTGGCGTACATCACGCAGACGTCGTACCTGCCGCTGGGCAACCAGAACTTCGTGCTCGGTTATGTGCTGACCGAGGCCGGGGCGAACGCCGATCACAATCTCGTGATCGCCAGGGATATCGAGGAGCGCGTGCGCAGCTTGCCGCAGACCACGCGGTTCTTCATTGTGGCCATGCCGGACGTCCTGTTCTTCGGCGCCAAGGCCAAGGACGGCGACAAGGCCCGCGAGATGGTCGCCGCCATCCAGACGGTCATGGGCACGCCGCCGCTCAACTGGATTCCCGAGCCGTATCGGCAGGCGTGGTGGGACAAGAACAAGCAGTACTACAGGGATCCCATCGCCGGCATCCAGGTTCACGCCGAGCAACTCAGCCTGTTCCAGCGGCGCGGCATGGCCGGCGGGCAGAGCGTCTCGGTAACGATCCGCGGCGATAATATCGAGGAGCTGTACCGGATCGCCGGCCTCATGAAGCCGAAGCTGACCGAGACCCCCGGCGTCATCTTCGTCCTGCCCAGTTACAAGCTGGGCAACTGGGAACTCCGGCCCACGCTCGACCGCAAGCGTGCCGCCGACGTCGGCCTGACGGCCTCGGAAGTGGGCTACGTCGTGGCATCGCTCGTCAACGGCGTGAAGGTCGATGATTACCGCCAGGCCAACGGCCGCCAGATTGACCTGACGTTGCGCGCCGACCCGAAGTACCGCGAGCACATCGAGGGGCTGTCGGACATCCCCCTTTGGACGCCCGTGGGCCGCATGGTCACGCTCGGCCACGTGGCGCCGATTCAGCCCGCGTCGGGCGTGAACGCGATCGAGCACACCGAGCAGCAGCGGAGCGTCAAGCTCGATTGCTACTTCAAGGGCGATGCGCCGGTGGGCGCGATCGTCGATCACATCCAGCAGAACATCATCGACCCCATGGAGAAGGACGGCACGATTCCGCCCACCTACGTGGTGGACCTGCGCGGCACGGCCCGCGACCTGGCCCAGATCTGGAGCGCCCTGAAGTGGAGCTTCCTCCTGGCCCTGGTGATTACGTATCTTCTGATGGCGGCGCTGTTCGAGAGCTTCATGCACCCGCTGGTCATCATTCTGAGCGTGCCGATGGCCGTCGCCGGCGGCTACGCCATGCTGTACGTGATGATGGGCTACAACCTCATGGTCCTGGGCACGCCGCCGCCGATGCTCGACGTCGTGACGATGCTGGGCTTCATCATTCTCATCGGCATCGTTACGAACAACGCCATCCTCGTGGTGGCCCAGACGCTGAACTTCATGCGTAACGAGAAGCTGCCGCTCAATGAGGCCGTCGTCGCCAGCGTCGACAGCCGTATCCGGCCGATCTTCATGAGCACCCTGACGAGCATCCTGGGCATGNNACCGTTTTCACGTTGATTCTGACGCCGGTTCTGTTTACCTTTGGGCATGGGTTCGTGGATCGCTGGCACCGACTGCTCTACAGGCTTCGGGTGCTGGCCCCGGCGGAAGGTGGCTTGCCTGATGGATGACCGCACTGCGAGCGATGAAGACTTGATGCTTCGCTTGCAGCGCCGCCGTGACGAGGAATCCTTCAGCGCCCTGTTTGCCCGGTACCGCGTTCCGATCATCAGCTACCTGTACCGGCTGGTGGGGAACCGGACGGAGGCCGAGTCGCTGGCACAGGAAACCTTCCTGCGGGTCCTCGAGAAGGCCGAGCATTACGATTACCCCAGGCGCTTCAGCACGTGGTTCTACACGATTGCCCGGAACCTCGCGACGGACTTCCTGAAGAAGAAGCGCGCCATCGTGCCCGACGATTTCCAGGGCCTAGCCGAGACCGTCTGCGGCTCGGGCAGCCCGGAGCCCGAGGCCATCGTGGCGTGGGCCGAGGAACAGGCGCAGCTCGTCCGGGCGCTTCACGCTCTGCCGCTGCCATACCGCGAGGTCGTGGTGCTCCGGGCACTCCAGGAACTTTCGTATCGCGAGATTGCACACATCGTCGGGTGCCCGGAATCCACGGCGCGGAGCCGCATGGACTACGGCCTCGAGTTCCTCCGCAAACGGTATCGCAAGCAAGGCGGCGGAAAATCCGGCAGAGGAGCCAACGAAACGCCGGACTAGTCGTATAACTTATCGAGTCCGCGGAACGGCCAAGTCCGGCGGGCTTAAGGGGCATATCCGCTGGAGGAGCCACGCTCGATCGCTTCGGGGCGCGGCGTACACGCAGCGCATGGGGTCGTTGGCGGGGGGATGAGAGTATTATGGAGTGCCCGCGTACAAGCGAATGGTATGAACTGGAGCGCGGCCGGCTCTCGCGCGAGGACAGCGAGCGCCTGCGCCGCCACCTGGCTGAGTGTGCGCCCTGCCGGGCCCATGAGGCCGAGATTCGCGGCGTGGCCGCCACGCTCGAGGGGATTGCCGAGAACACGCGCATCGACCTGCCCGACGAGGTCCGCGAGTCGGTCCTGCGCCGGGGCCGCGTACACGGCCTCGTGGGGCGCCCGTTCAAGCAGCCGTTTACCGCGAGGATCCTGCGGTCGCGGTGGGTCCGCGTTGGCTTCCCGCTGGCGGCGGCCGTCGCCGGGGCGGCGCTCATCATCATCGGCCTCCGGATGTCCGGGCCGCAGGAAGTCCTGCCGCAGGGTGCGTTCGAGCGGCTGGTCCGGGCCTCGGCCACGCTCAGCCACGCCGCGGAGATGCGGGCGCTTGCGCCGGTAGCGCGTGCGGCCATTACCGAGGAACTCGCTCAGGCAGCGCCTTCCACCGACCAACTGGCCGATCTTGCCATGGTCGCTTACGTCATGCAGCGGCCGCACGAAGATCGTCAGGTCGCCGACGTCCGTTTCTTTCTGAAAATCGGCCAGGCGCGCAGCGAGCGCCGGGCCGTGGCCCTTGCGCGGGGACCGGTGTGGCCGATGCTTGCCGCGGCCCTGGTGGCCGAGACGTCGGCGGGGAAGGCCAGTGGGGCGGCGCGCGCCGACCTGCTGGCCTCGGCCAAGCGGCGGCTTCTCGAGGGCGACTATGACGGGGCGCTCCGCGCGCTGCCGTCCGATGCTTCCTCCAACACGCTGAAGGCGTGGTGCCTCCAGGCCCTCGGCCGCGACGCCGAGGCCGCGCTCCTTCTCGACCAGGCCCAGAGCGCCGCCGATAACGCGACCGCCAGGGTGCTGCGCGCCGACCTTGCGCTCGAAAACCAGGATGTGGCCGAGGCCATGCGGCAGTACGAGTCGCTTGCCGCCGAGCGTGACCGCTACTGGTTCATGGCCGGGTACCTCTGCCGTTACGAACTGGCCGACGCCCGCGGCGCGGGGCAGCGGTTCGAGCGTGTCCACGATCGCGAGATGGTCGGCTATGTGTCGCAGGCCTTCCAGACGGAACTGGCGGCGGCGAAGGAATCAGAGCCCGACATCCTCTTCAGCGAGGACTTCGACGGCTACGACCTCGGCCAGCCGGCAAGCTGGGCACTCGTGCGGACGCGCGGTGGCGAATTCCGCGTGGTGGCCGTGCCGCGCGGCAAGGCCCTGGAACAGGACGAGGTCAACTGCCGGGGCGCCGAGTTCCTGACCGGCCGTTCCGACTGGTCCGACTATACCTTCCAGATGGACGTGAAGGTGCTGGAATCGCAGGGCGACTATGCGATTGGCGCGGTGGCCTATCGGCGGGCCGACGGCTCGGGCTACGTGCTCGAACTCTCGCCCGGCCGGCTGCGCATCGTTGAGCAGTTCATGCCCAGGGCCGAGGCCAAGGCTGGGGCGGGCCTCCATTCGCAGGCCCTGCTTCTGGAGCCGGTGCAGGCCCAGTTGCGGCTCGACCAGCCGCCCGCGCCGAACTGGTGGTACACGATGAAGATTCGCGTGCAGCGGGTGTCGGGCAGCGTCAGCGTGGCCGGCAAGTTCTGGCGGACCGATACGGAAGAGCCGATGGACTGGCAGGTCGTTTGGGCCGACAACGGCCTGGGCGGCGTGGGGCCGCTCGCGGGCGGCGCCGCCGGCGCCCAGATCTCCGGTGCCAGGGCGCAGGTCGATAACATCGTTATTACTCGAAATGAACCCGCCAGGGACTGAGCCGCCGCGCAACGTCCCAACCGGCGTTGCAGGACTACTCAGCCCCTCGAATCCACGGATTGTCCCTCGCCTCTTCGCCAATCGTTGACGCCGGCCCATGCCCGGGATAGACGAGCGTATCGGGCGGCAGCGTGAGAAGGCGATTGCGGAGGGACTCCAAGAGCGTCTTGTGGCTTGCGCCGGGGAAGTCCGTCCGCCCGATACCGCCCGCGAAAAGCGCGTCGCCCGTGAAAACGATTCCCCGGCCGCCGGGGCCGTCGGCGGCATAGAGGCTGATGCCGCCGGGCGTGTGGCCGGGCGTTGCGAGCACTTCGAACCGGGCGGATCCGACCTCGATCCGGTCGCCGTCGGCCAGCAGGCGGTCGGCCTCCGGGCTTTTGATCCGCGCCCCCAGAAGGGCCGAGAGGTTGCGCAGGGGGCTGGCGAGCATGGGCGCATCGTCGCGGCCGATGGCGATCTTCAGGCCCGGCCACCGCTGTTTCATCGCCGCGTTGGCGGCAATGTGGTCGGCGTGGCCGTGCGTGTTCACGAGGAGCTCGGGCACGAGCTTTCGCCCCTCGCAGAAGGCGACAATCGCCTCCGCGCCTTCCGGCGCATCGACGATCATGGCCTTCGCGTCGTCGATCACGACGTAGGCCGAAACCTGAAACGATCCGAGCTCGAACGTGTGGATTTCCATTGATACTCCTTGGGCTTCAATACGACGACGCTCTGAATTGCACCATCCAGCCCCGTAGATAGCATGAGTACAGGCGGTCTCCCTCATCACCCTGCGCTGTCGTACCAAGAAAGACGCCCCTGCCGGGGCTGACGGCCAATTCACCAAGTAGCGTTGTTGTATTGGGGGGCGTAAGGTAACAGCCCGTGGCTCCAGCCGTGGGTGAACTTGATGTTGCCGAACCGCTACTTCTTCTCGGTCGCCGGTGCCGCCGGCGGGGCTGCGGCGTCTTTCTCGATGGCCGCCTTGAGGATCGGAATCCAGAGCAGGTAGCCCGCGCGGTTCATGTGGAGTTGGTCCTTCATAAAGAGTTCCGGGTTGGGCTTGCCGTCGGCGTCCATGAGCGTAGGCACGGTGTCGATGTAGCCCAGGCCGGGCGTCTTCTCGCAGAACTCCTTGATCGACTGGTTGGCCTTCTTGGCCTCGTCCCAGTACTTCGCGCGCGACGGGCTGGGCTTGATCGAAATGAAGAGTATCCTGGCCTCGGGCAACGCCTTGCGGACCTTCTCGACAAACGCCTTGTAGTCCTCGAAGACCTGCTCGCCCGACTTCTTCACGAGGTCGTTGTCGCCGGCGTAAAATACGATGGTGCGCGGCTTATAGGGGATGACGATGCGATCGGCGTAACGGGTCATGTCTGCGACCGTGCAGCCGCCGAGGCCGCGCGCGATCGTGGCGAGAGGCTTGAAGTCCTCCTGGAGCTTCTCCCAGATGGCGATCGTGGAACTGCCGGTGAACAGGACCGCTCCGGCCGGCGGCGGCGTTTCCTTGTCCATCTTCTCGAACTGCTGCACGCGGCGATCCCACTTCTGCTCGGACGTGAGCGGCTGGTAGCCCTTGTCGGCGGCAGGCTTGGCGGCGGGTTCGGCGGGCTTGGCCGCAGGCTGAGCGGCGGCCGTGGCGGCCTCTTCGGCGGCGACCGTGGTCGCCAGGCACAAGGCGGCGGCGAGCAGCAGGGCGGTGGCAGCGAGCGCGCAGCAAATGGATTTCATCGGCGGCTTCCCTTTCGTGAGAACGACGCTTCCATTTCGCATCGGACCGCCGCATTTATACCAGATCGGCCGAAGTGCGCCAACTCGGCTATGGCTTGCGGTGGCGACGAGAAGGAACGGGTGGGTGATGTTGGGGCGGTACAAATGGCCGGAGAATGGGTTGATTATTGCAGTGGGCGATTATACATTGGGCCGGCCACACACGGGTTGCACGGGCCGGGCGTGATTAAATGCGGCGTACGCGACGTACCTAAGGAGGGCGGCGATGTCGGATTCTTTGACCCGGCGTGAGTTTATGAAGCACAGTGCCCTGGCAGGCGCAGCGGCCGCGGCGGGGCTGAGCGCGGCGGGCGCGGCGAAGGCCGGCGAGGCGGCCGCGAAGGCCGAGGTCGCCAAGGCCGCGCCTTCGCAGGTCCTGTCGAAGCCGCTGCCGACGATCAAGCTGGGGTCGCTCGATGTCTCGCGGTTCATCCTGGGCTCGAATCCTTTCTGGGGCTATTCGCACAAGTCGCCGGCGCTCGACGAGGAGATGAAGAAGTTCCACACCGACGAGAAGATCGTCGAGGCGCTGGACGAGGCGGCGCGCTGCGGCGTGACGACCATCGCCTCGCCGCCCGAAGAGCGGTGGGTGAACCTGTTCAAGAAGTACCGCGAGGGCGGCGGCAAGCTGCGCCTCTGGATCGGGCAGTGCCACGGGCCGCCGGAGCAGATGAAAGAGGAGATCGACCGCGCGATCAAGGGCGGCGCGGTGGCCATCTTCATCCAGGGGGGCCGCGTGGAGCAGCAGTTCCAGAAGGGGGCGTTCGATACGCTGAAGGCGTGGCTCGAACAGATCAAGGCGGCGGGGCTGCCGGCGGGCCTGGCGGCGCACTGGCCCGAGGTGCTGCCGGAGGTTGAGAAGCGCGGCCTGCCGACCGATTTCTACTATCAGTGCTGCTATAACGTCTCGAAAGGCGCGACGTTCCGCTCCGAGGAACGCGAAAAGGCGATGGAAGTGATCCTGGGCTTCGACAAGAAGCCGGTGGTCGCCTACAAGATTCTGGGGGCCGGACGCCTCTCGGCGGAGGAAGGCTTCACGTACGCGTTCAACCGCATCCGCCGCAAGGACGGCGTGTGCGTGGGCATTTACATGAAGGACGCCGTGGACCAGATTCGCGAGAACTCGACGCTGACGGAAATTCTGACGAAGGCGTAAGGCGGTCTGGTACCACACCGCATCTTCGCAGGTTTTGCGCGGCGGGTCTCNNCAAAGTCACAAGTTGCGCTGTCGCCTCAGATGAGGGCGTAGCGGCATTCCGAACGATAAATAGTGCCGCGCAACAAATAGACGGTTCCGCGCTTGACTTTCGCGGCATTTCCTGTATGATTACACGACTTATGTTAGACCGTACTGACAATTCTGTTCAGCCCGTGTCGGCCCCTCGAGGCGCCTTGCGCCAGGGGTGCGTCCGCGGTCTGACCGCCGGCCGGCACAAGCTGCACGACCCTCCCCACCTCCAATAGCCCGATTCTCGACGTCTCCGGCAGCATCGAACCGCGTCCGTTTCGGACGTTTCCCTTGTACGCAGAGCACACAGGACACCCACAGAGAGAAAGCCTATGACTCGCGAGCAGATTCGAAATGTCGCCATTAT
>PMZT01000169.1 GCA_003170085.1 Planctomycetia bacterium | reverse complement strand
CCCGCCCGCCACGGCGGGACTTCGTCGTGGCCGCCCGCCGTGTCCGGCCATCGCGCTAAACCTGCCCCCCACCGGCCGTTCTCTTTTTCCCCGATTGACCCCACACACCGACGGCGCCTAGAATCAACTGTCAGCGGTCGGTCGCCTCACGACCGCACGGGCCAGGAATCGCCGCCATAACGTATGTGTAACCCAACACAGTGCCGTTATCTTGCCCAGGCCGCACACCTCGTGGTCTCGCTTGCGCGGGGGGGCACCATCCGTGCCGTGGCGCGTGAGAGCGCCGAGCTTCTCGGTTACGCTCCGCCCGAGCTTCCGGGCAAAGCCCTCTCCGACCTCGTGCCGGCCGGCGAGCGCGCGCACCTCGCGCGCATCCTGGAACGCTGCGAGACCGACCAGTCGGTCTGGGACGAACTGACCGTGGCCGCCGCCGACGGCCGGCCCCTGCCCATGCTCTGCTGCTTCCAGCGCTACACGACGCCGGGCGACCGCGACGGCCTTCTCGTCACCGGCCACCCGCTTGCCGCGTTCCAGGTCAACGGGCAGACGCACGCCGCTGCGCTGCTCGGCCAGCTCGCGTTCCGCTGTCACGGCCCCGCCCACCGGCTGATGCAGGCCATGGAGGGCATTCTGGCCCAGTACCCGTGGTCGGAGGCCGTCGAGCAGTGCCGCGCCGAACTCGACAACCTCCTCGACTGCATGAGCCTCTCGATTTCCTCGCCGCGCGGAGAAGGCGCAGCCGGCGGCTATGGGGCCATCGACGTGGTGCGCATCCTCGAAAGCGCCCTGCGCCTGATGGACCGCGACCCGCTGTACCGCGGGCTAGAGGTCTCGCTTCGCCCCGAGGCGGCCGCCGTCTGGGCAGCAGCCGACCCGGTGGGCCTCGTGTTCCTGGCGCTCCACCTGGCCCGCAGCGCCCGCGACTCCACCGTTGCCGCCAAGTCGCCGCGGCTCCTGATCGACGTGTACGCCGAGCCTGAGAAGGTCGTCCTTGAATTCAAGGACAATGGGACCGGCATGGCGCACAGAAATCTTAAGAATGCCTTCACGCCGTTCTTCCGGAGCGCCGGCGACCCGGACGGGCACACGGGCCTGGCGCTCTCGACCTGCCAGGAGATCGTCGAGTACATGGGCGGCACGATCCGCATCCAGAGCCGCCCGTCGAAAGGCACGACGGTCTTCGTGACCCTGCGCCCCGCATCGCCGCGGAAGTCGTAGCCTTCTGATGTCCTCCGTCGGACCACCTTTGTTGGGCTCAGACGACAGCGCAACGTGTAACTTTGCGCGGTGGGTCTCCCGACCCACCGCGCGCAAACGCCGCGTGTTCGCGACGCTTACGGGTAGCCGGCGCGGAGGGGCGGGCGAAAGCATGGCACCCACAAAAATAATGTTGACGCGTAGGCGACTACTCTTCCCACGCGGTGTGCCACGGTTCGCCCTCGGTGGGGCGCTCCTCGTGGAACTGCTGCCAGATGCGGCGGAAACGGGCCGCGTAGATCATCTCGAAAATGTCTTCGGTGCCGGGATAGCGGCGCAGGCATTCCTCGCGGAGGTTCTCGATCTGGATGTCGATGTCCACGCGCGGCATGTTGGTGTGCAGGATCAGGTTGACGATGCGCTCCGACTCCCGCGCGAGTTCATCCAGCCCTTCTCGTTGTTGGGAAGCATTCATAGTCCTGCATCCTTTTACTTCAATTCCTGCCCGCCCATCCGCCCCACCTTCTCGAAGTACGCCGACACGGCCGGCTGCAATCGCGGGCTGACCGGCGTCTCGCTCCCCTGTACAAGCCCGCGGTGGCCGTCGGCCGTAGCCGCCCCGGGGACGGTAACCGGCCGCGCCCGGCCCGGGTCGCCCGTGAGAAGTTCGGCCCGCGTCGGAGCGGCCTCAGTACGAATCTCGCCCGGGCCGGTCGCCGCCACCGGCGCCGCCGCGACGGCCTCGAGCTTCCGCTGCCACGACGCCACGAAACGCCGGAACTCGGCGTTGCTCATGCCCATCCGGCCGAGGAACGCATCGGTCACTTCGCCGTCGCGGAGACGCTCATCCGCCTGACCGATTATTCGCCTGACCCGGCGCATGGAGTCAAGGGTCTTCTCGGGAAAATCGGTGCTCTGCGGCCGTTTCTGGATCGGCGGCGGGCCTGCCTGGATCTCGCCCTGCGGCGGCGGCCCGTCGGCGCCACCGGGCGCCCCGCCCGAGACGGTCCGCGGGCGATCGGGTGCGTTTGCCGCTGGATCGCCGGGCTTGCCCGCCCCGCTGAAGGCGCCGTCCGCGGCATTCACGTTCGAAGCGTTCCCGGCAGGCATCTTCGGCCCGCCCTGGCCCGTGCCATCGGAACTGCCGCCTTCGCGCGGTCCGTCGGCGGGGTTGGAGCCGTCGGCGGGATTCGAGCCGCCGCGGTCCGGGCGGTTGCCGCCCTCGGACTGATTGCTGCCGCCGGGCTGGTTGCCGCCCTTGGGCGGGTCGCTTCCCTTGGGCTGGTTGCCTTCCTTGGGCTGATTGCCGCCGCTGCCCTGCGGCGCCCCGGCCCGCTGGTCGCCGGCGTTCTGCATGCCCCCGTTCTGCGTGCCGCCGGGCTGTGAGCTGCCGTTCTTGCCACCCGCGCCGCTATTGGAGGAGGCGTTCTGTTCGGCCGATCCGCCGCCGCTGCCGCCGTTACCTTGGTTGCCGCTGCCTTGGCTGCTCGGAGCCGACTTGGCGGCGTTCAGCGCGGACTCAAGCTGCTCGAATTTACTGGCGTCGCTCTGGATCGCCGCCGCAAGCATCTGTGCGCCGCCCGCCGCGCCCGCATCACCCTTGCCCGGCTGAGGCGATGCCGATTTCGCCGCCGAGGCCGTACCTTCGCGCGTGGCAACCGGAGACTTTGCGTGAGCCGCGGCCTCGGTCGTCGGCACAACGCCGCCCACCTTCGCGCCAGGGGCGAGGTCAACCGGGAATCCGGTGGCCACGAGCGCTCGGCCCGATGCCGGATCGCTTGCCGCGATGCTCGCACCGGCCTGCCCCACCCACGGGCTGAAAAGGATGCCTTGCGTCAGCCAAAGCCCCGCCCCAAGCACGCACGCCGCCGTCACGACCGCCGCGAGCGGCCGTCGCAGCACCAGCGGCGGCAGGAGGGTCTCGGGGTCCACCTGGGCCAGAACCCTGGCGGCGCGGCGGCCCACGGCCACCGCCATCGCGGGATTCTCCTGGGGATCGGCGAGAAGCTCCACATACGTGGTGAGCGCGTCCTTGAGTTGCGGTTGCTGCCTCTCAATCAGCCGCGCCACGAAGAAGAGCGAGGGAACCCGCGACCGCGCCTTCCGGGCCGCCATGACTACGACGGTGCCGGCGGCGATCGTCGCGACCGGGTAGAGATACAGCCGCACACCGCCCAGCAGGCCCACGGCATCGCAGCAAAGGAGCACCGCCAGCGCACCCAGGGCGCCGGCCAGTGCCCACAGGCCCGCGACAACGGCGGCATGGCGGCGGTAACCTTCGCGAACTCTTTCGAGAACCCGGTTGAGAAAGCGAATCTCCGGGTCGTGGTCGTGATACGACACGATTGGGACTTCCTGGCAGGGGAAGGCTGTTGTCACGTCCGTCGGTGCGCGGGGACGCACTATGTTTATCGGCACAAAGGGGGCAAACCTGCGGCCAAATGTGCCCGCCGCCCTGTCGGCCGGGGGTTTTTAGGTTGAGAGAACCCGCGTTGGCGACTATCCTAGGGCGTTAAGTTTTGCGGCCCCAGCCGCGCGGGGGAAGCCCCGAACGGGTCCCCGGCAATTCTCACAAAGCCGGCAGGGTCGCGCCAAGCCGCAGGGGAACCTGATGGCCGTGTGTGAAGTCTGCCATGAACGATACCTCTTCAAGCCGCTCAACCGGCGGCTGGACATCCCCGAGTTCCGGTCGATGACGGGCGTTTGGCCCTGGCTGGCGGTCCGGGTGTGCGATGGTTGCCTGGAACACTACGACCGCGAGTTCATGGAGCGGGTGCGGCTGCTGGCGTCCGACGTGCTCGAGAAAGAGGAGCCGATCGTCGAGCACGTGTGCATGGCCTGCGGATCGGTCGACGCGGCGGCCAAGTGGGTCGTGGCCTCGCGGTGGGTGGACGGGCAC
Organism: Planctomycetia bacterium; assembly: GCA_003170085.1. Taxonomy (GTDB): domain Bacteria; phylum Planctomycetota; class Phycisphaerae; order FEN-1346; family FEN-1346; genus FEN-1346. The sequence continues at coordinate 7,134 of PMZT01000169.1, read as the reverse complement.
GATCTTCCCACGCGGCGGGCACGGTTCTCCCTCTGCGGCCACCACCAAGACCTGCCGTTCGTCGAGGGGATCGTCGTTTCGACGAACCTCGGCACCCTCAAGCAGATGAAAGACCTGCTGAACGAGCTCCCCGCGGTGACCGGCGACCTGCTGGCCCGCATCGAGCACTGGCGGCCCGAGGATGAAAAGGGGCCTCCCGGCGTGCTGGATTTTGTGCCGGCCCGGACCCGCGACGAGGCGGCCCAGTTCGCCCTGGACTACTGGAAGGCGCCGGCCGACGGTCTTGAGGCCAAGGCCGGGTGGCTCGGCCCGATCCGCAAGGATTACAAGATGCGCTACCGGCTGGACCTGGTCCGCGATTACAAGAGCGACCGCCGCGAGACGCTCACGATCGTCCGGACGGGCAACGACCGCTTTGCCACCTACCGCACCGACCGGCACCCGCCGGCGGCTGTCCCCACGAAGTAATCGGCAACCCACCGCCGCCCTACCCCGCCGCGGAATCCTGGGCAGCAAGGTCGGCCAGGGTCATGCGGCCGGCCGAGGTGCCGCGGTCGGCCTCGAGGCGGTCCCATGCGGCGCGGACCTCGCGGTAGAGCGGCAGATGGGCGGCGTCAATGGGCACCGGCAGGCGGCTGCGCACGGCGGAGAGGACGTCGGCGGCGGTGATGCTCCCCGGCTCGCGGGCGGGCAGAAACGCGACCGCATCGCCGAGGCCGCCGTTGGCCGTACGGGCCAGAAGGTGCGCCGATTCCAGGCGGTCAAGAAGTTCCGTAAGCTGCACCTGCGCAAGGCCCGTGGCCTCGACGAGCTGCGCGAGCGGCGTCGAGCCCCGACCCTCGCGGAACCGGCGGGCAAGGGTCGTCATCGCCACGAGGGCCACGAACTCGACCGGCGGAAACGGCTCCCGCGCTCGCTCGTGGGCAAGGGCTCGCACGAGGTCCCGGTAATTCTGCACGATGTACGCCACCTCGAAACCGAAAAGGACGAACAGCCACGTCACGTACAGCCACAGGAAGAAGAGCGGCACCACGGCGAGGTTGCCGTACATCTGCCCGTAGCCGGTCGAGTGGCGGACGTAGGTCTCGAAGGCGTTCTTCGCCAGGAAGTGCCAGAGCGTGCCGGCCACGAGCGCCCCGACGAGCGCCGACCACGCCCGCACGGGCACGCTCGGGAGGAGCTTGTACATGACGAACAAGACGAACACGTTGGCCAGGAGGGCCAGGAGGCCGCTCCAGAGGGCCTGGAGCCAGGGCGGGAGGCCCGTGACGTACAGGTTGATGTATATGGATGCGTAATACAGGGCCGCCACCGCCGGGGGGCCGAGCGTCAGGAAGAGCCAGAAGAGGATGCCCCGCTTCCAGAGGGGGCGGTGGTGGCGGACGCCCCAGATGCGGTTCATCGCCCCCTCGATCGTCGCCAGGACGCTCATCGCCAGGTAGAAGAGGATGAGGATGCCGACGGCCGCCGCCGCGTTGATGTTGGCGCGGGCCGCCTCGACGATCGAGTCCAGCTTCTTCGCAAGGTCCACGTCCTCGCCGTCCACCTGGATCTGAATCTCCGAGATGTTCAGGGCCTTCATCATCGCGTCCCGCACCTGGTTGCTGGTGTCCACCCCGTGCCAGAAGAAGTTGATGACGAGGAGGAACAGCACCAGCACCGGGATCAGGCCCAGAAGGGTCTTGAAGGTCAGGTGGCCGGCGACGACGATCAGGCGGTCGGCCACGATCTGGCGCCAGACGAGGAGGGCGAAGCGCGCCAGGTGACCCGCGGTGCGCCGGTGACGGCCGGCCCCCTCGGCCGGAGGGTCGATGAACGCCGAGACACGCGAGTTCAGGCGATGCCAGTGATCCTTGAGGTTAACCACCGGGTTCCCCGACTGAGTGCGGATGGCGATTGGCGAATGATGAATGAATACTACTATGCTACTTCATTGTCCTGTGTAACAGCGCTCTAGCCCACCACCTCGTCCGGGTGCGTAATCCGACCCGTGACGGCGCTGGCGGCGGCCACGGCCGGGCTGGACAGGTAGACGAAGCTCTTCGGGTGGCCCATGCGGCCGGTGAAGTTGCGGTTCGTCGTGGCCAGCGCGACCTCGCCCTCGGCCAGGACGCCCATGTGGCCGCCCAGGCACGGCCCGCAGGTGGGCGTGGAAACGACCGCCCCCGCCTCCATGAAGATCTCGAGATACCCGCGGCGCAGGGCCTCGCGCTCGATCGTCGGCGTCGCCGGCAGGACGATGCACCGCAGGCCCTTGGCCACCTTGCGGCCCTTGAGGATGCGGGCGGCGATCTCGAGGTCGCTCAACCGCCCGTTCGTGCACGAGCCGATGACGACCTGGTCGAGCCGCACGTTCTTGAGCTCGCCCACCGGCTTCACGTTCTCCGGCAGGTTCGGGCACGCCACGACCGGCCCCAGGCTGGTCACGTCCCAATCGAACGTCTGGACGTACCGCGCCCCGGCGTCGCTCGCGTAGTAGACCGGCGGCCGCTCGACGCGACCGGCCACATACTCGCGCGTGATCGCATCGGGCGGAATGATGCCATTCTTGGCGCCCGCCTCGATGGCCATGTTGCACATCGACAGGCGGTCTTCCATCGGCAGCGACTCGATGACCGGCCCCACGAACTCCATCGCCTTGTACATCGCCCCGGAGACGCCGATCTTGCCGATCGTCATCAGGATCAGGTCTTTGCCCGAGACCCACTTGTTGCGCTGCCCGGTGAACGTGAAGCGGATGGACTCCGGCACGCGCAGCCAGACCTTACCGATGGCCATGGCGGCGGCAAGGTCGGTGGAGCCGACGCCGGAAGCGAACGCGCCGAGCGCCCCGTAGGTGCACGTGTGGCTGTCGGCGCCGATGATGAGGTCGCCGGGGCCGACGACGCCCTGCTCCGGCAGAAGGGCGTGCTCGATGCCCATCTCGCCGATCTCCCAGTAATGCGTCAGGCCCTGGGCGTGGGCGAAATCGCGGAGAACCTTCGCCTGCTGGGCGCTGGCAATGTCCTTGGCCGGCGTGAAATGGTCGGGCACAAGGGCCACGCGCGTGCGGTCCCACACCTGGCGGACGCCCGCGTCCTGAAACTCCTTGATGGCGATCGGCGCGGTGATGTCGTTGCCGAGCGCGATATCGACGTTCGCAAAGACGAAATCGCCCGGCTTGACCGTATCGACGCCCGAATGGGCCGCGATAATCTTCTCGGTAATCGTCATGGGCATGGCGGCAGACACTCCAGACTTCAGGACTAATTATCCTCGAACCTTACCCGCATGCGGGCGGCCCTCATCAGCGGGTCCTTCATGTACGCGGCATGGCAGTCGGGGCAGAGGTCGAACCGGAAGGTCCGGTAGACCTGGTCCTCAAGCTCCTCGGCGTCCATCTCCTCCATCTGGCTGAGGAGCTCATGGATCTCCTCGGTGGAGTCCTCTTCGAGGTCCTCTTCGGTCATCTCCATCGGGTCGTAGGCCGCATAGACCTCGATCTTGATGACGAAACGGGTGTCCTCGTCGGCCTGCAACGTCTTGCCGCACAGATCACACGTAAAATGAATCATGGCACACCCCTCGCCCTCGAACCCCACCTCCTGCCCATGAAATCATACCACCCATGTGGGGGCGAGGCAAAGCGATTTTGGACCCCGGCCACGCCCTACCCCGCCACATGCGACAGCCGCACCAGCGCCTCAAGCACCCGCCCGGCGGCGCCTGAGTCGATGCTCTCGCCGGCGCGGGCGATCCCGTCAAAGAGGTCGCGGGCAACACCGGCAACGTAGGTCGCGGCCCCGGCGTTGGCGAGAACAACGTCGCGCCGCGGGCTGCGCTCACCCGCCAGGACGGCCCGGATGGCGGCGGCGCTCTCGGCGGCCGTCTCGATACGTAGCGCCTCGAGGCCAGAGGGCGGCAGGCCCAGCACCTCGGGCGAAAGATCATAGCACGTGACCGCGCCGCCGCGCACCTCGCACACGTGCGTCGGAGCCGAAAGCACGATCTCGTCGAGCCCGTCGGCCGAGTGAACCACGAGGGCGTGCACGGCGCCGAGCGTCAGCAGCACGTCGGCGATCGGCCGCACGAGGTCGGCGGCGAACACGCCCATGACCTGCCGCTGCGCGCCGGCGGGGTTCGTCAGCGGCCCGAGCAGGTTGAAGATCGTGCGGATACCGATCTCGCGGCGGACCGGCACGGCGTACTTCATCGCCCCGTGAAGCTCGGGGGCGAAGAGGAACCCCATCCGCACCTCGCGAATGCACCGCGCGACGATGGCGGGCGACGCGTGCACATTCACGCCCAACAGCTCCAGGACGTCCGACGACCCGCACTTCGACGTGGCGCCACGGTTGCCGTGCTTGGCCACGTACGCCCCTGCCCCGGCGGCAACGAGGGCGGCACAGGTCGAGATATTGAACGTTTTCTTGCCCGTGCCGCCGGTGCCGCAGGTATCGACCACCGGCAGGTCGCCCACCTCGATGCGCGTCGCCTTTTCGCGCATGACGAGGGCGGCGCCGGCGATCTCGTCGGGCGTGGGATGCTTGATCGAGAGGGCCGTGAGGTAGGCCGCGATCTGCGCGGGGCCGGCGCGGCCTTCCATGATCTCGCGCATGGCCTGGCGAGATTCGTCGAGCGAGAGATGCTCGCCGCGCGCAAGTTTCTGGATGAAAGGGATCATCATACCTCGACGGCGGCGCCGTCGGCCGCCTCGGAAACCCAGAGGCGCGGCTCGAGGCCCGTTTCCTTGGTGTACCGCGCCCGGACGGCCGCCCGCAGCGCCTCCACGGCGTCCGGCCGCGCGAGCGTTACGGTGCATCCGCCAAAGCCGGCGCCTGTCAGGCGCGAGCCCAAGACGCCCGGCACGCCGCGGGCGATCGTTACGAGAAGGTCAAGCTCGGGGCCGCTTACCTCGTAGTCGTCGCGGAGGGAATCGTGGCTGGCGTTCATGAGGCGGCCGAAGCGCTCGACATCGCCGGCCTTCAGCGCCTCGGCCGATTCCAGCACCCGCGCATCCTCGGTGATCACGTGGCGGCAGCGGCGGCGCACGACCTGCGACAACGAGGCCTCGTGGGCCTTGAAAAGGTCGAGCGACACGTCGCGCAGTTCCTTGATGCCGGGGTCGAACTTGCGCATCTGCCCGGCCCCCTCTTCGCACTGGCTGCGGCGCTCATTGTACGCGCCGCTCGTGAGCTTCCGCCGCACGGCCGAGTCGATGACCACCACCGTGGCCCGGTCGCTGGGCAGCGGCGCCGCCTGGAAGGAAAGGTCGCGGCAGTCGAGCACGATGGCGTGGCCCTTGCGGCCGTGCAGGCTGATGAACTGATCCATGATGCCGCAACGGACGCCCACGCGATGCTCGGCCGACTGGCAGAGGAGCGCCAGCTTGCCGGTCGTAAGGCCGTGCGGCGCCGCCACTTCCTGGGCGGGGCCGGCGGGCGTGTCGGGCTTGGCGGCCAGCAGGAACGCGAGCGACGAGGCGACCTCGTACGCGGCGCTCGACGACAGGCCCGAGCCCACGGGCACGTCGCCCTGCACGACGGCCTTGAACCCGGCCAGCCGCACGCCCGCCTCGGCCAGGACCTCGGCCACCTTCATGGGATAGCGGAGCCAGTGCGGGGCGTTGGCCGGCTCGGGGGCGCCCAGGGTGAACTCGGCCCGCTCGGCGAACTGCTCGGACCACAGCGCGACGGTCGGCCCGCGGTGCGGCACGAGGGCCAGGCGAACGGCGGCCTCCAGGGCCATCGGCATAACGAAACCGCCGTTGTAATCGGTGTGCTCGCCGATGAGGTTCACACGGCCGGGGCCGCGGACGACGCGGACGGTGCCCTCGCCCCCGAAAATCTCGCGATACCGAGTCACAAGATCGGCCATGGCCGCCCTTTCCGTACTGAATCGACTGCGGCGAGTGTAGGACCGAGTGGCCGCGTTTGTCAACGCCCAAGTGCTCTGTTGCCGAAATGAGGGGTGGCATGCCCACGCCGTCCGNNGGCGTGGGCATGCCACCCGGCTTCGGTCGGACCTTTCCCCCGCCGGATTAGCATAAAGCCATTCCCACGCCTTGCCGATAAGCCCTATGGCAACGGCGCCTGGACGCCGCCGGGCGCACGGCAGGGAGTGTGTTTGCCTTATGAGCACCACAACCGCAACATACCAGTTTTCTCTGGTCAAGGGCGACCAGCGGTACTTCGTCCGCTGCGGCGTCGGCGACGAGGAACGGATGATCGCCCAGTTGATGGACTGGGCCGAAAACCCGGACCTCGACTTTGACTGGTTCGATGCCGCGGTGCTCTCGCGGCAGGTGACACAACGCCTCTTCTCCCGGGCAACGGGCGAGGACCGGGAAGAAGACTAATACTACAGCGCCACGAAGGTCTTTGCGCGGCCGAAAACACGGTTNNGTCTCCGTACCCGCCGCGCTAAACAAAGTGGCGTGGTACTACAGAAGGCTCGAATGGCGAACCCGCTGATCAACCAATTCATGATGTACCTGGAACACGAGCGGAATTTCTCCGTCCACACCGTGCGCTGCTACGCCACCGACCTGGAGTACTTCGCCGCGTTCCTTGCCGGCCCCGCCGCCACGCCCGAAGACCAGGCCGGCGACGCGTTCGGCGGGCGTCTGCGGGGCGTGACGCCGCTTGACCTGCGCCGTTATCTGGCCGAGCTGAACCAGGCCCAGTACAGCCGCGCCACGATCGCGCGCAAGATCGCCACGCTGCGCTCGTTCTACAAGTTCCTGGCGCGCAAGGGCGAAATCGAACGCAACCCCGTTGCGGTGATCCGCACCCCGCGGCAGGAAAAACGGCTGCCCAAGTTCCTCGCCCCGGCCGAGATCGAACGGCTCCTGAGCGCCACGCAGGGCAATGACCTCCTGTCGCTCCGCGATGCCGCCATGCTCGAGGCCCTCTACTCCACCGGCATGCGCGTGAGCGAACTCGTGGGGATGGACCTGGCCGACATCGACCCGATCGGCGAAGTCGTGCGCCTGCGCGGCAAGGGCAAGCGCGAACGCCTGGCCCCGCTGGGTTCGTACGCCATGCGGGCACTGAAACGGTATCTGGAGGTGCGCGCCGCGGCGGGCGTCCGCGATGCCGAGGCGGTGTTCATCAACCGTCACGGCGAGCGGCTGAACGTCCGGAGCGTCCGCCG
>PMZT01000260.1 GCA_003170085.1 Planctomycetia bacterium | reverse complement strand
TTTTTTATGCCCCTGTTCGTATCGAATCGGTGTCCAAAACGGACGTTTTAGGGCATCTTATGGCAACCGCTCGATATATATTATAGTATCGCAGGATGGGAGGGATGGGCAAGCTGGGTAAAATATGTGCAAAGCGTATGCCAATTGCGGACCTCCGCCCGTTTTTTCTTTTGAAACCGGAGGCCATCGCTCATATACGCGAAATTCCGCAGACCAGCCTCGTAGAGGCGTCTTTTTTAGCCCAGGGTGAAGACGAAGTCGAACCCTGGGTAGGCCGTCGTTTCCGGCAGGGTCAAGCCCCGCGAGGGGCGCCTTGCCGAACGGTGGGCCGCCGGACGCATAGGCTTAAGACGCCCCGATGGGGCTTGATTAACTCGTTTTCTTATGCGTACCCAGGGTTCGGGCGTCGCCCTTCACCCTGGGCTAAAAAAGACGCCCCGCTGGGGCTGAGAAGAAGGCGTAGGGTGCGTGCTTGCACGCACGCGGAAAGGACCGTCGGCCAGTTGGCCGCGTGCGTGCAAGCACGCACCCTACCTACTGTCGAACGAAGTCAGCGAAATTCATTATCGGCTACCCTTTCTACCAGCCTACGGTTGTCCGCGTGGTCGCCGCGGCGACCACCCTACCTATTTCTTCTCCGGCGCTCCCGCGGGGCAGCCTTCGGCCTGCCAGAGGACGCGCTCGCCGTGGCGGGGGACGAACGAGCGGACCTTCGGGTACTTCACCGAAAGGTAATCGACGAACTTCTGCGGATCCTCACTATTATTCTTGAACATATCCCAGTGCGACGGCACGGCCATGCGGGCGCCGGTCATGCCGGCCAGGTCCACGGCCTCCTGGAACGTCATGTTGCCGATGCAGTTCGTCTTCAGGCGCGCGGCATCGCGGCCGTTGATCGGCAGGAACTCCACGTCGAAGCTCGGCCACTGCCGCAGACGCGTCTCCAGCCCCTCGTACTTGCAGCAATCGCCCGAGTGGTACACGCGGCAACCGTTGCCCTCGATCACGTACCCCAGGTGCGGGTACTGGCCCGTCTTCGGATCCTGGTCCAGGAATTCGTGGGCCGAGGCCACGCCGGTGATCTGGAGGCCGGCGATCTCCACGCGCTTGGCGTCGTCGAGACCGACGAAACGGTCCTCGGGTATCTTGCACTTCTCGGCCACCTTTTTCAGGGGGAGCGCCGGCACCACGAACTTGGCCAGCGGCGAGGCCTCGGCCATCCGCGGCCAGGACGGCCGGTCGATATGGTCGCTGTGATCGTGCGTGCCGCAGATGAGCGTGGCGTTCGTGACCTGCGACGGCTCAAGAAGCGGCGGCGTGGTGCGGGCCTGACTGGGCGAAAGATAGGCGTCGATGTACACGACCTTGTCGCCGAGCTTCAGGATGTAGCCAAGCTGGCCGAGCCACCAGAAGGCGAGCTCGCGCGGCTGCAGGGCGGTGGCGTTGACTTCGTCGATCAGCGGCTGACCGGTAGGCATGACGGGCTCCTTGGTTCATGGCCGGACACGGCGGGCGGCCACATGGGGCCGCCCCTACGGTTCTTGGCCCGGCGCGGCGGGTGCGGAGACCCGCCGCGCAAGGCGTTGACGGTCCTTATGATATCCGCGGCCGGGCCGGAGAGGGAAACATTTTACCGGCGGGGTTGCGTTTGCCGGGTGGCATGCCCACGCGGCCTCTCGCGTGGGCATGTTCCGCCCCGGTCGCACAGCGAGACCCGCGTAACGGACGGCCCGCCGCGGCGGGTCTTCGACGTGGCACGCGGGCACCATTGTCCGTTCACATGCCCACGCAACGGACGGCGTGGGCATGCCACCCAATTTACGCCGGGCCGTGGCACACGGCTGCGCCGATTTTTTTGCGGTAATTTCCGGGTTTGTGCGTATAACTTAGCGTGAGAAGTGTGTCCGTAGAACCCTTCTTGGAGTCGCCGTCATGAAAAAGGTTCTCTTGGTGGTGGCGCTGTCGGTCCTCTTCGGCGGCACGTGGGCCCTGAGCGACACCGGCCCGCCGAACACCGGTACGGTCAAGGTGAACACGCCGGGCATGATCGTCACGGTCAAGCTTCCGAAGCCGGAAGGCGCGAAGAAGGCCCCCGAAGTGCCGATTCCGTACGGTAAAGAGGCCTCGTTGCCGCAGGGCAAGTATGAGATCACTGATGTCCAACTCTACAAGCCGGACGCCCAGCGGCGGATCTGGTACCTGCACGCCATCAGCGACCTGGGCAAACTGAAGACGCTGGAAGTGGCGTCGGGCCAGGCGGCCACGGTCGAGGGCGGCGAGAAGCTGAAGATCAAGACCCGCCTCGTGGTCACGAACGAGAAGCCGACGACCCTGAGGGTCGGCAGCGCCCCGCCCCCGGCCGCCACGCCGGCGACGATGCAGAAGGTCGTGACGGTGTACCTGGACTACGTGGGCCTGTCGGGCGAGCACTACGGCCCGAAGGCGCTCGTGGGGCAGGCGCCGATTCAGCAGCGGCCGATCATCCGCATCCGCGACGAGGAAGAGAAGGTCCTGGCCGAGGGCGAGTACCACTACGGTAGCAAGGGCTACGGGGGGTTTGGCTGATGCGGTGGCAGCGGATACTCCGGATCCGCTGCAGGGTACCCGTGGCGGGTACCAGCCGACTTCAAAGGCAAGTATCGCGTGGAGGTCATGCCGGTGCTTGGGCCGTTCCAGTGGGAGCCTGAAGAAGTCGTATGGCACGTGATTGAGTAAGGTGTAATCCGTAACGCATGGCATGAAGGGCGACGCGCGGCCTTATGGGTCGCGCGTCTTTTTTCAACGACACAGAAGATTCACCGCAGAGGCCGCGGAGAACGCGGAGAAAGACTGATTCTGGGGAACGGCAACGGCACAAAGGATTCACCGCGGAACGCTGAGAATTGCCGCCGACCAGCCCCGTAGGGGCGTCTTTTTTAGCCCAGGGTGAAGACGAAGTCGAACCCTGGGTAAGCGTGCCCCCTGGCTGGAACAAGCCCCGTGAGGGGCGCCTTATCGAACGATTGGCAACCGGATGCATCGGCCCAAGGCGCCCCGATGGGGCTTGATTGATACATTTCGTTATGCGTACCCAGGGTTCGGGCTTCGCCCTTCACCCTGGGCTAAGAAAGACGCCCCTTCGGGGCTGACTCCCGATGTGCCCGGTAGCCTTGCAGCCTTACTTTCCCGCGATGATCAGATCGAGGCGTTGGGACTCACTTTCGAAGTTCGGGCCGTTGCCCTCGATCGTCATCCAGCCGTTGTAGCCCACGTCGTCGAGGGCCTGGCGCACGGCGGGCCAGTTGATGCTGCCCGCGCGGATCCCGACGAACGACCCGCCATGGCCGTCGGCGTTGAGCTTGAAGTCCTTGACGTGGCACTTCGCGATAAGCCCGCCCAGCGCCCGGATCCACTCCTCCGGCGGCGCGTATTTCACGTGGTTGCCGATGTCGAAGTACGCCTTCACCCACGGGCTCTGGAACGACGCCACGAACGACTTGAAGTACGCGGGCTTGACCCACAGGTTGTTCCAGACGTTCTCGAGCGCGATGACGACCTTGGTTTCCTCGGCCACGGGAATGAGCTTCTTCACGCACGCGATCGACCCATCGACCGCCTGGTTATGGGCATCTATATAAGCCTTGTACTTGGCGTTATCGCCGGCGGCGACCTTCTGGAGGTGCCCGGTCTTCTCGTCGAACTCGAGCTGAAACTCCCACGCCTCCGGCATGGGCATGTCCTTGCCGCCGATGCGGCACGGCACGAGCAGGATCGCGTCGGCCCCGTAGCCCTGGGCGGCCCGTAGCGCCGTCTCGGTCTGGGCAATCGACTGGGCCTGGACGGCCGGATCGGTGGAGTTGAACTGCATCCAGCCGCGAAGGACGCTGTGGATGCGCATGCCCAGCTTCTCGGCCGTTTCGCGGGCGGCCTTGGCGGCATCGGGCGGGGTCTGCCACTCGGAGCTCTCGATACCCTCGAAGCCCGCGTCCTTGAGCTTCTTCAGATACTCCTCGGTGGGCTTGCCGATCAGCGCCTTGTGGAGCTTGGTCTTGAACGTCTTCTCCTCGGCACCCGCGCCGCCGGCCATGGCCAGGCCCAGCCCCGCCGCCGCACTGGTTGCCATGAACTCACGCCGACTGATTTCATGCGTCATGAGAGGTTCCTCCTCAAATGTTGCGTTGTTCTCCGCGGTCTCCGCGGCGAATCGATCTCGAAGAAACGCTACTTCAGTTCCTTGACCCGGATGTTCCTGAACTGCACTTCCATCGGCGTGCCCGCGTGGATCTGCGTGGCGATGATGCCCGTGCGGGCGATCTTGGGGTCGGTCTCGGTGTACTCGATCATCTTCACGCCGTTCAAGGTCAGGGTGATCTTGTCGCCGACCGCCTGGACCTCGTAGTCGTTCCAGTCGGTGGGCTTCAGGGTCTTGGCGAGGACCTCGGCGTCGGGGGCCACGAGGACCTTCTTCCGCCGCGCCTCGTCGTACAGCTTGCAGTGCCAGCCGGGCGCCCAATCGGCCTGGAATCCCGCGACCTCGTGCGAGTCCGGCACGCGCTCCGACCGGAACTGGACGCCCGTGTTGCCCTTGTTATCCACCAGCTTGATCTCGAGGCGCAGGATGAAGTCTCCGTAGCGCTTCGTGGTGGCCAGGAAATCGTTGTACTTGATCCCCGGCGATCGGCCGATGAGCACCCCGTTCTCGACGATCCAGAGCTTCGCGTCGCCTTCCCAGCCCGTGAGGTCCTTGCCGTTGAAGAGCGCGACGAACCCCGGTTCCTTGTCGGCGGCGGCCGGCGCGGCAGCGGTCGCAGCGCCCGCCGGCGGCGCAGCCGACTTTTCCGCCACAGCCCCGTAGCCGGCAAGGGCGATGATTCCGAGGGCCAGAACGATTGCGACAGAGCGGACGTGTGCCATGACGATCCTCCCACAGGCGTTTCCAGGTGAAATACTGCCGCGCCGCGAGCACGGCGTCAATCAAATAGACGCGGCCAAAGCCGGAGTCGGCAAGAGCCGGAGTCGGCAGTCGGCATTTGCGGGGCGAAATCGTTTGACGCGGGCGTACGCCGGTTTAAAATAACTTGCGGTGCGCACGAATCACCCCGGCAGTGGGCAGCGCTGGCTTCGGCTGGCCGGGGAAGCGGCGGCATCCGCCGCCACGATTCCGCGCCGCGCGTGGAAGGGCCGATGGCTCATCTTCTCTTGGCGTGTCCGAAGTGTCACGCCGCCTACAAGATTCAGAAGGAGTTCGCCGAAACGGAGATGGTGTGCCGTTCCTGCGGGCACCGCTGGATACCGGTAAGACCGGCGGCGCCGCCGGTGCAGCCTGCAGCGCCTGCCTCCGCGCCTGCGCCGGTCGTCGTGGCCGAGTCCGATACGCCCGATGTTCCGGCAGCCGCCGTTCCCCAGGCCAGGCCCGCGGCCCCGGCTGCGCCCAAGGCCCAACCCGCTGCGCCTGCGGCGGCCGCGAAACCGGCCTTCCGTGAACCGGTGGCCCATGCGGCGCCGGCCGATGCGCTGGCGGCGATGGCGCGGCGC
>PMZT01000142.1 GCA_003170085.1 Planctomycetia bacterium | reverse complement strand
CGTCGGGCAGTTGCACGTGTACGACGTCCTGCGACGACGTGGCCTACGTCGCCGGGCGCGACGGCGACATGGACGGCGACGGCATTCCGGACTATGCCGACGGGTACAACCTCATGGGCTGCGGCACCGACGACGATTATTCGACCTCCGGCGCCACCGACCCCGGCCTGACGCCGGTCGCGATCGGTGGCGTGAACCTGCCCCAGGGCGCGGTCATTCACGTCGATTACGACGCCTCCGCCCCGCTGGACGTGACCTGGACCGGCACGGGCACCACCGAGGACCCGTACGTCTTCACCCTTCCCGAGTCCGGCTCGCAGCGGCTCTGGATCACGGACTCGAGCCATCGTAACGGCAACACGGTGGAGGACGGCGGCGATTACCTGGCCCCGGGCGACTACACCGTGAGCCAGGCCACGGGCACCTGCGACACAAGCCTCTGGGTGACCGTGGGGTCCTACAGCGTCGACCTGAAGCATCTCTACCTCGAGGACGTGGGTTCGCCTTCGTCCACCGAAAACGCCAGCCAATCGGAATCCATGTCGTATTCGGAAGAGTGGGATATCTCGGTAGCCGCTTCTAACGGGAGTACTTCTATTTCAGCGAGCTCTGTTGCAACCGGTGTCACAGCATGGGATACGGACCCGGCGGCCAAGTATGACCAACAGACGGTCGCTAAATTGAGGCCGCTGATAGCCAACGAGATCACCAAGATGATTGACAATGGGGAGAAAGCAGACTGCGCCGACGTGGCTTACACAAGCCTTATTCGCGCAGCCTCTCAGCTCCGGCTGCGAGTTCGACTTCGGTATTACTCAAATGGCTGGAAGTACTTCGATTCGTCGTCTGGCCTGTACAAGTCCGTCGAGGAGTTTGAGAAGGCCGTTCGGCAGAACATGGGAACCATCACTCTTTGGGACAATACCAAACAGATCGCTGCTTTGAGTTCCGTACGGGTGGGAGATATCATTCTGTATGACCTGCGCGATCACGGCATGGCGACTTACAAGGGCCACGCTATGCCAGTACTCGAGGTTGCTAAGGACTCAAGTGGGAAAGCCACACAGGTCGCGGTTGCCGAAGGCCACACAAGTCAAACCCCGGGCGTGGGCACCCTCATTGGGAAGGGCACGTACTCTCTGGAGCAGATTATGCAGAAGGGAGGATGGGGCGGCCCAGGACGTAAGGAAAAGCAACCTAATGGATATTGGATACTTGTGGAGCCAGGTCCACGCGTATGGGATTGGTCTCGGATCGGAGGGGGTGGGTAGCAAATGATTAGAATAATGGCTGTGTGTTTTGTTCTGGTTGCCATTGGCTGCCAGAAGTATGATGTGGCTGCCCGGCCTCCTCTGCAACAACCGTTCGCAGGTGAAACGGGCAAGCGAACTGTCCTCGCCTATTTTTCCGCTGTGCGGGCAGGATGCCCCGTTGCTCAAATCGAGGCGGATTTGGGATTATCTCCCTCAACGAACCGTTGCGCACCCACCTTTCAACCATACAATCCGTTATGGCAAGTCATGTATTGGCAATATGGCCTGCTGATTGCTTTTGACGCGAAGGATGTCTCGGCCAAGGGTGACGGGTCCCAGCTTGTGTACGCTGGCAATCCGAGCGTAATGACAATCGAAGAGTACAAGCAGGAACTCCGCAAGATCGGAGTGCCATAGTCGCACGTGAAAGACGACGTATAGTGGTCCAGGTGCGCCGTGACCCGATCACGGTGCCGGCCGCCGCAATCGACCGCACGAGCGTGGCCGCCGCCGATGACACGCAGGAAGGTTTCCAGGCGAACCTCGACGGCACCGTCGGCGACGAAACCGCCGTGCCCGACGGGGTCGAGTTCGTCTACTGTTACGGGCCGAACGCCGTGGGCACCGCCCGCGACGACGCCTGGCTCTCGTGGATGCCTGTGGCGGGCGCGACGGCCTATCGGATATTCTGCGACGGGTCGCCGCTTGAAAATATCGTGCAGGCCCCCGGCGACTGTTACATGGTCGCCCAACCGCTCGGGCACACCTACCGGGTGGCTGCTATGTTCAATGATTATGAGGGCGGCGAGTCGCAGCCGGCCGACCTGGTTTCGGAGAACCCGTACTTCGACTCGTCGGGCGTGTCCTGCACCGCCACCTCGTGCGAGGACGACGCGGTGGTTTGGCTCGGCTTCACCGAGTCGTGCTATTGGTACGATCCGAACGATTTCTGTGTGAGGACCGTGTCGTACATCCGGCTTGATCCGGAGGTGAATTCGACCGATAATGTGTACTGTGAGTACAATCTCGTGGGCGGCAGGGTCTACGTGGGCCTGAGCGACGGCAGTTGCATGGCCGAGTCCGCCCTCGATGGCGAGGTGTCCTGCGATGACTTGGGCAGCGGCAGCTTCTATTACTCGGCCGGCGCGTATTCCGACAAGCCGACCTACCTGGTGATGGTGCTGGAGGGGAGTTGCACCTACCCCACGTGCGACGCGGCCACGTTGGCACACGAACAGGCCCACGTAAAACAGGAGATGGCTGTGGCAAAGGACGCAATCAACATCTGGGCCTCTGTGTACGCCAAAACAGGGTTGACAAGGACCCAGGCTGAGGGGTATGCGGCGATCCTATCGAATGATGATAGCCGGACTTCGGCACAGGGCCTTATTGGAGGGGCACTGAAGAGCAAGTATCCCCTCAAGGCGGGCTGGCGTATACTAGAGTATGGCGACGCCGAGGCCGTTGCCGCGGAGAGGAAGTTCTTGGCGGATCACCCGCCAAGAGTGGTCCCCTCGGGTTCGGGCTAATGGGAATTTCGACAAAGTAACTCACGTACTGGAGAACTTACATGCAAGCGATATGTTGTTTTGGTATGTTGGCCTTAGTAGCCGTGGCCGGATGCGGCGAATCAACGAGGGGGCCAGCGCCGCATGTAAACGTAGCAGAACCGGGCATGTCGGCAGCACGCGATTGCTGGGATGGATACCTCCTTTGGCTCCTAGATGCGGCGATGAAGGAACTGGCAATCGCCCAAGATGCCCAAACACCGGCGGGCAGGCGAGAGGCCGCATTGCTCATGGCTGCCAGCCACATTGGCATGGCTAAGTTGGTGTTACACGAGCGAGAAAGATCCAGCGAGGAGGGGCGAACGCCAGCGAAGACCGGAGAAAAGCGAGAGTAGTTCCGGCTTGATCCGGAGGTGAATTCGACCGACAATGTGTACTGTGAGTACAACCTCGTGGGCGGCAGGGTCTACGTGGGCCTGAGCGACGGCAGTTGCATGGCCGAGTCCGCCCTCGATGGCGAGGTGTCCTGCGATGACTGGGGCAGCGGCAGCTTCTATTACTCGGCCGGCGCGTATTCCGACAAGCCGACCTACCTGGTGATGGTGGTGGAAGGGAGTTGCACCTACCCCACCTGCGACGCGGCCACGTTCTACGTCAAGGGGATCAAGCCGGAGTGGATCGACGTGGGCATCGAGACCGAGGGCGGCGGCATGTCCGAGGATTCGTGCGGCAACTGGGTCGATACTTCGGGTAGTTGCACGTGCAGCACGTCCTGCGATGACGTGGCCTACGTCGAGGGTTGATTGGCGGCACGTTAAGAATGCGCTAAACCGCCACAGACCTGTTGTGTGGGCTGCCGGCGTGGGTTAAAATGCCGGCAACATGTCGAAGAAACGCATTCTGATTGTTGAGGATGAGGCCGACATGGCCGAGCTCGTGGCTGCGCGGCTGCGGCGCGAGGGGTACATCGTCGAGATGGCCGCCGACGGCGTCGAGGGGCTGAAGCGTATCCGCGCGAATCCGCCCGACCTTGCCCTCGTGGACATCATGATGCCGCGGCTCTCGGGCACCGACCTCGTGACCGAGCTTCGGCAGGACCCGCGCACGGTCGCCGTGCCGATTATCCTGATGACCGCCAAGGGCGAGGAGAGCGACATCGTCGTGGGCCTCCGCCTGGGGGCCGACGACTACGTGACCAAGCCGTTCAGCATGTCGGTGCTCGTGGCGCGCGTGGCCGCGGTTCTGCGGCGCCGGGCCGCTGGGTTGGACGGGTCAGAACATCCGATCGCGATCGGTCCCATCACGATCGACCCGTCTCGGTACATCGTGGAGGTCGATGGCGAGCCGGTCGCGCTGACGCTGACGGAGTTCCGGCTTCTTACGGCCCTCGTCGCCGCGCGTGGGCGGGTTCTTTCGCGCAACCAGCTCATCGACCAGGCTATGGGCTTGAATACGGTCGTCACCGACAGGACAATAGACGTTCACCTGACGGCCCTGCGGCGGAAGCTGGGCGAGGCGCGAACGTTTCTCCAGACGGTGCGCGGCATCGGCTATCGGATGGCGACCGAAGACCGTGACAATGAATCTTAAGAGCCTCTTCGTTCGGCTGTTCCTCGGCAACCTTCTGATCAACGGCATTGTCGTCGTCGTGGCGGGCCTTGTCGCCTATCACTCCCTCAACGAGAACTACCTGCGCGAGACGGAGGCCTACCAGCGGCAAGTCATGACCATCGCCTGCCAGTACGTGGAGCACGTCCGGCTGCTGAACGCGGAGGAGGTCGATCGTCTCTGCAAGCAGTTCCCCGCGGGCGGCGGCGTCTCGGCGGCCCAGGGGCTGCCCGTGCGCCTCACGGTCATCGCCGCCGACGGGCGGGTGCTGGGCGACAGCCTGGGCGACCCCGCGCACATGCTGAACCATAAGACGCCGGACCGGCCGGAAATCCTCGACGCCCTGGCCGGCCGGCCGGGCTGCGAGGTCCGCCGCAGCGACACGTTCCAGGTGCAATATCGTTATATGGCACTCCCTATCCATGCCGAGGACGCCGTCGTCGGGGCGGTGCGCGTGGCGATGCCGGTCGTGGCCATGCTCGAAAGCGAGGCCGTGCTGCGCGACGTGCTCCTCTGGACCGCCGCCGTGGCCATCGCCGGGTTCGCCCTGCTGGGCCTCTTGCTCAACTGGTTCTGGTTCCGGCCGCTGAAGGGGATCGTCGAGGCCGGCCACGCCATTGCCGCGGGGGACCTTTCGCGGCGCGTGCCGGTGCCGGATTCCGAGGAGCTCGCGCGGCTGGCCCAGGCGCTCAACGCGATGCGCGAGAACTTCGCCGCCCAGATTCAGACCATCACCGCCCAGCGCGAAAACCTCGGGCAGGTTGTCGCCAACCTTCGCGAAGGCGTCATCGCCCTCGATCCGCAGGGCCGCATCGTCCTGATGAACCAGGACGCCATCGACCTTCTCGCCCCCGCCGCAGGGGCCGTCACGGGGCAGCCGCTCTCGACGGTGGTCCGCGCCGCGGGGATCATCGACGCGTACAACGAGGCGCTCGCGCGGCAGAAGCCGGTCAAACGCCAGATCGAGATCGAAGTCCGGAGCCTCCCGCGCCATCTCGACGTCCAGGCCTCGGCGATGGCCGCGCCGGGCGGGGCGGGCCTGGCGGGCCTTATCGTGGTCCGCGACGTTACGGACCTGGTGCGCGCGGCGTCGATGAAGGCCGAGTTCGTGGCCAATGCGTCGCACGAGCTGCGCACGCCGCTTGCCACACTGCGCGCGGCGGTCGATTCGCTCGAGGCCGAGCCCGACGACGCCGAGTTCGTCCGGAAGATCGCCGGGATGCTCGACCGCAACCTGCGGCGCCTGGAGAGCCTGACGCTCGACCTGCTGGACCTGCACGCGGTGGAGGACTCGAAGCGGCCGCTGAGACTCGAACGCATCGTCCTGGGGTCGCTCGCCGAGTGGCTCGAGGTCCAGTTTGCCGACCGCGCCGCCGAGAAGGGCGTGACGATGCAGTTCGACGTGGCGCGTGCCGCCGACGTGTTCACGGCCGACCGGCCGCTGGTCGAGCTGATCCTTCAGAACCTCGTGGATAACGCCGTCAAGTTCACGCCCGCCGGCGGGCGCGTAACGTGCTTCATGGACCGCCAGGACGGCCGCACCGTGCTTCGCGTGAGCGACTCCGGCTGCGGCATCCGGCGCGAGGATCGCCCGCGGGTCTTCGAGCGGTTCTTCCAGGCCGACCCGGCCCGCAGTGGCGACGCCCGCACGCGCGGCTCGGGGCTGGGTCTGGCGATCGTCAAGCACGCGTGCGAGCGGCTGGGCGCCACCGTCGATCTCCAGAGCGAACTTGGCACGGGCACGACCGTGACGGTGGTTGTGCCCGACCGCACAGCGGCCGCGGGTCCTTCGGGGGCGGCGGAGGCCGGCGGCGCGCCTTCCGATCCGCCGCGGAAACCGGCGCCGTGACGCCTTGGCAGAAAAGAAAGGATACACGTATGGATATTGAGCACATCGGCTACCAGGTCAAGGACCCGGTGGCGGCAGCGGCGTGGTACGTCAGGCACCTCGGCCTGCGCGTCGTGCGGAGCTTCGGGGCGCCGGCGTTCGCGCAGTTCCTGGCCGATTCGTCCGGGCACGTCATGATCGAAATTTATAATAATCCGGCCGCGGCCATGCCCGACTATCGCGCCATGAGCCCGCTCGTGCTGCACCTGGCGCTGGAGTCGTCGGACGTCGAGGGCGACCGCGCGCGGCTGCTCGCGGCCGGGGCCACGCCCGAGGGCGAAATCACCCGTGCGCCCAACGGCGACGTGCTTGCGATTGTGCGGGATCCGTGGGGTTTTCCGGTGCAATTGGCGATGCGCGGCACGCCGATGATCTGATCGGACGGTTGCGGCGAGCGCAACTTGTTGTAAGAGCGAAGCTTGTGGCGGGCGCAGGCGTTGCGGCCGGAATCCTCCCCCCAAGACCTTGGGGGAAAGCGGATTCGCCCTTCTACCCGTGGGGGAGAAATTTGCGGAAATCGCGCCACGACGCTTGACTTTGCTGCTTCATGCGACTATCTTTTTCTCACAGCCGCTCTGGAGGAAACAGGGCGGCGACTTACAAGGACTCACGTTAAGGATCCGGGGCTTATGCTTAAGTCCGTCGGTCACACCGACAATGACACTTCGGTTTCGTCCGAAGAACCTCCCTCACAAAGTGCCGCCGACCCAAGTACCTCGCCAGCGGCCACAGGGGTAGCGGCGCCGGTCAGGCCGACCGAGAAGACCCGCGAAAACCAGTGGCGCGACTGGCGATGGCACATGAGGAACCGCATCCGCACGGTCGCGCAGTTGAAAGAATGGTTCCCGACCGTGGATGTCTCCGCCGGCCTGATCGAGGCCGCGCAGAAATTTCCGATCGCCCTTACGCCGTACTATGCCTCGCTCATCCGGACGCCCGATCCCAGCGATCCCATCTTCCAGATGGCCGTACCGCAGGGGCACGAACTCTTTGATCCGACGTTCCTCAAGGAGGATCCGCTTGAGGAAGACGAGGACATGCCCGTCCCCGGCCTTGTGCATCGG
>PMZT01000141.1 GCA_003170085.1 Planctomycetia bacterium | reverse complement strand
GCCGCGAAGGACGGCCAGGCCGCCGTCGCGAAGGACGGCCAGGCCGCGGTTTCCGAGAAGCCGGAGCCGGCCGCAAGCGCACCGGCGTCTCAACCCGCGCCCGTGGCGGTTGCCCCTCAGACGGCCGGCGGCGGAGAGCAGGGCACGGGCCTGGCGTCGGGCGACGAGAAGTCGTCGGGCCACCGCATGGATCAGCGGACCGCCGAGGCGACCGCCAAGACGCGCGCGGCCGGCGTATCCGAGACGAGCCCCTCGGCCGCGATTGCGGAGCCGGACGCCGCGGTGAGTCAGGCGTTCATGCTCAACGGCGGGCAGGGCCACGCGATGGCCGCGGCGGCGCACTCGGCCGCCAGGGCCGACGCGGTTGACCCGGCGGCGCCGGCCACCGGGCAGACGGCCGCGGAGTCCGCGTTGCAGGCCGTGGAAACGCCCGTGGCCGACCAGATCGTGCAGTCGCTCCGCGGCGCGAGCCTGCGGGTGGACCATCAACTGGTTGTCCGCCTGTCGCCGCCGGACCTGGGCGACGTCCGCGTGACGCTGCGAACCTCGGGCGACCAGGTGCGTGGCGTGGTGGAGGTGTCGAACCCGGAGACGTTCAAGCGGCTGGAGCGCGAAGCGCCCGCCCTGGTGAGCCGCCTCCAGGATTCCGGCATCCAGGTGCAGCGGCTTGACGTGACGTTGGCGCGGCAGGACAGCAGCCCGATGCAGGACAACCCGATGGCGCAAGACGGCGGGCGCGGCCAGTCGCAGGGCGGTCACGAACAACACGACAGCCGGGCGGCGCCCGACACGGGTCGGGTCGCGGCCGAGGCCGTAGCGCAGGCGGACACCACGGCCGAGGCGGTCCCGGCCGGGACGCAGGCGATCAACGTTCGCGTTTGACAAGAAAGGAACGCATGGCAACCACTTCAACCAGCGGCATCACGTCGGGGGCCGACCAGCAACTGAACTATCTGAACCTGCTGATCACGCAGCTTCAGAACCAGAACCCGCTGGACCCGATGGACTCCAGCGCGATGACCACCCAACTGGCCCAGATCTCGCAGGTGAGCCAGATGGAGAACCTCAACAGCACGTTCAGCGACGTGCTGCAGGTGACGGAGATGAAGTACGGCACGTCGCTGATGGGCAAGCAGGTGTCGTTCCTCCCCGACGGCCAGTCGTCGGCGGTGACGGGCATTGTGACGGGCGTGGAAACGGTGAACAACGAGGTGCACGTTCGGGTTGGCACCAACAGCGTCGATGTGCGGAAGGTGCTGAGCGTCAGCGACGCCTCCGCCTAGAACACCAGCGCATAATCAAGGAGACAGACGATGAGCGATGCATTGCTTTCGGGCGTGTCGGGACTCCAGGCCCACCAGACGATGCTCGACGTGGCCGGCAACAACCTGGCCAACGTCAACACCTACGGGTTCAAGTCCAGCCGGGTCACGTTCAGCGAGCTCCTGTCGGACACGCTGCGCGAGGCCACCCAGCCGACCAGTAAAACGGGCGGCACGAACCCCGAGCAGATCGGGGCCGGCGTCAACGTGGGGGCCATCGACCGCAACATGACGCAGGGCACCCTGGTGTACACGGGCCAGCCGCTCGACATGGCGATCGAGGGGTCGGGCTACTTCACGCTGAACGACGGCCAGAAGAACGTGTACACCCGCGTGGGCGCGTTTGCCGTGGACTCGGCCTACTACCTGGTCGACCCGGCCACGGGCTACCGGGTGCAGCGCAGCGGGTCGGAAGGCGTGGCGGAAGGGTTCCAGAGCGCCACGTCGAATGACATTCGCATTCCGTACGACGTGGCCCTGCCGGCCAAGGCGACCCAGAACATCACGTTGGCCGGCAATCTGAGCGCCGACACCGACGCTCCCACGACCAGCATCCTGTCGAGCGGCACCGCCTATACGGAGGGCGGGGTGATGGCCTCCAACGACACGCTCCTGGCGAACCTTGACCAGACGAAGGGCCTGGCCGCCGGCGAGACGATCACCCTCTCGGGCACCGACGCGACGGGCGCGGCCGTGAACGCCACGTTCACGATCGCCGCCGGGTCGAAGATGCAGGACCTCCTGAGCGCCGTCACGGCGGCCTTCTCGCAGGGGGCAGACAACCCGGGCGCCACGGCGTCGGTCTCGAACGGCGAAATCCGCCTGACCGACAACCAGACCGGCTACAGCCAGAGCGACCTGCACCTGACCTACAACGGCACGCACCAGTTCGATCTGCCGAAGTATTTCAATATTATCCAGGTCGGCGCCCAGGACTCGCGCAATACCAACGTCGAGGTGTACGACACCCAGGGCATCGCGCACGTGCTGTCGGTCTCGTTCGCGAAGACCAAGACCCCGGGCACGTGGGACGCGGTCGTCACGAGCGTCACGGGGACGGGGCAGATGGACTCGGCCGGGCGCCGCATCAGCGGCATCACGTTCGAGCAGGACGGCTCGTTCGGCGGCATGGGCGGGACCACGCCCGATACGGCGGCCTTCCAGATCATCTTCAACCAGCAGGGCACCGGGGCGCAGGACATCCAGCTCAATCTCGGAACGATCGGCGGGTTCGACGGCCTGTCGCAGTTCGGCGGCACGTCGACCGTGGCGGCCAACGGGCAGGACGGCTACGCGGCCGGCTACCTGTCGGGCCTCTCGGTCAGCAGCGAGGGCGTGCTCTCGGGCACGTTCACCAACGGCGTCCGTTGCGACGTTGCCGCCCTCCAGTTGGCCACGTTCCAGAACCCGGCCGGCCTCCAGGCGCAGGGCAGCAACTACTTCACGCCGTCGGCCAACTCGGGCGACCCGGTGGCCACGAGGGCCCTCTCCGGCGGGGCGGGCAGCGTCAACGGCGGTTCGCTCGAGAAGTCCAACGTCGACATGGCCAGCGAGTTCGTCAACCTCATCCAGGCGCAGAACGGCTACCAGGCCAACGCCCGGACCATCAAGGTGGCGAACGACATGCTCCGCGAACTCTCGAACCTTATCCAGTAACGCATGGACCCTGGTGGGAGTTCGGACGATGATCCCGAACGTCATTCTGGCGCTGACCCCGGCCGAACGGCTCGCCGCCGCCGGCAGCGGCATGGCCAACAACCCCACCTGGCCGACGGAGGTTCTGGTCCGCTGGTCGGTGTGGCTGCCCGTCGTGGTGGCCGTCGTCGCGGGCATCCTCCTGATCACGCTGTACCGGCGCTGGAACAATCAGCGGATGACCTACCGGGCCTGCCTCGAGACGGCCGACCAGCTTGGCCTTACGGCCGAAGAGCGGGCCGTCATCCTGCGGATCGCCGCCCTGGCCGACCTCGAACGCCTCGAGGCGATTTTCTCGATGCCTGAAGCGTTCATCCGCGGGGCCGACCGCCTGCTTGTGAGCGAAACGATCGTGGCGCTGCCGCCCGAGGGCCAGGCGCACGCCCGGGCGGTCGTTGACGCGCTCCGCACCAAGCTCGGTTTCCGGCTGGCCGCCCCGCTTCAGCCGGCGTCGCCCCAGCGGCTGCCCCTGGAGGCGGGCGCGGCGCTGACCGTCGTCAGCCACGAAGCGCCTCGCCCCACGATAGCTACGATCCTCCAGGTGTCGGACGACGGCATCATGGTCCAGACGGAGGGCGATGTCGAGATCGTGACGGGGGCCGTGTGGCGGATCCGGTACACCAACCAGGGGATGCAGTGGGAGGTCGACGCCAGGGTCGCCGAGGGCGTGAATCAGCGGGCCTATCTCAAGCTGACCGATCAGCCCCGTTGCGTGAACCGGCGCCGCTTCATCCGCGTGCCGATCCACCGGACGGCCTACCTGGCGCGGTTCCCGTTTGCCCGGTCGAGCGTCGAGGGCGAGGTGCCCACGTTCGTCGAGGGTGTTCTGACCGAGATCGCCGGGCCGGGCGTCCGCATCGAGACGTCGCTGCGCACTCGGGTCGGCGAGCGGGTCCTGGTCGTCATGAAGCTCGCCGACGACAAGATGGTCCAGGCCATCGGGGTGGTCCGCCGCACGCTCAGCGACGAGTCGATCAACGCGACGGCGATCGAGCTTCTCGGCCTTGCCGGCACCGAGATTAACGAACTCGTGCAGGAGACTAACGCCGCCGCGAGGCGGCTGGTGGCGGCCGTCCAGGAAACGGAAACGGAAGCGGTGGCGGTGGCGCAGTCGGCGCCTTGAGGAACCCATGGTCGATTCCATCCAAGCCAATGCATCGAGCCAGGAAGCGCTGAGCGCCCGGTTCGAGGCGACCGCGCACAACCTGGCCAACGCCAACACGGGTGGCTACAAGCGCATCATGTGCGAGTTCATCAGCGGCGGGGCGGCGGGCACCGGGGCCGCCACGGGGTCGGACGCGATCAGCGTCAAGGCCGTGCACGATTTCTCGCAGGGCGCGCTGGCCGAGACCGGCCGGTCGCTGGACCTCGGCCTTCAGGGCAAGGGGTTCTTCGTGCTCGAAACGCCCAAGGGGCAGCTTTACACCCGTCACGGCGTTTTCACGACCAATGGCGAGGGCCAGTTGACGGACCTCATCGGCCGCGTCGTGGCCGGCGACTCGGGTCCGATCGTTATTCCGAAGAACGTGGCCGTCAGCGCGATCGGCGTCGGCTCCGACGGCACCGTGTCGGCGGGCAAGAACGTCCTCGGCAAGGTCAAGGTCGTCGAGTTCGAGGACCCGCAGGTTCTGACCGCGGTGGGCCAGAACGCCTTCGAGGGTCCGTCGAACCTGGCGCAGGCACCCAAGGCCACGGTCGTCCGCCAGGGGTATCAGGAGGCCTCGAACGTCAGCGTCGTCGACGAACTGGTGGGGCTGATTACGGTCTCGCGCATGTACGAGGCCAATCTCAAAACGGTCCAGTCGCGTGATGAACGCCTGAAGACCCTTCTCGGCGTCGCCGCCGGCTAAGACAAGGAGACTTCCCATGCTTCGCGCTTTCTCAACGGCGGCCACGGGTATGAACGCCCAGCAGATGATCGTCGACAACATCGCCAACAACCTGGCCAACATCAACACGACCGGTTTCAAGCGCACACAGCTTGACTTCCAGGACCTGATGTACCTGCAAGTGGCCGAGCCCGGCCGCGAGGTGGCCGCCGGCGTCAAGGCCCCGACGGGCCTGGAGATCGGCTGCGGCGTGCGGCCGGCATCGACCCTCAAGGTCTTCACGCAGGGCGAGGCCGACAACACCGGCCGCAACCTCGACGTCATGATCGAGGGCGAAGGCTTCTTCCAGGTCACGCTGCCGAACGGCGAAGCCCGCTTCACCCGCGATGGGTCGCTCCGCGTCAACGCCAACGGCCAGCTTGTGACCTCGAGCGGGTACCAGCTATCGCCGGCGATCAGCATTCCGACGAATGCCACGTCGATCTCGATCGGCCAGGATGGCACGGTCACGGTCTTTACCGGGGCCAACAACCAGGCGAGTTCGGCGGGGCAGATCCAACTCGTGCGGTTCCCCAATTCGGCGGGCCTCCGGGCCGAGGGCGAGAACCTCCTCTCGGAGACCACGTCCAGCGGCGCCGCCACCACGGGCACCCCCGGCCTCGACGGCCTGGGCAGCCTCCGCCAGGGGTTCCTCGAACGCTCGAACGTGCAGATGGTCCAGGAACTCGTGAACCTGATCACCGCCCAGCGGGCCTACGAGATCAACTCGCGGGCCATCAAGGCCGGCGACGAGATGCTCCAGACCGCCAACCGCCTCGGCAGCTAGGAGGAGTTCTGATGCGTTCTCATGTACTTACTCTCATCATACTGGCCCTGCTGGTGACCGCGACGGCGGCAACGAACGCCGTGGCCGGCCCCGTGCTCCAGGTCCACCTGCCGCGGGCCGTCCAGGTGGAGGGCGACGTGCTGACGCTCGGCGCCGTCGCCGTGGTGCGCAGCGGCAGCGAGGCCCTTGCCGGCGCGGCGTCGGCCATTCCGATGGGCCGCGCGCCGCTGGCGAAGGAAGAGATCGTTCTCGACCGGCTGACCATCCTGGGCCGGCTCCAGGCCAGCGGCATTTCCGGGTCGGAAGTCCTCGTGTCGGGCGCCGAGAAGGTCGTGGTCAGCCGCAGAGAGATCACGTGGCCGGCCGACGACCTGGTGAAAGCGGCGGAGGCGTGCCTGGCCAAGGACCGCCCGAGCCCCGCCGGCTCGGCCTGGCGCGTCGTCCGCCCGCCGCAGGACATTATTGCCCCCGCGGGGCGCGAGGCGCACCTTGAGGCGAAGCTTGTGCCGCAGGACGTGACCGGCGAGGCCAAGGTGGAGGTGGCCGTGACGGTCGACGGGCGCCGCGAGGCCGCCCAGCCGGTCCTCTTCCGACTCTCGTACGTCCAGCGCGAGGCGGTGGCGGCGGTCGACATCTCGGCCGGCGGCCTGATCACGAGCGAAAACGTGACGATCCGGACGCTCCTGGCCGACGCGCCGCCGCCCGCCGACTGGGCGCCGCCGTTCGGCCTGGTGGCGGCGCAGCCGATTCGCCAGGGCGCGGTGATCCGCCCGACGCAGGCCCAGCCCGTGGCGGCCGGCGTGGCCGTGCGGCGCGGCGAGACCGTCGTCATGCGGCTCCGGGGCCCCGGCTTCCTCCTGACCGGCCTGGGTCAGGCCCTCGAAGACGGACGCCCGGGCGGCTTTATCAAGGTGCGCAACGTGGATTCCTCGCGGGTCATCACGGCCAAGGTGGCCGCCGACGGGTCCGTGGAACCTGTGTTTGACGGAGTCAAATAATGAAATCCCTTGCCCTGGGTGTTCTCGTGGCGATTGGGGTGGGCCTGGCCGCCGCGGCGCCGGCGCCGGCCGGCTCGATCTATGCCAAGGCCAGCACGAGCTGCTACACGCCCCGCTTCTACGCCGACGACGTGGCCCGGCGGGTGGGTGACGTCCTCACGATTATCGTGGATGAGCGCAGCGACGTCGACAACCAGACCGAACGCAAGAACACCAAGACCCAGGACACCGCGGCCGCGTTCTCCGGCTCGGTGGCCCTCAATGACATGACGCAATGGTGGGGCAAGGCCGGCGCGGGCGCCAAACCCTTCAAGCTGCCCACGGTGAACGCCACCAACACGTACTCGAACGGCCTCGATGGCAAGGCCGACCTGAAGGCGCAGCGGAACCTGACGGATCACATTACGGTGACCGTTCACGACGTGTTGCCGAACGGGAACCTCGTGGTCCTTGGCTCTCGCACGCGTAACGTGTATGGCGACGCTCAGGTGATCTGCATCAGCGGCGTCGTCCGCCAGAGCGACATCACCTTTGCCAACACGATCAACAGCGACCAGGTGGCCGACTTCCAGATGATCAGCGTGATGAAGGGCCCCGAGAACGATACGACGGACCCCAACTGGCTTTCGAAACTCCTGAACCATCTGATGCCGTGGTAAACGCCGTGCGGCGCGCCCGGCAATGTGGCCCACCCGCCCTCGGGTGGGAAATGCAAAGCACAGCCGGGGGCGGCTGTGCCACATACTGGGAAGGGTGAGAGGGCCATGACAAACCGGATACGAGCGGCGGTCGGGCTGGCGGCGCTGGTGCTCCTGGTGGCTGCGCCGGCCGCCTCGGTGCGGGCCGAACGCATCAAGGACGTTGCCGACATCAAGGGCGTGCGCTCCAATCCCCTCCAGGGCTACGGCCTGGTGGTGGGCCTCAACGGCACGGGCGATTCGTCGGTCGTGAGCCAGCGGATGATGACCAACCTCCTGCGGGAGGCGGGTCTCGTGTTCGACCCCCTCGCGGTCACGAGCAAGAACATCGCCTTCGTCACGGTCACGGCCGAGCTCGGCCCGTTTGCGCGGGCCGGTTCGACCACCGACGTCGAAGTGGCGGCCGCCGGCAGCGCCACGAACCTCCAGGGCGGCACGCTCCTGATGACCCCCCTCAAGGGCGCCGACGGCCAGGTCTACGCCGTCGCCCAGGGGCCGCTGGTTCTGGGCGGCTTTGCGGCGTCGGGCGCCAAGAGCTCTATCTCGCAGAACCACGCCACGGCCGGGCGCATCCCCAGCGGCGCGACTGTCGAACGCGAGGAACTCGCGACCCTCGTCGACGAGAACGGGTGCCTGATGTTTAACCTGCACAACCCCGACTTCTCGACCGCCGAGGAACTGCGGGCCGCCATCAACGCCCTCTACCCGGCCAGCGCCGAGACGGTGGACGCCGGCACGGTGCGCGTCCTCGTGCCACGCTCCATGCCCCGGCGCGACCTGGCCGCCATGATCGACCGCCTGGGCGCTCTCGACGTCAAGGTCGACACGCCGGCCATCGTCATCATCAACGAGCGGACGGGTACGATCGTCGTCGGGCAGAACGTGGGGGTGTCGACCGTTGGCATCTCGCATGGCAACCTCTCGATCATCACGCAGGAAAAGGAGGGCGTGAGCCAGCCGCAACCGTTCTCACGCACCGGCACCACCGAAAAGGTCCAGCGCACCGAGATCACGGCGGTGGAGGAGGGCGGCACGCTGCACGTCGTGCCGCGGCAGGTGTCGGTTTCGGAGCTGGCCCGGGCACTGAATGCGATGGGCCTGACGCCGCGCGATCTGATTTCGATCTTCTCGGCGCTCAAGCAGGCGGGGGCGCTCCAGGCTCAGTTGAAGGTAATGTAACGCCAATGTGGCCCACCCGCCCTCGGGTGGGAAATGCAATGCACAGCCGGGGGCGGCTGTGCCACATACTGGGAGGGTGACCCGTGGATGGGATCGATGGCCTGACGGCGCCTCTGCTTCCGCTCAGCCCGGAAAATCTTTCGCCGGTGCTGACGGCCGGCGCCGCGGCGAAGGACAAGACGGCCGAGCAACTCCAGAAGACCGCCCGCGACTTCGAGTCGGTGCTGCTGAATCGCGTATTCGAGGAAATGCGCCGCACGGTTCCCGACTCCGGCCTGCTCGAGTCCGGCACCTCCGACCAGGTGCAGGGCCTGTTCTGGATGTACATGGCCCAGGACGTGGCGGCCAAGGGCGGCATCGGGCTGGCCAAGGAATTGACGCGGCAGTTCGCCCGCATGCAGCAGGGGCAGTCGCAGCAGGGGCAGTCGCAGCAGGGTCAGTCGCCGGACGCAACCCCGGAGGTCAAGTGATGACGGCAACCGCCGCGGAAATTCACACGCTGGTGGGCGAGTTCCTTGCGGTTCTCGACGAGGCGATCCGCCTTCAGGAGACCGCCGTGGACCGCCTGAAAGGCCTGTGCGACGCCGTCACGGCCCGCAATGAGGCGGCCCTGCGCCAGATCATCGACGACGCCGGCATGACGAGCGCCAAGTTTGCCGCGGTCGAGCACGCGCGGCAGGCGCTGAGCGCGCGCCTTGCGGCCGCCGTGGGGTGTGGCCTTGAAGAGGTCACGCTTTCGCGGCTGGTGCGCCGGGTGTCGGCCGAGGACGCCCAGGCGATCGAGGAGCGGCGCCGCCGCATCACCGCGCTCGTGGGCGACATCCGCCGCCAGCACCGGCGCACCGCCGCCTTCGTGGGCGAGTGCGCCCACGTAAACCGCGCCTTCCTGCTCGGACTGTTCCCGGAAATGGAATCCGTGAAGACCTACGGCCACCGCGGCGGACATTCGCGCGGCGTGGGCGCCGGCCTTCTCGATGCGAGGTCGTGACCGATGGCGGACCTTTCGATTGGCCTGAACGGGCTTAACGTCGCGCTGGCCGCGATTGACGTCATCGGCAACAACATTGCCAATGGCGCGACCGAGGGCTTCCACCGCCAGGAGGTCACCATTGTGCCCGTGTCGTGCGGCGGCACCGGGGGCATCACGGCCGGCGGCGGGGCACGGGTGACCGACGTGCGGCGGATCGTCGATACGGTCGTCGAGAACGAGATCCTGCGGCAGACGCCGCTCCTGGCCCAGGTCTCGAAGGAACTCGATACCCTCCAGACCGTTGAAGGCACCGTCGGCGACATGAGCGACAAGGGCCTGGGCGCCTCGATCGACAGTTTCTTCGGCGCCCTCCAGCAGCTCGCCGGTCAGCCCGACAGCGCCATCCTGCGCGACCAGGTGTGCGGCGCCGCCGACGCCATGACGGCGCAGTTTCACGACGGTGCCGCGTCCATAACCAGCCTGGGCACGAACCTCCGGGTCGAAGGCGGCACGCTCGTTGACCAGCTCAACAGCCTGGCCGCCGAGGTGGCCGACCTGAACCGCCAACTGGCCCTGGTCACCAACCAGGGAAAGTCCAACAGCAACCTCGCCGACCGTCGCGACGAGGATGTCAAAAAGATGACCGGGCTTCTCAACCTCCAGGTCCAGCCGAACGGCGACGGCACGGTCAACCTCATGGCCGGCGGCACGGGCATCGTCATGGGAGCCCAGGTGACGAAGCTCGAACTCGGTACCAGCGACACCGGCAAGCTCGGCCTCGCGGTCGCCGGGTTCCATAACTACAACCTGGACGTCAGCGGCGGCACGATCGGCGGCATCCTGTCGCTCACCAACGATCTTCTGCCCGCCCTGTCCGACAACTTCGACACCCTGGCCCGAACCATCAGCCAGGGGATCAACCAGGTGCACGTGCAGGGCATCGGCACCGACGGCTCCTTCGACGAGCTCGATGGCAGCACCGTCAGCCAGGATCTGGGCTCCTGGCAGCCGCCCGTGACCGCGGGCACCGTTTACGTTCGCATGACCGACACCTCCACCGGCCAGGTCACGCGCTACGGCGTGGCCATCGACCCGGCCGCGGATTCCCTCGACGACGTGGTCGCCCGGTTCAACGCCATTCCGGGCCTGTCGGCGGCGGTGACCAACGGGCACCTGCACCTCGAAACCGATTCGGGCCACCAGTTCGATTTTGTGCCGGCCCTGCTGCCCGAGGCCTCGACGAGCACGCTGACGGGCACCGCGCAGGCGACGGTCTCGGGGGCGTACACCGGGGCGGAGAACCAGACGCTGAGCTGCCGCGTGGTGGGGTCGGGCAGCGTCGGCGTGACCGACGGCCTGGCGGTCGAGGTGACCGACGGGTCGGGCAACGTCATCCGCAGCCTGAAGGTGGGCCAGGGGTACCGCGCGGGCGACGTCCTGGCGGCGTCGGACGGCGTGCAGGTCGCCTTTTCGGCGGGCACGCTGGCGGACGGCGAGACGTTCACGATCGACGCCCTGGCCAGTTCCGACACGGCGGGTTTCCTGTCGGCGGCCGGTCTCAACACGTTCTTTGCCGGCAATGCGGCGGCGACGATCGACCTTGCGGCCGACGTGCGCCAGTCCGTCGGCCGGGTGGCGACCTCCTGCGAGGCCGGGGGTCTCGATAACACCGCCATCGCGCGCATGGCCGCCGTCGGCGATACGCCGGTGGCGGCGCTCGGCGGCCTTACCGTGGGCGATTCGTGCCGCCGCCTGGTGGCCGACGTGGGCCAGGAGGTGTCCTTGCGCGAGGGACGCCAGCAGGGTCTCCAGGCCTCCATGACCCAGCTTGATAACCAGCGCGCGGACACGAGCGGCGTCGACCTGAACGAGCAGGCGGCCCAGCTCATGATCTTCGAGCAGTTGTTCCAGACGATGGCCAAGTACATGACCTCGGCTAACCAGATGCAGCAATCGCTCATGGCGGTGATTGGGACGACTTGACAGGCGGCGGCCGGTCCACGGCGCCGCAAGGGTGAATCATGGGAAGTCTTGCTTCCATCTACAATAATACGCAGGCGATGCTCCAGATCCAGACCGAGGAGCTCGCACGCTTCCAGGAGATGGCCTCTTCCGGGTCGCGGGTCAACCGGCCGTCCGATGCGCCGGCCGACGCCTTCCAGATCCTGACCCTGCGTTCGCAGTCCGACGCCATCGACACCTACAAGAGCAACCTCGCCAGCATCACCGACAATGGCCAGGTCGTGGCGAGCGCCCTCGAAAGCATGACGACGGCGCTCGCGAGCGTGAAGGCACTCGCGGCCCAGGCGGCCAGCGGCACGTACACCGCCCAGAACCGCCTGCCGATTGCGCGCGAGATCGACTCGGTCCTCGAACAGGTGGTCTCGCTGGCCAACACGCAACAGATGGGACGGTACTTGTTCGGCGGCGGCAGCAGTGCCGACGCCCCCTACGCGGTCACGCGCGAAGGCGGCCAAATCACCCAGGTCGACTACCAGGGCGGCTCGCACACCCTGCCGGTGGCCGTGGCCGAGGGCGTTGAGTACGCCACCACGCTCGTCGGCGACCAGGTATTCCGCTGCACCTCGCCCTCAGCCCCGGAGTTCCTGGGCAAGACCGGCGCCGCGGCAGGGGCGGGAACCTCGAACGTCCGCGGCGACGTGTGGCTCACCGTGACCCACACCGCCACGACCTACGCGGGCGCGAGCGGCATTGCCGCCGGCGACAGTTCGGCCTCCGGCGACACCCTTCTCGGCACGCAGCATACCCTGACTATCGACGAGCCCAACCACACGGTCCGCCTCGACGACGGCGAGGTCATTTCGTTCTCCGGCAACGAGACCGACCTGAAGCTGACCAACAAGTCGGGCGACGTAGCCTGCGTGAACGTGCAAAACCTGGCGGCAGGATACCAGGGCACCGTGCAGATTCGGTCCGACGGGAACCTCTCGATCGACGGCGGCGCCACCTCGGTGCCCCTCACGTTCTCCGGCAACGATGCCGTGACCGACTCCCGCGACGGCCGCATCCTCTATGTCAACAGCACCGACGTCGCCCGCACCGGCACCGACGCCGTGACCGTCGACGGCTCGTACGACCTTTTCAGCGTTCTGATGGACCTGCGCGACACCGTCGCGAACACCAAGAACCTGTCGCAAACCCAGCAGATGGACCTGATGGACAAGGACATGGGCGCCCTGACCGAGGTCACGGACCACGTGACCGAGTGGGTCACGACCAACGGGGCGCAGCTCCAGGCGATGACCAGCCTGAAGACCGTCCTCGATAACCGGCAGTCGGTTAGCACCCAGCAGGCCGATTCCCTGGACAACGCCGACATCACCGTCGTGGCCAGCGAGCTGGCGCGGCTGCAGGTGCTCTACCAGATGACCCTTTCAACCACGGCGAAACTGCTGTCGATGTCAATGGTCAACTATATGTAAGTAACAAAGTGCAAAGGGATGCTGTGAGGGGAGCGCGAAGCTCATGCAAGTGACCCTGGTGGTGTCGCGGTTCTTCGAGAACACGCAGGGCTTTGCCCGGGCCGTGGCCGGGCACGCCGGCGTTCCCGTCGTTCTGCTGAAGGGCGACGAGACGTTCGAACGCGGCGTGCGGGCCATGCGGTCCTCCACCCGCGTCTGGTTCGAGGGGTTCGGGCCGCTCCTGGAGCAGCTTCTCGACGCCCCGCGGTCGTGGAACCTGCCGCGGGCCTGCCTCCGCGTGGCCGAATACGAACTCGCGCGGCTGCCGCTGGCCAAGCTCCGCGGCCGCATCTCCGACCTCATCGTGCCCGAGGCCGCGGCCGCGTCGAAGCTCAGCGCCGTCCTCGGCCGCGACCTGGACGGCGAGCTGTCCATGAGGGTCCATTCCTACGAGACCGACCTGCGGCGGCAAATCCTGGAGCAGGTCACCCCCGGCGAAGACATTTCTCGCCTCGTCTGGCTGCTCCTCAAGCACCCGGGCGACCTGTCGCGCGGCACCTGGCGGTCGATCGGCAACATCAGTCAGAACTGCCGCGGACGCGTCCTCATTGTGGGGCAGGCGCCCGAGGAACTCCGGACCTACCTGACCGAAGCTTGCGGCGTGGAAGTGGTCGATGAGGACCCGGCCGACACCAGCCCGGTCGACTCGATCGTGACCTGGCGGAAGGAGACCGACTCCGCCGCGGCGTCCGAGCGATACCGCGCGCGGCTGTGCCAGGCCGGTACGCCCGTCGCGACGGGGCCCGGGGCATCGCCGGCGTCGCCCGCCGCCACGACGAAGTTCCGCCTTGGAGGGGAGTGGCCGAGGCCGGCGGCCACCGACGAGGCGCCGCGACCGGTCCGCGTGAAGGCGCAACCGCCCCTCGTCTCGGTGGTGGTGCCTGTTTACAACGACGCCGACCGCGTTGACGTGGCTCTCTGGAGCCTGCGGCGCCAGACCTACCGCGACATCGAAATCCTGGTGGTCGACGACGGCTCGACCGACGGCACCGCCCGGGCGGTTGCCAAGCATTTGAACGACCGCCGCGTACGATATTTGTACAAGCCGCACAGCGGCCGGCCTGAAACGCGAAACCTGGGCGTCCGCGAGGCCCGTGGGGCGTATGTCGCGTGGCTGGGCAGCGACGACGAGTCTCTCCCGAATCGCTTCATGAAGCAGGTGGAGGCGGTCCGGCAGGACCCGTCGATTGACATCGTGCACACCGACGGCCTCATCTTCCGCCCCGACGGCACGCTGCACGAGTGCCGCCGGTATAAGCCGTTTACGGCCGAGGAGTTTCCGCGGCGGCTGATGGCCGGTTTTGCCACTATTTGTCCGATTCTCGACACCTCGGCCATGATCCGCCGCAGCCTTTATGACCGCATCGGGCCGTACGATCCGGCCTTCCTGAGGTGCCAGGACTACGACTTCTACATCCGCACGGCCATGGCGGGCGATGTCCGGTACAAGCACATCCCGCTGGCGTTGGTCAAGGTTCACCAGAACCCGCCGACGCCCGAGAAAACGGCCCTGATGGTCGATTTCTACACCCGCCTGGCGACCAAGATAGTCGACTTCTTCGGACCGGAACGGCTGACGGACCCCGCGGCACGCGATTTGCACTTGCCCTCCTGTCTGATCATGGCGGAGTACCTGGCCGCCATCGTCACCGTGCTCAAAGTGAAGCCCGGGCACACGCTGTACGAGCGGGCGCAGCAGTATCTCAAGCAGGCCATCACGACCGGCGGCACGCTGGACCGCGTGGACGCGTACCGGCTGTTGGGGGTCATGATGCGGGCCACCGGCGATGACGGACTGGCCGAGTTGTACCTGGCGCGGGCCGCCCATTACGGACAGCCCGTGCCCCGCGTACCGAAGGAGCCGGCCATCGCGGCCTTGCGGCCGGGCGCTCGCGAAAGTTGTCCCGCCGGCGCCGCCGAATCGCAGCCGGAGGCCGCCGAGACGGAGCCGGTCGAGGGTGTCCGGTCGCTTGCGGCCATCGCCGTTGCGGGTTATGTCGCCGGCCCTCTGGTGAAGTGAAAGGAATCGCCGTGACTCTTGAGTTGTCCCTCTGCGACGCCTACGCCCGCGCCGAGCGGCTGGCCGACGCCGGCCGGGTCGACGAGGCGATTGCCGTCCTGACGGATCATCTTCGCGAGCAGCCGGAAGACGGACAGGCACTGAACGATGCCGGCGCCCTCTTGTACTCCACGGGTCGCTACGACGAGTCCATCGACTTCCTGAAACGGGCCGTCGCCTGCCTGTCCGGCAACCCCGGCCAGCCGCTCTGGAACCTTGCCGAAGTCTACCTGGCCGCCGGGCGTCCGGCCGAGGTCGTGCCGCTCTTCGACGGCCTGGCGGGCGCCGGCGTTCTGACGGCCGACCTCGCCAACCGCACCGCGACCGCCCTGCTGGACCGCGGCGACACCGCCAGCGGGATCGAGGCGCTCATCGCTTCGTTCCGCATCTCGCCGCAGCAGAACATGATCCTGCCGGTGTACGAACGCGTGCGGAGCCTGCGGCCGAAGGTGGCGTTCTTCGTCGAGACCTGCGACACGAAATTCATCGGCGGCATCTACGCCTACGCCAACGCCCGTTTCGAGAGCCGTTTCTGCCAGGGGCAGAGCGACGCCGAGATGCTGCGCGTCATGCAATGGTGCGACATCGCCTGGATGGAATGGTGCACCAACCAGGTCGTGGTGGCATCGCAACGGCCCAAGCTCTGCCGCACGGTCGTGCGGCTCCACCGCTACGAGGCCTTCAGCCCCTGGCCCGAGCGGGTTCTGTGGGAGAACATCGATGCGCTCGTTACGGTGGGCAACAGCGCCGTCCACAAGCGCCTGCTCGAGAAGATTCCGGACCTCGAGCGGCGCACCCGTGTCGTGGCGATCCCGAACGGCGTGGACCTCGAGCGGTTCTCGTTCGTGAATCGCCCGCGCGGCAAGAACCTGGCGTTCGTCGGCCGCATCCACATGGTGAAGAACCCGATGCTGCTCCTCCATGCCTTCCAGCGGCTGCACGCGATCGATTCGGAGTACCGCTTGTTCTTCGCCGGCGAGTACCAGGACGACGGCGTCCTTCAGTCGTACATGCAGAACGCCGTGGAGGAGATGGGCCTGGGCGACGCGGTCGTCTTCAACGGATGGCAGGAGGATGTGGCCGGCTGGCTCGAGGACAAGCACTACCTCGTGTCGTCGAGCATCGTCGAGGGCCACCCGGTGGGCGTCATCGAGGGCATGGCGCGGGGCCTGAAGCCCGTCGTCCACACGTTCCCCGGCTGCCACGATTTCTTCCCGCCTGAGTACCTGTGGCGGACGGTGGACGAGTTCTGCGAGCGGATTCTCCTGGACTCGTATTGCCCCGAGGCGTACCGCAACTACGTGGCTACCCACTTTTCGCTCAAGCGGCAACTGGAGCAGATCAACGGGCTTTTCCTGGACTTCGAGCGCGACCCCGTGACCAAGCCGTCGCCCGATGAGCTTGCGGCGGCCACGGCCGACGAGGACGCCTGGCTTGCGCAGGCCGAGGCGTGAGCCCCGCCCGCGCCTAATGGCCGGGCAGAACCTCGACTTTGCGCGGTGGGTCTCCCGACCCACCGCGCAAGAACGCCGCATGATTGGGGCGCGTATTGGCAGTCGGCGCGGCGGGTACGGAGACCCGCCCGCGCAAAAGCTGGGAAGTGGCGCTGTCGTATGAAGTTGTGCTGTCGTATTAGGAGTTGCTGACCATCGACACGACCGAAAAACGCGGGCCGCTCGTCAGCGTGCTGGTGCCGACCTTCAACCGACGCCGGTATCTGCGCGAGGCGCTCGAAAGCGTGGTCGGCCAGACCTACCGCCAGTTCGAGGCCTTCGTCGTCAACGACGGCGGCGAGCCGGTGGCCGATCTCGTGGCCGCGTTCAACGATCCGCGACTGGTGCTGATCGACCGCCGCGAGAACCGCGGCAAGGCGGCGTCGCTTAACGAGGCCCTCGGCCGCGCCCAAGGCAAGTACGTGGCGTACCTCGACGACGACGACCGTTACTACCCGGAGCACCTCGCCCGGCTGGTCGAGACCCTTGAGGGCCGCGACGACTGCCATGCCGCCTATACCGATCTCTACAAAGTACACTGCCGCGTCCTGCCCGACGGCACGCGGCAGGTCCTGGGCAAGGTCGTCAACATCAGCCGCGACTTCGACCGGTTCCTCCTTTGCCACTTCAACCACGTGCTGCACGTGGCGCTGATGCACCGGCGCGACCTCTTCGAGAAGACCGGCCCGTACAACGAAGGGTTGCGCGTCATGATCGACTGGGACATGACGCGGCGCCTCAGCTTCTTCACCGACCTCCTTCACATTCCGCAGGTCACGGGCGAGTTTTTTGGCCCCGTGGGCGAGTGCGACCGCATCTCCTACCGGATGCGCAAGAACAAGCTGGATTACGCCCGCCAGGTCCTCATGATCCGGGCCACGCGCCCCGCGAAGCCGTGGCCGAAGATGCCCGACCTTTCGATCGTCTTCGCGCCGGACGTGCTGGACGCGGCCGCCGCCGGCATGATCCGCCAGATCGGGGCATGGACGTTCATGCCCTGCCAACTCTACCTCGTCCTGCCGCCGGCCGAGATCGCCCGCGCCGACCCCACGCTGCCCAACCAGGTGATCGTGCCGGTGACGCCGGGGGCGACGCCTGCCGCACGCCTTGACGCGGCCCTCCGGCGTGTCGAGGGCGACTATGTGGCCGTCGTCTCGCCCGGCGCGCGCGTCGAGACCCTGTGGGTCGAGGACCCACTCTATGCGGCGGCGCACGACGCCACGGGCAAGGTGGCGTTTGAGATTGCCGGGTCCGCCGGGGGCGACTGGCCCGCGGTCGTGCTCCGCACCGATGGGCTGCGGCGGGCCCGCGCACGGGACTCCGGGCCGTCGCTCCGCCTTTCGCTGGAGGCCGCGGGCATCGCCGTCCGGCCGCCGTCGGAGGCCGAGCGGGCGTTCCCGTTCGACCGCCTGCTCCAGAACGCCGAGGAGATGGAGTCCGACGGCGACTGGGCGCAGGCCGCGTGGCTCTACAAGCAGATGGGCGAACGATTTAACAATAGTCGATGGATGCATGAACGTACGGTGCGCGCGCTCCTGAAGGCCGGCGGCCGCGACGGCGAGGCCCTGGCGGTCTGCCGCGAGATCAACCTCACGACGCCCACCGTCAGCACGCTCCTGCTGGAAGCCAGGCTTCTGAAACGGGCCAACCAGCCCGGTCCGGCCGTGGCCTTGCTGGAAGAGGCCGACGCCATTCTTGAGGGTAGGGGAGAACCATGGAACTGACGCCCGATGGCTTTCTGGTCGAGGAAGGCCTCGACCAGCGCTACGACATCCTCAAGGAACTGGGCGATTGCCACACGGCCCTTGCCCACTACGACCGCGCCCGCCAGTGCTATGAAGAGGCGTCGCTGCTGGCCCAGGACCGGCCGGGGCCGCACGTCGGCTGCGGCGTCGTCGCCCTCCAGACGGGCGCCCTCGACGAGGCCGAGCGGGCCTTCGGCCGGGCCATCCGGCTCGACGGCCGTTGCCCCGAGGCCTACGCCGGCCTGGGCATGGTGGACCAGCAGCGCCAGGACTTCGCCCGCGCGTTCGACCATTACATGATGGCGCTCGACCGCGACGTGAACAACCTCGTGGCCCTCCTGGGGCTCTTCCAGGCGTCGATCCAGATGGGCACGTTCGCCAAGGTCACGCACTATCTCGAAGTCTACCTCGAACGCCACCCCGGCGACGTGTCGGTCCTGTTCTGCCTGGCCACGCTCTATGCCCGCGACAACCGGCTCGATCTGGCCCGCAAAACGCTCGACGTGCTCCTTGTGCTCGACCCGGCCAACGCCGAGGCCGCGGCCCTCCTGAAGGAGGTCGAGCA
Organism: Planctomycetia bacterium; assembly: GCA_003170085.1. Lineage (GTDB taxonomy): Bacteria > Planctomycetota > Phycisphaerae > FEN-1346 > FEN-1346 > FEN-1346. The sequence goes on along the minus strand of PMZT01000141.1, from coordinate 1,626 downwards.
GAAACAGCAGAAGATCACTTCGGAGGCGAACGCGCGATGAACCCGGCCCCTCAAAGTGCAACGGCGGACCTCGGCGCCCCCGGCCCCGCGGCCGCCGGCGACGCGGCGGTCATCTCCCGGCAACTCTTTGCCGAGGCCGAGGCCCTGCTCGCGCAGCAACTGGAGCACGTGCTGCGCGGCCGGATCGATGCGGCCCGCCGGGTGGGTCTTGAGATGGAAGGCGTGGTGCGGAGCATCCTTGCCGCCGGCATCTCGCCCGACGCCGGCATGGCCGACCGGTTGCAGCGGCTGTACGACCGGCTCGCCCTGTCGCTGGCGCAGCAGGCGGCCGAGGTGTCGGAGAAGCGCGTCCGCCTTGGCCGCACCCGCGGCGCCGTGAAGGCCTACCGCCGCGCGCAATGACCCGCGCCGGTCTTTACTCGCCCGCAATCACATCAAGGCAGATGACAAGATGTCTTCCGTGTGGCGTCGTGCACGCCGAGACGTGAAACTCGATGTCGCGTCCGGCCAGGCGCCGGGAGAAGGCGCCCTCGTGCGGCGCGCGCGGGCCGCCGGGGTCCACCCCCGCCATCTGCTCGAAGCGCGCCAGAAGGTCCGCAGCCAGGGCCGACGGCAGGCGGCGGCGGAAGTTCGCCTTCTCATACAGCCGCCCGGCGATGCGCAGCCGTAGCGCGAGGCCGTCGGCCTGGGATTCCAGGTAAATGGCCGTGGCATGGCGCTCGACGGCGTCGCCGAGGATGGCGTCGGCGATGGCGGCGGCGTCGCCGTCCGGCGGCGGTGGCGATGAGGCCGTGGCCACGGCCGGCGCCCTTACGCCGGGAGCGGGTGTTGCGGCGGCCGTTGCAAGCGCCGCTTTGCGTGCGGCGATACCTTGCGCGGCTGGCGGCGGGTCGGCCCCGGCCTGCGGCGGCTTCCCCTCCGCCAGGGCGACACGGGCCATGACCTCTTCGAGGTCCACGCCCTGCGCCTTCAGGAATCGCACGAGCGAGGACTCGCCCACGCAGACGTTGCCGCCGGGCATCCGCTCGGCCTGCAATCGCCCTTGCCGGATCCAGTCGCCGATCTCCCTCGGCGAAGTCCCCAGCAACTGGGCAACCTGCTGCGTGTTGTACAGCCGTTCCGCCATGACAGCCCCGTCGGTCTGATGATGCACGGCCACGCAAAGACGGCCGCCGCGGCGGCTGCCACCCGCCGTGGAGATTCCACACCCGTAAACGCCGCGCGCGAAGCGCTTTTCACCAGACAATGTACGTCAGGATGCCTCGCGCGACAAGTAGATTGGGCGAAGTGACCGCGATTGGGTGTGCCAACATCTTGTAGTCGGGTGCCATGCTTTCGCGCCGTTGCGAAAGCATGGTCGTTCGTAGCCCGAGGGCATGCTTTCGCCCGCCGCGGCGGGGCACCGTTCGAGCGGGCATGTGAACGGGCATCGGGCACACCCGACAAGCCCCGCAGGGGCGTCTTTTTTAGCCCAGGGCGAAGACGAAGTCGAGCCCTGGGTAAGCGGGCACCAAGGAGGGCTAAGCCCCGTCAGGGGCGTCTTACCGAACGATGGGCAGACGCATGCATCTGCCCAAGGCGCCCCGATGGGGCTTGATAGCCTTATTTCTTATGCGTACCCAGGGT
>PMZT01000099.1 GCA_003170085.1 Planctomycetia bacterium | reverse complement strand
GCGTGGGCATGCCACCCACCGAAACAGCGGTTGCCAGAAACGATTGGCACAACCATCCGCCCTCCTGCCGCAACGTTTCCTTGCGTCCACCCCGCCCCCGTTACTACAATGCCGTTTCGCGTAGGCGTCAACGTGCGGCCGGTTGAAGAACCGTCGCGGTCGCCGCGGCGACCGTGGGGATAACAAATCCCCCGGCAATGTCGAAGACCCGCCGTGGCGGGCCGGGGGCTTGCCCATGCCCGGCGATACCCCGCCCCGGCGGGTCTTCGACGGGGGCTGTGCCCAGGAGGATTTCGGATGCCGAATCAGCCGTCCATCACCCGCCGCGGGTTTCTGAAAGGCGCTGCGGCGCTCGCCGCCGGCGGACTGTACGTGATCCCCGCCGCGTCGCTGGGGGCCGAGGGGCGTCCGCTACCCAGCAACCGTATCGGCATGGGCGGCATCGGCATCGGCGGCCAAGGCTCCGGCGACATGGGGGCGTTCCTGTCGAACCCCGAGGTCCAGTTCCTCGCCGTCTGCGATGTCGACTCGAAGCGCCGCGAGGCCGCCCAGAAGAAGGTGGCGGCCAAGTATGGCGAGAAGGGCGCCGAGCCTTCAACCGTGTGCGCCGGGTACAACGATTTCCGCGAAGTCGTCGGCCGTAAAGACATCGACGCCGTCCTCATCGCCACGCCCGATCACTGGCACGCCCTCACCACGATCGCCGCCGTCAAGGCGGGCAAGGACGTTTACTGCGAGAAGCCGATGTCGCTGACGATCGCCGAGGGCCGCGCCATGTCCGACGCGGTGCGCCTGTACGGCCGCGTGTTCCAGTGCGGCAGCCAGCAGCGGTCCGGCCGCGAGTTCCGCCAGGCGTGCGAGCTCGTGCGCAACGGCCGCATCGGCAAGCTCAAGGCGATCGAGGTGGGCCTCCCGGGCAACAACAAGGGCTGCGGCGCCACGTGGAGCCCCGAGCCGGTGCCCGAGGGCTTCGACTATGACCTTTGGCTCGGCCAGGCGCCGTGGGAACCGTACATCGAGCTCAGGTGCCACTACACGTTCCGGTTCGTCCTGGATTATTCGGGCGGCCAGGTGACGAACTTCGGCGCCCACGACCTCGACATCGCCCAGTGGGGCAACGGCACCGATGACACGGGTCCCGTCGAGGTCGTCGGTAGCGGCGTGTTCCCCACCACGGGCCTTTTCACGACGGCCACCCACGTCGATTTTACATGCACGTATGCGAGTGGCGTAACGCTCCGCTGCACGACCAGCGCCGGAACGAAGATCGGCGGCGAGGAAGGCGTCGGCAGCGGCGTCCGGTTCATCGGGACCGACGGCTGGGTCCACGTCAGGCGCGGCAAGCTTGATGCGAACCCCAAGTCGATCCTCCAGCAGCCGATCGGCCCCGGCGACCTGCGGCTGTACGAGAGCCGCGGCCACCAGGCCAACTTCATCGAATGCTGCAAGACGCGCGGCGTGACGGCGGCGCCCGTCGAGATCGGGCACCGCTCGGCCACGATCTGCCACCTGGGCAATATCGCGATGCTCCTCAATCGCAAGCTCCGCTGGGACCCGGCGAAGGAGCAGTTCATCGGCGACGACGACGCGAACCGGATGGTTTCGCGCACGATGCGGTCGCCGTGGCACCTTTGACAACAGATAGTGCGTCAGTTACGGGGCTGCCCGTTGTACCGTGAAAATCGCTTGAAAGGAACACCATGAACGCGAAGAAAACCGTACGGGCGGGCATCGTGGGCGCGGGGTTTGCCGCCGCGTTCCATTTCGAGGCGATTAAGAAGGTCCACGGGGCGAACGTCGAGGTCCAGGGCGTTTACGCGCTTGACCGGGCCGAGGAGTACGGCCGCGAGCGCGGCATCCCCGTGATGCCCAGCCTGGCGGCGCTCATCGAAAAGTGCGACGTCCTGCACGTGTGCACGACGGCCCAGTCGCACGAAGAGGTGGCGGTGGCGGCGCTGAAGGCCGGCAAGTTCGCCATCGTCGAGAAGCCGCTGACCGGCTACTTCGGTGACGGCTCGCCCGACTTCCACGGCGATCGGTTCCCGAAGACCGTGGCGATGGAGCACTGCCTGGCGAGTATCGAGCGGATCCTGGCCGCCGAGAAGGCAAGCAAGGGCCGACTCCTGTACGCCGAGAACTGGGTCTACGCGCCGTCGATCCAGAAGGAGCGCGAGATCCTGACGAAGACCGGCGCCCAGATCCTGTGGATTCACGGCGAGGAGTCGCACAGCGGCTCGCACGCCAAGACGTACGCCTACTGGAAGTTCTCGGGCGGCGGCGTCATGATCGGCAAGGGCTGCCACCCGCTCACGGCGGCCCTGTACCTGAAGGCCACCGAGGGCAAGGTGCGCACGGGCAAGCCCATCCGGCCCGCGAAGGTCTGCGGCCACACGCACGCGATCACGCGGCTGCCGGGCTTCCGGAACGAGGGGCACATCCGCTGCGATTATTTCGACATCGACGATTTCTCGCTCATGCACGTGGTGTTCGAGGACGGGACCGTGGCCGACATCTTCGCGTCGGACATCGTCCTGGGCGGCATCCACAACTGGATCGAGGTGGCGGCGAACAACCACCGCACGTTCTGCAACATCAACCCCAATAGCGCGATGCAGACGTACAACCCGGCGGAGGCCAATTTCAAAGATATCTACGTGGTCGAGAAAATCGGCACCAAGCAGGGCTGGTCCAACCCGTCGCCCGACGAGGACTGGATGACCGGCTACCCGCAGGAAATCGAGGCGTTCTACCGCACCGTGGCGTACGGGGCGCCGGTCGAGAGCGACAGCGGCCTTGCCGCCAACGCGATCTCGACGATCTATAGCGCCTACGTTTCGGCCGAGCGCGGCGGGGCCGAGGTGGCCGTCAAGACGTTCTAAGGATGCTTACGGCACAGCCGCCCTCGGCTGTGACCCCTGCGAATCATCGCACGCCCGAGGGCAGGCGTGCCACAGGTGAATGGCACCATGAGCGCAAAAGAAAATCCGGGCGTTGTCCCCCCCGTGCCGGGCGCGGCCGAGCAGAACATCGCGTGGTACCGCGGCCTTTCGCGCTATCACTGGTTCGTCCTGCTCGTGTGCTGGTGCGGGTGGTTGTTCGACACCATGGCCCAGCAGTTGTTCACGCTGAGCCGGACCCCGGCCATCACCAGCCTGCTGGCCGACGGGACCGCGAAGGAAGTCATCAAGTACTACGGCGGCGTCGCCACGATGGTCCTGATTTTGGGATGGGCCACCGGCGGCATCTTCTTCGGCTACCTGGGCGATCGCTGGGGACGCGCCAAGACCCTCATCGTGTCGGTCCTCTTCTACTCTCTTTTCACGGCCCTGTCGTCGCTGTCGGTATCGTGGGTCGATTTCACGATCTACCGGTTCCTGACGGGCCTGGGCGTCGGCGGCACATTTGCCGCGGCCGTCTCCCTGGTGGCCGAGACCCTGCCGTCCCGCTCGCGGCCGTACGCCCTTGGGTTCCTCCAGTCGCTTGCAGCCATGGGCAACGTGGGAGCGGCGGCCGTCAGCCTCTACCTGAAGCCCAGTGCGATGATGTTCGGATGGGAAGGCTGGCGGTGGCTGTTCCTGGTCGGCGCCTTGCCGGCCGTCCTCGTCTTCTTCGTCATGCGGCGCCTCAAGGAACCCGAGGCGTGGGTCAAGGCCAAGGAGGCCGAGCGCCGCGGCGAACTCAAGCACGGCCAGAAACTGGGCAGCATGAAGGAACTCTTCGGCGACCCGCGTTGGCGGCGCAACGTCATCGTGGGCTTCGTGCTGGGTCTGGCCGGCGTCGTGGGCCTGTGGAGCATCGGCTTCTGGCTGCCCGAACTCGTACGCGAGGTCGTTCCCGATAAGACCGAGGGCGATAGATACGTCAGTTGGGCGATGATCCTGTTCAACCTGAGCGCCGCCATCGGCACCTACCTGTTCACCCTTCTGATGGCCCGTATCGGCCGGCGTCGGTCGTTTGCCCTGATATTCGTCGTGGCCATCGCCTCGGTCCTGTGCGTGTTCGGCTTCATGACGAAGCCGAGCCAGATCTGGTGGATGGCCCCGATTCTGGGCCTCGGAACGCTCACGATCTTCGGCGGCTACTCGATCTACTTCCCCGAGTTGTTCCCCGCGCGGCTGCGGGCCACGGGCGTCGGCTTCTGCTATAACACCGCACGGTATCTGGCGGCCACGTTCCCGTTTGTGCTGGGGTATCTGACCACCCTTTACATAGACTGGCATCCCACGATCCTGAGTTCGCTGGGCAGCGTCGACAGCCCGTTCCGGTACGCTGCGTTCACGGTCGCCAGTGTGTTCCTGCTGGGCCTGGCGGTGCTCCCGTTCGCCCCGGAGACCAAGGGCAAGCCGCTGCCGGAGTAACACGAGGAACCATGCAATTCTCACCCTCGGTTTATGAACACGCGGCGCTGCTGATCCACCGCACGCCGTGGGAAGTCTCGCGCGACCCGGAACTTCTCTTCCAGGGCCATGCCGCCGCGTATCGCCTGTACGAGCACCGTCCGGTCGTCGTCGGCATCGACATCTACAACCTCGAGGCCGAGGCTTACGGGGCCGTCGTGCCGCAGCCCTCGGGCGCCGGCATCCCGGCCATCAGCGGCTGCGCGCTGCCGGACCTTGAGCGTCTGGCGGCCCTCAAGCCGTTCGACCCGCACGCGGGGCGGCCCGGCAAGGTCATCGAGGTCGGGCGGCGCCTGAAGCGCGAGTTCCCCGGGGCCGACATCCGCATTCCCGTGAGCGGCCCGTTTTCGATCTCGGCCAACCTCGTGGGCTTCGAGACGCTGCTCATCAGTTGCCTGACGGAGCCGGCCCTGGCCCGCGCCGCCCTCTCGACCGTGGCGCAGGGGCAGTTGCCTTTTGTCCGCGCGATCGCCGAGGCGGGCCTCGACGTGGCGTTCTTCGAGTCGGCCGCCACGCCGCCGCTCCTCTCGCCCCAGCAGTTCCGCGAGATCGAGGTGCCCGCCGTGCGGCCGCTGCTCGAGCAGTTCGCCCGCATCATGGGCCACGGTGTGGCGTTCGTCATCGGCGGCGACTCGGCCCCTATCCTGCCCGCGATTCTCGAGATGGGCTGCGAGTACGTCGTCTGCCCGATGGAGACCCACCAGCAGGCGTTCATGGACGTGGTGGCACCGCACCCGCAGGTCATGGTCCGCGTGAACATGGACCACCGGATCGTGGCCGCGCCGTCGTGGGAGGCCGCCCGCCGCGAGGCCGACCGCGTGATCGCCCTGGCCCGGACGCGCGAGAAGTCGTGCATCGGCACCGGCTCCCTGCCGTACGAAACGCCGCCCGAGAACGTGTTGAAGCTGAAGGAGTACGTCGCCCGAGCTTAGCGGGGCGTCAACATTATTCGTTGGGTGCCATGCTTTCGCNNGCGAAAGCATGGCACCCTCAAGATGGGTTTAAGGCCCGTTTGGGTTGCTGGGCGCATTTTCAGGAGGCCGTCATGCGTATCGCCTCAACGTTGCTCGCTTGTGTCATTCTCCTCGGCGCCGCGGTCGGTTGTGCGAAGACCGAGGCAAAGGCCGAGGAGCCCGCGCCCTCGTCCAGCCCGCCGCCGGTCAAGGTATGCATGGTATCGGCGTCCGACGAGTACGCGTCGAACGACGAGCTCACCGAGTTCCAGAAGACCCTCGAAAGGCGATTCAACATCGTCTGCACCCACGCATTCGGCAAGGAGCAGAACACCGAACTCGAGGGGATCGAGAAGCTCGATTCCTCCGACGTCATGATCCTCTACACCCGCCGCAGCGCCCTCAGCACCGAGCAACTCGAACACGTCCGCAAGTTCGTGGCTGCCGGCAAGGGCGTCGTGGGCATCCGTACGGCCAGCCACGCGTTCAAGGGATGGCCGGAGTTCGACAAGCAGGTCCTCGGCGGCAACTACATGGGCCACTATGGCAAGGGGCCTGCCACGCAGATCGCCATCGTCGAGAAGGCGAAGGGCCACCCGATCCTCGCCGGCTTCACAGCGTACGAGTCGACATCGTGGCTCTATAAGAACCCGGGCGTGGTCGGCGGCGCGAACAACGTTGAGGTCCTGCTGACGGGCACCACGAAGGACATAACCGAGCCGGTCGCCTGGACCCACGAGCCCGCCACGGCGGGTCTTCGACGCGGCGCGCAGCGGGTCTTCTATACGTCGCTCGGGGCGCACGACGATTTCGAGAACGAGGGGTTCCGGCAGATGCTCGTGAACGCGGTGTTCTGGACGGCCAAGCGGCCCGTCGAGGCCAAACCGCCCGAGGCCGTCAAGTCCCCCGCGGATAAGGCCGCTGCACCTGCGAAGAAGTAAACACCAAGTCCGTAGGGTGCGTGCTTGCACGCACGCGGATTGCATTGAAATGGTGCGTGCCAGCACGCACCCTACAGGTTGCCCCTTGAGCGGGACGCACGGGAGACATGCCATGCATAAGGCAACGGGTCTCACCCGTCGAAGTCTGCTGAAGGGCGCCCTCGCCGTCGCCGCGGCGCCATACGTCCTGTCGGCATCGGCCCTTGGCGCCGGCGGCCGCCCTGCCCCCAGCAACCGCGTCAACGTGGCCAACATCGGCGTGGGCAACATGGGCGGCGGCCACCTGGGCAGCCTGCTGAGGAACCCCGAGGCCCAGGTCGTTGCCATCTGCGATGTCGAGTCGCGGCATCGCGATCCCGCCCTCGCCGGCGCCGCCCGCATCTACGGCGCCGCCGCCCGCGGGGGCACGTTCACCGGGTGCACCGGCACCGCCGATTTCCGCGAGGTCCTCGCGCGGCCGGATGTCGATGCCGTCGTGGTCGCGGTGCCCGACCACTGGCATGCCCTCATCGCCACGGCCGCATGTCATGCCGGCAAGGACATCTATTCCGAGAAGCCGCTGGCCCTTACGATCGACCAGGGCAAGGCCCTCGTCCGGACCGTGCGGCAAACGGGCCGCGTATTCCAGACGGGCACGCAGCGGCGGTCGTGGGCACAGGTCCGCAACATCTGCGAACTCATACGCAACGGCCGCATCGGACGCCTGAAGACCGTGCGGTGCAGCGTCGGGGCGAACAACCGTTTCTGCGAGGCCACGTGGCAGCCCGAGCCCGTGCCGGAAGGGTTCGACTACGAGATGTGGCTCGGCCCGGCGCCGTGGGAACCGTACCACCCGTTCCGCTGCCACTACGCGTTCCGGTTCATCCTCGATTATTCCGGCGGGCAGATCACGAACAACGGTGCCCACTGGCTCGACCTGGCGCAGTGGGCGATCGGGGCCGACGGCTCCGGCCCTGTCGAGGTCGAAGGCCAGGCCGAGTGGCCCACCACGGGCCTCTACAACACCGCGACCAGGATCGACGTCACGGCCACGTACGCCGGCGGCGAGCAGGTCCGCTGCACGACCACAGGCCCCAACTGCCGCTTCGAGGGCACCGAGGGCTGGATCGACGTCGACGGCAAGGCCGACCCGCCGTCGCTCCTCAAGGCCGGCATCGGCGCGGGCGAGGTCCACCTGTATGACACCGACGGCCTGAGCCACATGGACAACTTCCTCCGCTGCGTGCGCACGCGGCAGGAACCGGCGGCGCCGGTCGAGATCGGGCACCGATCGGCCACGGTCGCCCACCTGTGCAATATCGCCATGATCCTCGGCCGCAAGGTGAAGTGGGACCCGGCGACGGAGCATTTCGTGGGCGATCCGGAGGCCGAACGGATGCTCGGCCGGGCGATGCGGGCACCGTGGCACCTGTAACGGCATTCCATCATGGCGGGGGGGATAACATTATCCCCCGGCAATGCCGGGGGCTTGCCCAGCGTGGCGGAGCACCCGGGGCAAGACCACGGCAAAAAAGCGAGGCGCTGCGCCGGCCGGGTTGTATACTCATCCGCCGGATCAATCGGAAAATCGAAAGGAGCCTGACAATGACGCGGTTCACCGGGCTGAAGCTTGCGGTAATCCTGGCGGTCGTGGGTTTTATGGCGGGCATCGCCCTGGCCGGCGAGAAGGCGGCGCCTGCCGAGGCCGGAAAGAAGGTGAACGTCCTCCTGGTCACTGGCGGCCACGGTTTCGACGAGAAGCCGTTCCTGGCGGTCTTCGAGGGAATGACCGACATCACCTTCAAGCACGTGGTCCAGAAGAGCCCGAGCGACCTGTTCGAGGACATCGCGGACTGGCCATACGATGCGATCGTGCTCTACAACTACAATCAGAAGATGAGCGACAAGCAGCGCGAGAACCTGCTGAAGCTCCTCGACAAGGGCGTCGGCCTTTTCGTCATGCACCACGCGATTGCCGCCTACCCGGACTGGCCGGAGTTCATCGAGATCTTCGGCGCCAAGTACTACCTCGCGCCCACGCCCGACCATCCGCGCTCGATCTTCAAGCACGACGTGGACCTCAAGGTGCACGTCGAGGACGCGGAGCATCCGATCACAAAGGGCCTGACGGACTACACCATTCACGATGAGACCTACGGCAAGTACACCGTAAGCCCGGGCGTGCACGTGCTCCTGACGACCGACGAGCCGACGAGCGAGAAGATCATCGGCTGGGTCAAACTGTACAAGAAGGCCCGCGTGGCGTTCATCGAGTCCGGCCACGATTCCAAGGCCTACGCCAACCCGAACTTCATAACCCTGACCGACCGCGCCATTCAGTGGGTCGCCGGCCGTCTGCCCGAAGGCAACCTGACGCCCGCGAAGGCCGAGAAATAGGCCGGGTCACACCGCAAACAATCGAGGAGGAGATACGCATGTTCCGGAAGCTGATGCCAAGCGTGGTTCTTGCGATGCTCATTCTGGGTCTTCCGCTCTTTGCCCATGCGGCGGCGAAGGCCGATAAGGCGGATGCCGCGGCCCCGGCCAAGGTGGCAAAACCTGCACCGGCCGCCGAGACCACCCCGGCCCCCGGTCCGGCGCCCAGCGACAAGGGGTTCTGCTTCAAGGACACCGCGGGCGAGTATCTCGATGTGTATCTCGACGGCCGCGCGGTCGCCCGGTACATGTATGCCAACGACGTGTCAACGCCCGCGCGGGCGCACTCGACCTTCAAGCCGTTCCTGCACGTCTTCGACGCCGAGGGCAAGGCGCCGATCACCAAAGGCCCCGGCGGCGACTTCACGCACCACCGCGGCATCTTCATCGGCTGGCAGAAGGTGGGCTTCGAGGGCGGTAAGTACAACCTCTGGGAGATGGGCAAAAACCGGCAGGTCCATCAGAAGTTCCTCGACCAGAAGGCCGGGCCGGACCAGGCCTCGTTCACGTCGCTCGTATCGTGGACCCTGGATACCGGCAAAACGATCATCGAAGACGAGCGGACGTTCACGTTCTCGCGCCGCCCGGCACCCACCCTGGCCTTCATCGATTTCGTGTCGAAGGTCAAGGCCCTCGGCGGCGACCTGGACCTGAACGGCGACCCCGAGCACGGCGGCATCCAGTTCCGCCCCGCCAATGAACTCACCCGGACGGCCACGAAGTACTGCTTCCCCAAGGACGCCGTGAATCCCGCCCAGGACGCGAACGCCGACTGGAACCCGCCGTTCCTCTCAAAGGACGGCAAGAAGTCCGCCATCGCAAAGATCGAGGCCACGGACCTTCCGTGGGCGGCCGAATCGTTCACCCTGAACGGCAAGACCTATTTCGTTGAGGACATGAGTTCGCCCGACAACCCCAAGGGCTCGCGGTGGTCGGCGTACCGCGACTACGGCCGGTTCGGCGCCTTCCCGCACGTGGAACTGAAGAAGGGCGACGTGCTGACCGTCCGCTACCGTTTCTGGGTCTCAACGGGCACGGTTCCGACGCGGGCCGATTTCCAGAAGCAGTACGAGGAGTTTTCAAAGGCCGCGGCGAAGTAATACCCCGCCGCGGTGGGCGCCCTCGGGTGGGCAATGCAATGCACAGCCCCGAGCAATCGGGGCTGTGCCACACTGGTTCGGGGCACGATGGCTGGCGAATCGCAGTCGCAAAGTAAATGGGCGCTGGCGCTGGCCCTTGCGGCCGCCCTGCTGGGCTGGATGTTCGACGGCCTCGAACAGGGCCTGTTTCCGCTGGTGGGCCGCCCGGCCCTGATGGAACTGATCGGCGAGTCGGCCCAGACGAACTTCAGTTACTGGTTTGCCGCCATCATGGCCGTGTACCTGGCCGGCGCAGCGTGCGGCGGCATCCTGTTCGGCTGGCTCGGCGACCGCATCGGCCGCGTACGGGCGATGGTCCTGAGCATCGTCACCTACGCGGTTTTCAGCGGGCTGTGCGGTTTCTCAACGCAGGCGTGGCACCTGGCGTCGCTGCGGCTCCTGTCGTCGCTCGGCATGGGCGGCGAATGGGCGCTGGGCGTGGCCCTCGTGATGGAGATCTGGCCCGCCCGTTTCCGCCCGATGCTGGCCGGCGTGATCGGCGCCGCGGCGAACGTGGGCATCCTTCTGGTGGGGCTCATGGGCCTGGGGCTGTCGCAGGTGATCGACGACCTCGGCGGCGTGTTCCGCGCGGCCGGCATGCCCGAGAGCTGGATCGGGCCGCTCCTGGCGAACTCCGGCTGGCGGCTGCTCCTCTTCCTGGGCGCCCTGCCGGCGGTGCTGGCCTTCTTCATCCAGATCTTCGTGCCCGAGTCCGAACGCTGGAAACACGCCGCCGCCACCGGCCCGAAGAACAAGGTGTCGGACATCTTCAAGGGCGGTCTTGCGAAGTACGCGATCATGGGCGCGATGCTGGGGGCGATCGCGCTCTTGGGCACGTGGGGATCGGTCCAGTGGATTCCCTCGTGGGCGGACAAGATGAGCAAGGCCCTTCCGGCCGATATCGCCCAGTGGGCGCGGGCCGCCAGGTCGCTCACGCTAATCGCCTCCTCCTGCGGCGCGATCATCGGCTGCGTCCTGGGCGCCCTCTTTGCCCAGTGGACCAGCCGCCGGACCGGCTACTTCACGCTGTGCCTTCTGTCGCTTGTGGCGTGCCAGTGCATCTTCCGCCTGCCGATGGAACTCGGGTTGTGGTTCTTCGCCTGGGTCTTTGCGGTCGGCGCCACAACGGCGGCGTTCTACGGCTGGTTGCCGCTGTATCTGCCGGAACTCTTTCCGACCCGCATACGGGCCACCGGCCAGGGGTTCGCCTACAACTCAGGGCGCATCCTGGCCGCCGTGGGGACGCTGGGCAGCGGCTCGCTCTTGGCCGCCTTTGGAGAGAACTACGCCGCCGCCGGCGGCATCACGTGCCTGGTGTACATCGTCGGCATGGTTTTCATCTGGTTCTGCCCCGAGACGAAAGGCCGGCCGCTGCCGGAGTAGGTAGAGGCATTGCCACTTTCTCGGCGGGTATCCTGCCTTCGCGCCGTCTCAAGTACGCGCTTCGGGTCGGACACGGCGGGCGGCCAC
>PMZT01000255.1 GCA_003170085.1 Planctomycetia bacterium | reverse complement strand
GCCCGGCTCTGCCGCGTGCTCGACTGCCTGGCCGAGGGCGGCACCGCTCTCGCGCCGCGGGAACTCGCGCGCCAGGCCGGCTGCACCGTCGCGGTCATCAAGAGCCTCGAGGAAAAGGGCCTCGTCCGCATCGAGAACCGCCAGATCGACGAATTCGCACGCGACCTCTTCATCCCGCTCGAGGAAACCGCCCCGCGGCACCTCACGCCCGATCAGTTGCTGGCCCTCCAGCGGATCAACAACCTCCTGGTGCGCGGCAAGTTCGGCGTCGTGCTGCTGCACGGCGTGACCGGCTCGGGCAAGACCGAGGTCTACCTCCAGGCCATCGCCGAGGTCGTGGCGAGCGGCCAGCAGGCGATCGTGCTGGTGCCCGAAATCGCCCTGACGCCGCAGACCATCCGCCGATTTCGCGAACGGTTCACCAACGTTGCCGTGCTGCACTCGAACCTGACCGACGCCGAGCGGCACCGCCAGTGGCGCGACATCGCCGAGGGCCGGGCCGACGTCGTCATCGGCGCCCGCAGTGCCGTTTTCGCCCCCGTCCGCAACCTTGGCATCGTCGTGATCGACGAAGAGCACGAGAACTCGTTCAAGCAGGACACCGCCCCGCGCTATAACGCCCGCGACGTGGCCATTATGCGGGCCAACCTCGTGGGCGCCGCCGTCATCCTGGGCTCCGCCACGCCCAGCCTGGAATCGTACCAGAACGCCCGCTCGGTGGAGCATTACCAGGAGGCCCGCCTGCCGCATCGCATCGGCGGACGGCCCCTGCCGCCGGTCGACATCATCGACATGCGTCGCGAAGCCGTGGAGCGCAAGGGCCACCATATCCTGTCGCGGGCGCTCGAAGACGCCCTCATGAACGCCTGGCAACACCAGGAACAGGCCATCCTGTTCCTGAATCGCCGAGGGTTCGCCACGCACCTGTTCTGCCTGCGCTGCGGACACGTCGAGAAGTGCCCCGATTGCGACGTCGGCATGACGTACCACTCGAAACCCGGCATCCTCATCTGCCATTATTGCGGACGCCGGCAACCGCCGCCGTCGGTCTGCCCGTCCTGCTCGTCCGAAACGTTCAACTACTGGGGCACCGGCACGCAGAAGATCGAGGAAGAGGTCCTCCGCAAGTTCCCCGAAATCCGCGTCGGACGCATGGACGCCGATGCCATGAAGAAGCGCGGCGGCCACGAGCGGCTGCTCGCGGGCTTCGCCGAGGGCGAGATCGACATCCTCATCGGCACGCAAATGGTAGCCAAGGGCCTCGATTTCCCGAACGTGACCGTCGTGGGCGTCGTCAACGCCGACGTCGCCCTGAGCCTGCCCGATTTCCGGGCCAACGAACGCACGTTCCAGCTCATTACGCAGGTCGCCGGCCGCGCGGGCCGCGGACCCAAGGGCGGCCGCGTGTTCATCCAGACGTTCCAGCCGGAACACCTGGCCATCCAGCTTGCCGCCAAGCACGATTACGAATCGTTTGCCAAGGACGAACTGGAAACCCGCCGCGCCCGCGGATACCCGCCGTTCGGCCGCCTCGCCCGCATTATCGTGCGGTCCCAAAGCCGCCAGCGCGCCGCCGAGGCGATCCAGACCGTGGCTGCACGCCTGGCCGAGCCCGCCCGTATCGCGGGGGTCAAGATCCTTGGCCCGCAACCATGCCCGGTCGCCAAGATCAGCCGCTTCTGGCGGTATCACATGCTCCTGAAGGCCCCGACCGCCAAGGCCCTCATGTTCCTGTGGGACAAGACCCGCAGCGACCTTGCCACGCCCGGCCCCGTCCAGATGGCGATTGACGTGGACCCGCAGAACACGATGTAAGTCTCAAATCTGAAATCTCCAATCTGGAATCTCCGATCTGAAATTTCAGATTGAAAATTCTCAGATTTGAGATTCTCAAATCTGAAATCTCAAATTTCAAATTCTCAGATTTTTTTCCGTCCTCCCTCGAAAAATTAATATGGAATCCCGAAAAACGCCCGTGCCAATCGGGCCGAATATATACTAACGAAAAACCGTATTTCGCTAAAAACNNGGTAGCGCAAAACTTGCGCTTTTTGATCGTTTTTGATTTTTTTATGCCCCTGTTCGTATCGAATCAGTGTCAAAAACAGACGTTTTCGGGCATCTTATGGCAACCGCTCGATATATATTATAGTATCGCATGATAGGAAAGCTGGGTAAGATACACAAGATATGTGCAAACGGCGTGCCAAAGTTTGACGTCGCGCGTAAGATTCTTTTCTTAGGCAATAAAGATAGCCCAAAGTTCAAAGTCCAAGGTCCAAAGTCGAAGGATGGGGGGCCGAGGGACGAAGGCACCCAGGGACGGAGGCGTAAGATATACCCACTCTCCACGGACTGAAAAACGCGTGCTCCGCCACGGCGGGGCGGAAAAAGGACAAGAACATCACGTTGCCAGCGTTCCGGTTTCTGCGGGTTGCACATCGGCCGCCGGATGCCCGCGCGGCATTTCGTCCCACGTGCGGCCGCCGAGCAGGCGCCCGGCCTTCTTCTTGTTCACGCCGCCCCACTGTTTGAAGAAGAAGGGGACGCCGGCCTTGAGGCACTGGTCGCGCAGGTCGATGGCCCATTCGGGCCGCATCGGCCGCGCGCCGGGGCCGGACTCGCCGCCAACGACCACCCAGTGAATCCCGGCCAGGTCCAGATCGGGCAGCGGACCCAGGAGCGGCTCGAGCGACAGGAACTTGACCGCCGCGCGCGTGCGCCGCAGGTGGTCGATGCGGTACGCGTTGTCGGCGTTCTCGACCGTGACGCCCATCCAGACGTGCAGCGGCCAGGCCAGTTGCGGGTCGAGTTCGAGCAGCCGCTCCGACCGCTTGGTGAGGATCTGGTAGGTGTGCCAGTCGGCCCGGCACATCACGTCAAAAACGTTCTGGATGAATTCCGGCGGCACGTCGGCGTGAAAGAGGTCGCTCATGGAGTTCACGAAGATCATCTGCGGCTTCTTCCACGAAAGGGGCAGCCCGAGGGCGTGCGGCTGCAGCGTGACCTCGAACCCGCGGGCGTAGTTCGCCTGGCCCATGCCCCGCAGGCGCAGGGCCATCCGCTCGGCGTAACAATGCCGGCACCCGTCGCTCACCTTGGAACACCCGGTCACGGGGTTCCAGGTAGATTCGGTCCATTCGATGGCGGAGTTAAGGCCCATACAAGGCTTCCCGAGACAAAGGCACGGGGACGAAGGCACGACCCGCGCACTGCCGTTCGTCAAATGTTCACCTCGGGATTGCCCCGTCCCTGAATTGCCTCAATTGAGAAACGCCGAATACTGCTACGTTGTCGAGGCTCCCAGCGCCTCAAGTCTGGCAAGCCAATCGGCAAAGTGGCGGCATCTTTGACGCAGGACTTTCAGCCCAATCTTTTCCACCACAACGGGACCGACGACGGCCTTCTGCCCTTCATATTCGGGAATCTCTGCGATGATCCGCTTCGAGGGAGCTGATTCCGGCCGGTCGTTGATCTCTTCCGGGTTCTTTTGGTTAGACAAGGCAACGAGATTGGCGATGGCCTTTTCGTGTTCAAGGTACTCCCAATCAAGGTGCTGAGGGGCCGCCAGAATAAGGGCTTCAAATTCATGCAACTGAATATAGGGAACAAACCGCGGATGCTTGAGTGCGTCCCTTAGCGACTCCTCCAACAGACAGACCCGCCGATATGGGTCAACCTCTCGTCTTGCGCCAGCGTATCCCGGAAAGTCCTCCGGGAGCGCATAGAGATCAAACATCGTCGTGAAAAACGAATCCGGGTTGTCATCCTCCTTCATCCAGTCCACAATGTCGCTCTTTGCCTTCGCGTACTCCAACAAGCCACCTCGATAATCTCGCCCCCGCTTGCGGCCTGTCTTAACAGACCTGACGTCAACCACTACTTGGTTTAGGCCGAGGCTGCCAAGGTGTGGTACAAGAACGCGCTTGGCGTAGCCTTCCTCTGTCTTGCCCTCCGCAGTGATGTGCAATCTGGGCGTCATTTAGGGGCGCCCTCCCAGGACGTTCTTTTCCCATAGTTCACTGGTTGAGTACCGTCGAACCCAGTCCTCCAGGACGATGGCGTCGGGATGCTTGCAGCGAGTGCAGTTCTCCTTCGGGTCGCGTTCAACAACCGTGATTTGGCCAACATCGAACTCGTCCACCAGGCGCGTTGATTGCGTAGAGAGTACCACCTGGCATTTTTTCGCGGCCGTATTCATCATACTGGCAAGTACCGTGATCGCGTAGGGGTGCAGCCCCAGTTCCGGCTCGTCTATGACTATGACCGAGGGCAGTTTTTGTGGAGGCTGAAGGAACAGCGCGGCCAAGGCCATGAAGCGCAGTGTGCCGTCGGAGAGTTGATGCGGTCCGAAAAGGTAGTCTGATCGGCCGGCCTCGCGCCAGTTAAGCAAGAGATATCTATTGTTCTCCGGCGCCGGCTCCAGCACGAAATCTCCGAACTGGGGAAAGGCAAGACGGATGGTTTGGATGATACGATCATAGTACGCGCGATGGGTTTGCCGCAACGCCCGCAGATAGGCAGCCAGATTCCCCCCGTCACTGCGCAGGTAATCGGCATCTTCGACATACACCTTCTTGCGGATATTGGCCGTCGGGGAAGTGTCGTGGAACTGATAGCACCGGCATCGCGACAGCATGTAGAAAATAACGCCACACGTTGCATCGCCCTGTTCGTAACACTCCTTGAGACGGCTCTCTTTGTGGCCCGAGCCCAGACTAACTTCTTGGGGCCGGGGGTATCCCTCCCGCCGGAAAGTCACCACCTCGTCAGTGAAAATCAGCGTGTCCGGGGCGGCGTCGGCCAGTGTCATCAGGTAGCGGTTCCGCCGCTCCTGGCCTGTGAATTCCACAGCAGCCTGCATCCTGAGCGTGTTCTGACGGCCGTAATACAGCAGTGAATCAGAAGTACCTTCCCGCCCGATGTACTCCTGAAGGGCACCCGTTACCATGAAGTTCAGCATCCTGAAAAACGACACAAGGTTGCTCTTGCCCGCGCCGTTGGCACCGAGCAGCACCGTCACATCCCCAAACTCCACAGACTCACCCAGATGGGCCGGCTCACCAATGACAACGCCGGGATGGGCGTGTGGATCATATTTGAACGACTTATACCCGTTAAGCCATATCTTTGTCAAGCGGTCCATAATAGGCTCCTTGCGCATCATTTACATTAAACATCCGCCGCGAAGCACACGCTGGCTATTCGGCTCTGCCCCCCCCGCTCCGAAAGGACCAAGGCCCATTTGTCCAAACCTATCGACCAGCCGCAACCACCGCCACACGGAAGCCGAGGCAGCCGGCCCGGGCGTCAGGAGTGAGCCTGAAGCGGTAGGCCGAGCGGCAGTTCCTCGGAGTGTCGAGCCAAGACCCGCCACGCAGCACGCGGAGGCTACCAGTGTCCGCTCCCGTAGGGTCCGTGGCCGCTGCCTTTTCATAGTCGCCAGAGTAGTCCTGGCACCACTGCCCCGCGTTGCCGATCATATCATGCAGCCCGAACGTATTGGCCTTGAAACTGGCCACCGGCGAGGTGAACACAAAACCATCGTCCCAGTTAAAGAACGTCCACGCCTCGGTCCCGTTGGGCAACTTTTTCTTGAGGCTCTGGTCGACGCAGTTGGCCCAGCCCTCGCCATCATCCGGATTGTCCCCCCACGGATACGCCGTCTGGGTGCCCGCACGGCAGGCGTATTCCCACTGCGCCTCCGTCGGCAGCACCACCGTCTTGCCGCTCTTCTTCGATAGCCAGTCGCAGAACGCCCGCGCATCGTTCCAACTCACCTGCACCACCGGATGATCCCCCTTCTGGTCGAAGCTCGGATTACGCCACGAGCAACCGTCCATCTTCTTTGACGTGGCTGTGCCGTCCTTGATTTCCAAGCCAACCGACCAACCCTCCTTCTCGGCATCCGTCTTGTAGCCGCTGTCCTTCACGAACGCCGCGAACTGGTCCACCGTCACATGAGTGATGCCCATGTAGAAGGGCTTGCTGATCGTCACCTCGTGCTGGGTCTCATCCTTGTCGCGATCCTTCTCGGTTACGGGGCTGCCCATCATGAACTTGCCCGCGGGGATGAGGGCGAGTTTCATCGCGGCGCCGCCGCCAAGGTCCAGCGTAAGGTTTCCGGTCGTTTGGGAACTAGTGCTCTGTTACTCTTCAAT